>JAAZBN010000225.1 GCA_012513795.1 Bacteroidales bacterium | reverse complement strand
CCCACATTCTCTGAAGCCGTGAGAACAGGTATCAGGTTGTACGACTGGAAGACGAATCCCACATGCTCCATGCGGAAGTCTATCAGTTCGGAAGGCTTCAGTTCTGAGAGCCTGTGTCCTGCAACTATGATCTCCCCGGCGGTGGGCTGGTCAAGGCCCCCGATGAGATTCAAAAGGGTGGTCTTGCCTGAGCCCGACGGACCCACAATCACGGCAAAATCGCCCTTTTCAAAACTGAGGGTGACGCCGTTAACGGCTTTCACCTCAACCTCGGTATCATGATAGGTCTTGAAGACATCATTGATTTCAACTACTTTCATCGTATTCTGTTTTTCTTGTTATTCTCCTCTTAACGCTTCAACCGGGTTGAGCTGCAACGCTTTCCTGGCGGGATAGATGGCTGAAATGATCCCGGTGATCACTATCATTACCGTCAGCATGATAAAGAAATCCGCCCCGATAGTGGGATAAAGCTGCGCCGAATAGCCGAATGCCTCAAGACCCTCTGCATACTTAACCAGATTAATGCCTGTATGATTGGTAATGGCAATGACAATAGCGCTTACAGCCATTCCTGCAAAGCCTCCGACTATTGAAAGGAATATTGACTCAAGCATGATCATGCTGAAGACACGCCGGCGATTCATGCCTATGGCGGAGAGCATTCCCAGTTCGCGGGTGCGCTCCAGCACCGCCATCAGCATGGTGTTTACAATTCCGAAAGCAAGGGCTGCAAGGATTAATACCATGAAGATACCGTAAATCCGGTTTACGTAATCGGCTATCATGGCCAGATCAGTCTGTATCTGTTTCCAGTTCATCACCTCCAGCCCGGGAAGAGACTCCTTCACTGCGGCGCTGGCTTTGTCGGTCTGGTCATTATCCTCCAGCCTGGCGATGATGCGGTGGTACTGCCCCTCTTCCATGCCGGTGAGCCGGCGCAGCTCATCACGTGGCACAAACAGGGACATAGCCTCAAAAAAGTCATTGTTGGTCCGGAATATGCCGCAGATACGGAATGCCGCACCGGTCTGCATACCATCTGCATCAAGAAACGTCAGGATGATCTTCGATCCCTCACGGTATGACCAGGCAGCTTCCTTAATCTTCATCCCGTACAGCTTCGCCTCCTTCGCCGTAAGCAATCCGGAAAAGGCCTCCGTCAGTTTCTTTTCAGTTGTGAACCTCTGGTTTTCGAGGGGCCTGAGTTTCGCGGCCACGGCCGCGGGAACGCCTTCAGCTTCAAGGGTGGTAAAAGACTCCTCAGAAAGAATATACCGAATAATGTACAGCTCTTTCGCCAGCTTCTCGCCGATAAAGGCGCTGTTGAGCCGGGTATCTGTCCCGAAGTAGCTTCCGGTACCGGGTATCAGCCGTTCGTTCAGGGTAAACATCTGCTGCTCCTTTTCAACGTCAATGCCGGTGATCTCCACACCCGCGCTCCCGGCAGATGTAGAGGCTATGCCCCGCACAATAATACGCTCAGCAATATGGGTCACTCCGGGTGTTTCGTCGAGTACCTTAACTACCTTCTGCGGCCCGGCTATCACATTGGCTATATCACTGCTGCCCCTGAAGCCGGGATTGTTTACCTGGATATGTGACAGCTCTTCGTTGACGGCAGCATCAATACGCTGAACAATAGAACTGTTGATGGCTGCCATGGCAAAGACACCTGCAAAGACGCCAACAGTCACGGCAGCTATCACGGTCAGGCTCCTGGTCCTGTTCCTCCAGACATTCTTCCATGCAATGGATGTTATCATCGTAGTGTTCTGTTAGGCTCTGAGAGCATTTATAATGT
>JAAZBN010000224.1 GCA_012513795.1 Bacteroidales bacterium | reverse complement strand
TAATGGAGAGCAGAAGGGTATTGTTTGTTTCACAGGAGATCATGCCCTATCTTGGTGAGACAAAGCTTTCAAAGATCAGCCGTGATCTGCCGCAGGGCATACAGGAAAGGGGGAAGGAGATACGGACATTCATGCCCCGTTACGGTTCAATCAATGAGAGGAGAAACCAGCTTCACGAAGTTATTCGTCTTTCGGGGATGAATCTGATAATTGATGACACGGATCATCCGCTTATCATCAAGGTAGCCTCAATACAGTCGGCCAGGATGCAGGTATACTTCATTGACAATGATGATTATTTTCATCGCAAGCACACTGTGGCCGATGCCTCGGGCAACGAGTACGAGGACAATGATGAGAGAGCCATTTTTTTTGCCCGCGGGGTGATTGAGACGGTGCGCAAGCTGCGCTGGAGCCCTGACATAGTCCACTGCCACGGATGGCTCGCATCACTGGTGCCTCTTTATATTAAGAAACTATATTCGGATGACCCCGTTTTCAGCAGGGTCAAATCAGTATATTCAGTTTACAATAACGGATTTAAAAAACCGTTAAAATCTTCACTGTCCGATAAGCTGGCGGCAGACGGCATAGATGCCGGAGCCCTCGGTGCCATAAAGAAAGGGGCCGATTTTCTCAGCCTGACAACCCTTACCGCAGAGAATTCTGACGGTATTATCTTCGGGTGTGAGAAGATTGATGAAGAGGTGAAGAAAAAGGTCACAGCCATGGGAAAGCCTCTTCTGGAGTACCAGGGAGAGGAGAATTATATAGATGCATACAATGACTTTTATGACAAACTCCTTCTGGAATCTGCAAAATAAAAACCATCGCGCTCCCTTCAGGGGGATGCGAACAACAACAGCTACACTCTTTTCACTGCTTCTGGCAGCTCTCTCCTCCTGCTCACAGGATCCGGATAAGATCGGTATAGGACTTCTACCCGACGATGACTTCATAGAGATAGGATCAACAGATACGGTGGGGATCAGGGCCTATACCATGTACAATGATCTCACCCTGACCACTGATTATACCAGGATGATTGCCGGTTCGGTCTATGATGATTATTTCGGCAGCACCTATTGTGACCTGGTGACACAGCTCCGGTTGATGACCAAGTGGCCGGCAAGAGAGTTTGAGATTGACTCCGTGCTGCTTACCTTTGTCCCCTCCAGGGTGTCGGGCAACGACAGTACCGCAATTCACTTTATTCGCCTTTGCGAGACCGGCACATTGATCACTGACTCAACCGACTTCTACTCCGGGCAGGATCCGGACACCATAGTGTACCTTGGCGAATACCGCTTGCCGGACCTCGAGGCCGGAAGCCCTGCCGTTGTCAAGCTTCACAACTGGGTTGGCGAGCACCTGTTGAGAGACACTACAAAGTTAAGTTCCGGAGCAAGGTTCTACGAAGAGTATTTCAGAGGGCTCTATTTTGCAATCAAAAGCGTGACAGAACCCATTATTGTGGAGATGAATGCATCAGAGCTGTCCAGCATTGACCCGCTCGGGATAACTATCTTTTACCGTTCTGATACTCTAAAGTACAATTATTCATTTGTGGCTACTCCAAGGGCAGTCAACTACAACAGGTTCACTCATGACCGCTCCACGGCAGACCCCGCACTGCAGATAACTCATGTCAATGATATGGTGACTGATACTGCAGTGTTTATGCAGAACTATATGGGTCTCTATGTTAAACTTGACCTGCCCTCACTTGAAGCCTACAAAAACGTCTCCAATCTGGCCGTGAACAAGGCACGAATAATTGCTCCCGTACATCTTGATGATGAATACTTCCCCGAGAAGGAGATGCCGTCACAGATCTATGTGCGTTACCGCAACAGCGAAGGAAGGGAGTTGCCCATACCTGACCTGGTTCATGATATCAGCTTTATGGATGGGAAATATTACTCTGACAAAGACAGCTACATCTTCAACATAACCTCATTTGTCCAGGCATACCTCAACGGGGAGATAGATGAACCATCAGTAGAACTCTATCTCCCTATCAATGCTGTTAAAAACGTGATCTTCAAGGCAAATACGAACGAACCGGCTTTTAAGCTGGAGTTCGCGTATACATTGTATTGATTGAATAATACTATCGGTTTTTTTATGTGTGGAATTGTAGGATATATAGGCTCCCGCCCTGCCCGTGACATTGTGATCAGCGGACTCAAGAGGCTGGAATACAGGGGTTATGACTCGGCGGGCATAGCCATAAGCAATGGTGACCGCACCGAGATATTCAAGTGTGCCGGCAGGGTCCGGGATCTTGAAGAGATGGTCAGGAGCAAGGATTTTGACGGCTCCATTGCCATGGGGCACACGCGGTGGGCCACCCATGGCGAACCCAACGAGATCAACGCACACCCGCAGGTATCATGCCGCGGGCATTTTATAGTGGTTCATAACGGCATCATTGAAAACTATGCGCGTATCAAGAGGCACCTTGAGAGCCGTGATGTGAAGTTCTCAAGCCAGACTGACACAGAGGTTCTGGCAAACCTGATGGAACATCTCTACCTTGAGGGCGACCTTTCTGCGGAGCAGGCTGTCATCATGGCCCTGAACAAGGTGGAGGGAACCTATGGTATAGCCGTCTACTGTCGGAATGAGCCGGGCAAGCTCTTTGCTGCCAGGCAGGGATCACCGCTGGTGATAGGGGTTGGCGACGGAGAAAACTTCATTGCTTCCGATGCCACACCCATAGTTGAACATACCCAGAGGGTCATATACCTTAATGATGATGACCTGGCGGTGATCAGGAAGGATGAGATGATCCTTAAGGCTATCAGGAACAAGAGCGTGGAGCCCGAGGTGAAGGAGGTTGACCTTAAGCTGGGAGAGATAGACAAGGAAGGTTTTCCGCACTTCATGCTCAAGGAGATCTTTGAGCAGCCCAGGGCAATACATGATACCTTCAGGGGCAGGATACTGCCCAATCAATCGGGACTGATGCTGGGAGGGCTTCACAATGTCTTTGACACGATAGCCTCTGCGGACAGGATACTTATAGTGGCATGCGGCACCTCATGGCATGCCGGTCTGGTGGGAGAGTATATCCTGGAGGAGTTCTGCCGCATACCCGTGGAGGTGGAATATGCATCTGAGTTCAGGTATCGTGATCCGGTTATCAAAAAGGGCGACATAGTGCTTGCCATCAGCCAGAGCGGCGAGACGGCTGACACGCTGGCAGCAATACGCCTGGCAAAAGAGCGCGGGGCAATGGTGCTGGGCATATGCAATGTGGTAGGGTCATCCATATCGCGCGAGACCAACGCCGGCGTCTTCACCCATGCAGGGCCGGAGATAGGGGTGGCCTCAACAAAAGCTTTTACCACACAGGTGGTGACACTGGCAATGATTGCCTTTGAGATGGGCTACCGCAAGGGCCTGATTGATGAGGCACGCTACCGCGAACTGATACATGAGCTGACCTCTCTGCCTGATAAGGTGGATCAGGCGCTGAAGATGAATGACCAGGCCCTTGCCCTGGCAAACATCTACAAGGACTCTACCAATGCGCTCTATCTGGGCAGGGGACTGCTCTATCCGGTGGCACTGGAAGGTGCACTCAAGCTCAAGGAGATATCCTACATCCATGCTGAGGGCTATCCTGCTGCCGAGATGAAGCACGGGCCGATAGCCCTGATAGATGAACATATGCCCGTGGTTGTGGTGGCCACCAGGGAGAATTCATACGAAAAGATAGTAAGTAATATCCAGGAGGTAAAGGCACGCAAGGGACAGATCATTGCCGTGGTCACCGAGGGAGACCAGGTGATAGGTCAGATGGCTGATCATGTCATGGAGGTGCCGGAAACCATCACGGTCTTTGCTCCGGTACTGGCCGTAGTGCCGCTGCAACTGCTCTCATATCATATTGCTGTCCTTCGCGGATGCGATGTGGATCAGCCGAGAAACCTCGCGAAATCAGTTACTGTGGAATAATATATACTGCAAATTATGGCAGAAGGTTACAGAAGTCTAAGTATAGGTGAAATCCGTGGCCTGGAAGCAGCAGGCTGCAGAAGCAACTCATGGGAGAGTGTCTTTGTAAAGGACCCGTTCAATGCCGAGAGAATTCAGAATGTCACCTTTTCCGGTATTGTCAGGCTGGGCCTGTTCAACGGGGTGGCCCGCGAGAGATGCGGATTGCCACTCCTCCACGGGATCAAAAATGCCCACATCCACAACTGCAACATAGCTGACAATGTCACAATAACTGACATCACCGGTTTCATTGCCAACTATGACATAGGAGAGGGAGTGGTAATAAGAAACTGCGGCCATATCTCAACCGAGGGCCGCACATCATTCGGCAACGGCACCCGCGTTGCCGTCCTCAACGAGACAGGAGGAAGGGAAGTGCCTATATGGGATAGGCTGACCTCCCACATGGCATACATAATCACGCTCTACAGGCACCGGCCTGCTGCCATAGCAGAGATAGAAAAGCTGATAGCTGACTATTCGGAAAGTGTTAAGTCGGACCGCGGGGAGATTGGTTCGGGGGCCTATATAGCCGGATGCGGAACCATCAAGAACGTGAGAATAGGTAATGGCGCCGTGATAGAGGATATATCACGGCTGGCCGAGGGCTCGGTCAACAGCACCTTCAAGGATCCTGTCATGATAGGCAATGATGTGATAATGGATCACTTCATCATATGCTCGGGATCAAAAGTCAATGATGCCGCCGTGATAGACAAGTGCTTTATAGGTCAGGGCTGTACCCTCTCTAAACAGTACTCCGCGGAAAACTCACTCTTCTTCTCCAACTGCGGCGGTTACCACGGCGAGGCATGCTCAATATTTGCCGGACCATTCACTGTCACACATCACAAATCAACACTGCTGATAGCCGGGATCTTCTCCTTCATGAACGCCGGCAGCGGCTCCAACCAGAGTAACCACATGTACAAGCTGGGGCCGATTCACCAGGGGATAATGGAGAGGGGTTCGAAGACCACTTCCGACTCTTACGTGCTTTGGCCCTCGCGAATAGGCCCCTTCACACTGGTGGTGGGCCGCCATTACCATAATGTTGATACCACCCAGTTCCCCTTCTCATATCTTACCGAGGTGAGCTACGAGTCGCAGCTTATACCCGGCATCAACCTCCGCTCTGTGGGAACCATACGTGACGCCCAGAAATGGCCGAAGCGTGATATGCGAAAGGATTCAAAAAAACTTGACCAGATAAACTATAACCTGCTCAGCCCCTTTACTGTGGGTAAGATGATGAAGGGCAGGGAACTGCTTAAAAAGCTGATTAAGGAGAACCAGGGACAGGAGATCATCTCCTTTGACAGGATGAGGATGAAAAGCTCTGCGGCCGAGAGAGGCATTACCCTATACCAGATGGGCATAGACAAGTTCATCGGCAACTCGGTGATCAAGAGGCTGGAAGGCACTGAATGCAGAAATGATGAGGAGATACGCAAAAGGATGAAGCCTGATAATGATAAGGGTACAGGTGACTGGATTGATATGTCAGGCCTGATAACACCACTCAGCTCCATAGAGGAACTGCTCTCAGCCATCGAAAACAGGGAGGTGAAGAGCGCTGATGCCATTAACAGGCATTTTGAGGCAATACACAGGCACTATTATGACCTTGAATGGAGCTGGGTCTATGACAGGCTCCCCGGGGAGACCGGCAAACCCAACGAGGAGCTGACGGCTGAAGATATTATTGCAATAGTTGAGCGATGGAAGAAGAGCGTGGTTGACCTTGACAGGATGCTCTACGATGACGCCCGCAAAGAGTTCACCCTCTCATCCATGACAGGATTCGGCATTGACGGTGATGATGAGGTGAAGAAACGTGATTTTGAGCAGGTGAGGGGCGACTTCGAGAAAAACGGCGTGGTGCTGGCCAT
Organism: Bacteroidales bacterium; assembly: GCA_012513795.1. Lineage (GTDB taxonomy): Bacteria > Bacteroidota > Bacteroidia > Bacteroidales > VadinHA17 > SR-FBR-E99. The sequence goes on along the minus strand of JAAZBN010000224.1, from coordinate 7,538 downwards.
TCTTGATCACATCAAGATCAAGACTGATCTGGGGGATGAGCTCATCAGCCGAATACGGAATATAGGATAAGAAGAGAAAAGTCAGCAGTCAGCGGTCAGCAGTCGGCAGTCAATCAATTACTTACCGCCTGCAGCCCGGACTGCCTGCTGCGGACTGCCAACTGCCGACTATCTTCTGCCGTACATCTCTTCGTAATACTTCGCATAATCACCGGAGATAATTGATGTCAGCCATTTCTCATTGGCCAGGTACCAGTCAACGGTCATTTCCAGTCCCTGCTCAAAGGTGACTGATGGTCTCCACCCGAGTTCCCTCTGCAACTTGCTGCTGTCAATGGCATAACGAAGGTCATGCCCGGCGCGGTCAGTGACAAAGGTGACAAGCTTTTCCGAGCTGCCGCTCTCTCTGCCCAGCTTGCGGTCCATGATACTGCAGAGCAGGCGTACCAGGTCAATGTTCTTCCACTCGTTGTCACCTCCTACGTTATAGGTTTCACCCGTTTTGCACTGATGGAAGATAACATCAATGGCAGTTGCATGATCCTCAACGTAGAGCCAGTCACGGATATTTTCACCCTTACCGTAGACCGGGATTGGCTTCATTGTCTTTATGTTGTTAATGGTCAGCGGAATAAGTTTTTCCGGGAACTGGTTGGGACCGTAGTTGTTGGAGCAGTTGGAAATCACAAACGGCAGTTTGTATGTATTGCCGAAAGCTCTCACCATATGGTCCGAGCTGGCCTTGGAGGCCGAATAGGGGCTGCGCGGGTCATACGCAGTCTGCTCTGTAAAGTATCCTCCGTGTTCAAGTGAGCCATACACTTCGTCAGTGGAGATATGGTAGAACAGCCTGCCAGCATCTGTGGCAGGAACAACATCGCGGAATGCTGTCAGCAGGTTGACCGTGCCGAGGATATTTGTATGAATAAACTCGTCAGGCGAGGTGATTGACCTGTCTACGTGTGATTCCGCGGCCAGGTGTATCACCCCGTCAAACCTGAACTCGCTGAAGAGTGCATTGACGGCCTTCTTGTCAACTATGTCAACCTTGCGGAAGGTATAGTTCGGTTCCCGGTCAATATCGGTTAGGTTGCCGAGGTTACCGGCATATGTGAGCTTGTCAGCATTGACAACGGAATAACCGGGATATTTCTTTACAAACCGTCTCACGACGTGTGACCCGATAAATCCTGCTCCTCCGGTAATAAGTATTACTCTTTTCATTAATCCTTGTTCTTAAGCCTGTTCTCCCATCGCCAGGCGGTCTCCATGGCCTCCTCAATGGTTATCTCCGTCTTCCATCCCAGTTCCCTGTTGGCGAGCGAGGGATCGGCCCAGATCTTCTCAATGTCTCCTGCCCTGCGGCCGGTAACTGAATATTTCAGCTTCACTCCGGTGGCTTCTTCAAATGCCGCTATGGCTTCCAGCACCGAAACACCCTTGCCCATGCCGAGGTTAAAGACCTCGTAATTGTCCTTGTTGTGTCCGTCGAGCATCCTTTCCAGCGCCATCACGTGCGCCTTTGCCAGGTCAACAACATGAAGATAATCGCGTATGCATGATCCGTCGGGAGTGTCATAATCGGTTCCGAAGACCTTGAGCTCTTCCCTGAGGCCTATGGCCGTCTGGGTGATAAAGGGCACCAGGTTCTCCGGCACGCCGCGCGGCAGCTCTCCGATAAATGCTGTAGGATGAGCGCCAATGGGGTTGAAATACCTGAGTGAGACAGCCTTTTGTGACGGTCTGGCAGCCATGGTGTCACGGATGATGATCTCTCCGGCCTGCTTGGTGTAGCCATACGGCGAAGCAGCCTCCTTCACCGGCGATGCTTCCGTGACGGGAAGGGTGTCAGGCTGGCCGTAAACGGTGCATGACGATGAGAATACCAGGGCAGGGGTGTTATGCCTCTCCATCATCTCCAGAAGGTTCATCAGCGAGGTCAGGTTGTTGCGGTAATACTCCAGCGGTTTCCTGACCGACTCGCCGACAGCCTTGTATGCCGCAAAGTGAATGATGGCATCTATCCTGCCCTCAGCCCTGAAAACTTCTTCCAGCTTCTCTTTGTCACACAGGTCGTACTCATAAAACGCAGGGGTTACTCCGGTAATGGAGCGGATACCTTCGAGCACCGAGATATCGGAGTTGTAAAGGTTGTCAACGATCACCGTCTCATACCCTCCGGCAATGAGCTCCACGGCTGTGTGTGACCCGATATAGCCAGTGCCGCCTGTTACTATTACCTTCCTTCTCATCACAGGCTCCAGTATGTCAGCCATTTCATCCTGTTCCTGTAGAGACCCTTAAGGTCTACCAGTATGCCCTTCTCGTTGAGCAGGTCAAGGAAATATTTTTCATCCAGGTCGCGATACTCCTTATGGGACACTGCAACAATGATAGCGTCATATTTTCCTTCAGGATTCTTTTTGAGGTCTATGCCGTACTCGTGCTTCACCTCCTCAGGTGATGCTCCCGGGTCAATCACATCTACTTCCACCCCGAAATCGCGCAGTTCATTAACCACGTCGATGACCTTTGAGTTGCGTATATCGGTGACATCCTCCTTGAAGGTCATGCCCATCACCAGCACCCTTGACCTGTCAGGGCTCTTATGGGCGGCTATGAGCTTCTTCACCGTCTCTTTGCCGGCGTAGGCTCCCATGCTGTCATTGGTGAACCTGCCGGAGTCGATCATCTGGGGGTGGTAACCCATTGCCTTGGCCTTGTAGGAGAGGTAGTAGGGGTCTACGCCTATGCAGTGGCCTCCCACCAGCCCGGGGTAGAACTTCAGGAAGTTCCACTTTGTACCGGCGGCCTCAAGCACCTCGTAAGTGTTGATGCCCATCCTGTTGAAGATGATTGAGAGCTCATTCATGAAGGCTATGTTGATGTCACGCTGGGTGTTTTCTATGATCTTGGCAGCCTCGGCCACCTTTATTGATGATGCGCGGTGGACGCCTGCCTCAATAATCAGCTCATAGGTTTTTGCAATGTTTTCGGCCGATTCGGCATCACAGCCGCTGGTGACCTTGACTATCTTCGTCAGCGTGTGGTTTTTATCTCCCGGGTTGATGCGTTCGGGTGAAAAGCCCACCTTGAAATCATCCGGGCACCTGAGTCCTGAATACCTTTCAAGCACCGGGATGCACTCTTCCTCGGTGCAGCCCGGGTAGACCGTGGATTCATAAACCACATAGTCACCTTTCTTGAGGATGCGTCCCACCGTTTCAGATGCTTTCAGCACCGGCTCCAGATCCGGAAGATTGTGCCTCGTAACCGGGGTGGGTACTGCTATGATATGGAATGATGCCTCACGCAGATCCCCCGGGTCAGCGGTAAATTTAATATCAGTTCCTTTAAATGCCTCATGCTCAAGCTCATTGCTGGGATCAATTCCCTTTTTCATCAGCTCCACGCGGTCAGGTCTTATATCAAAACCGACCACGCTGATCTTTTTCGCGAACTCAAGCGCTATGGGCAGGCCAACGTAACCGAGGCCTATGAGTGAGAGTTTTGTCTCCCTTTTTACAATTTTGTCGTACATATTCATTTTTTAATGAGGGGGTGATATTCTCCTGTCAGCACCGATAGTGCCGAATTTCTTATCTGGTAAACTGTCTCGATACTCTGGCGGGCATCCTCCACTCCGTAGCCGTTGCCATTCAGTATCTCCCTGTAAGTGACGGTATGCAGGTCAGTGAATCCTTCTGAGAATTCCAGTTCCTCACCGTCAACTGTGATATTCCTGTATGTTCTCTTGCCTTTCTCTCTGACCGTTTCAGGGAGGTCATGGAAGTCGATGCTCAGGAACCATCTCACCCGGGCATTTTCAAGTTCAAGATAACCGGAGGCTTTGTCGCGCTCAAGCAGATGCACCCTGTTTGAGACCACCGGCCCGAAGATCCAGCCCAGCATGTCAAAGAAATGAACCCCGATATTGGTGGCTATGCCGCCCGACTTGTTTACGTCGCCCTTCCAGGATATATGATACCAGTTGCCCCGGCTGGTGATGTATGTAAGATCAATGTCATGCTTCCTGCCGGCGGGGGCATTCATGATCTTTTCCCTCATAGCCATTATCACGGGGTGGTATCTGAGCTGGAGGATATTGAAGATCCTCCGTCCGGTCTCTTTTTCTATCTCCTGCAAAGCGTCAATGTTCCAGGGATTGAGCACTACGGGTTTCTCGCAGATGGCGTCAGCCTGGTGGCGCAGGGCGAAGCGGATATGGGAGTCATGCAGGTAGTTGGGAGAGCAGATGCTCACGTAGTCAAGCTGCACACCCACTCTTTTAAGTTTGTCAACATGCCTGTCAAACCTCTCGAACTCAACAAAGAAGTCGCTCTCGGGGAAGTAACTGTCAAGTTTTCCCACGCAGTCAAATTTGTCAAGGCTGGCCAGGAGGCGATTGCCTGTCTCCTTTATGGCCCTCAGGTGCCTGTCAGCTATATAGCCCGCGGTGCCTATGAGCCCGAAATTCTTAGGTGTATTGTTCATAAGAATGATTTAAAAAAGGCATAAATCAACTAAATAATTTTTGTCACTTCCCCGTCGGACAATTTGTATCTCTGGCCGCTCTCAGGGCATACGGCAATACCGCTGTCGTCAAAAGAGAGACGGTGTCCGTATTCTGAGACCCATCCTGTCTGGCGGCCGGGATTACCAACCACGAGGGCATAGGGCTTCACCGGCTTTGTTATCACTGCTCCGGCGCCGATAAGGCAGTAAGCACCTATCTCATTGCCACACACAATGGTGGCATTGGCGCCTATGGATGCTCCGCGCCTGACCATGGTGGTCACATACTGGTCACGCCTGATTATGGCGCTGCGCGGGTTGGTTATGTTGGTGAATACCATTGAAGGTCCCAGGAATGCGTCGTCCTCACATATAACTCCCGTATATATAGATACATTGTTCTGGACCTTGACATTATTTCCGAGGATCACGCCGGGAGAGACAACCACGTTCTGACCTATGTTGCATCTCTCCCCTATGACGGCATCCTTCATGACATGGCTGAAGTGCCATATTTTTGTTCCGCGGCCTATGGTGCATCCCTCGTCTATGACCGCAGTATCATGTGCAAAATACTCTTTCTCCATCTCTTTTTCAGTTGAATTTTGATCTGATACATCCGGTGATGTATGACAGCTGCTCCTCGTCCAGTTCGGTATGCATGGGCAGTGAGAGCACCTCGCCTGAGAGCCTGTTTGTGACGGGGAATTCATCGGGCCCGTAACCCAGATGAAGGTAGGCTTTCTGGATGTGAAGAGGCACCGGGTAATAGATCATTGAAGGTATTCCCTCATTCTCAAGGCATTCTCTGAGGCTGTTGCGCTCGCCGCCATCTATCCTGAGGGTGTACTGATGGAAGATGTGTGTTGAGAAAGAAGAACGTACCGGCGTGGTTATACCCGGCAGTCCTGACAGCTCATGGTCATAGTGACCGGCTGCCATCATCCGTGACTTATTGAACTCATCAAGGTGCCGGAGCTTGACCCTGAGGATAGCTGCCTGGATAGTGTCAAGACGCGAGTTGACCCCTATGGTATCATGATAATACCTCACTTTCATGCCGTGGTTGGTGATGCTGCGTATCAGCGCCGCCAGCTCATCATTGTCAGTGAAGAGAGCCCCGCCGTCACCATAGCAGCCCAGGTTCTTGGAGGGGAAGAAGGAGGTACAGCCGATGGTGCCCATGGTGCCTGCTTTCTTCTCAGTACCGTCACTGAAACGGTATACCGCGCCGGTGGCCTGTGCCACATCTTCTATGATGAAGAGATTATTTTCACGGGCCAGTTCCAGTATAGGCTCCATGTCGGCGCACTGACCGAAAAGATGCACCGGCACTATCGCCCTGGTCTTCGGAGTGATGGCTTTACGGATAGCTTCAATGCTGATATTGAAGGTGCCGTTATCGGGCTCCACAAGCACCGTCTTAAGCCCCAGCAGCTCTATCACTTCCACAGTGGCAATGAAAGTAAAATCAGTGGTTATCACCTCATCACCCGGCCTTAGTCCCAGTGCCATCATGGCTATCTGGAGTGCATCAGTGCCGTTGCCGCATGAGATCACATTGCGGATACCCAGGTAACGCTGAAGCTCCTCCTCAAAGAGACGCACCTCAGGACCCCTGATGAAGGCTGTGGAGCTGATGACTCCTGCCACCGCACTGTCAATATCTGCCCTTAGCCTTTCATACTGCGACCGGAGGTCAACCATCTCTATCTTTTTCATCTTTCGTATGTTCTCGCTAAAGCGAAGATAATAGATTTTATTTAACGCTTTTTCCGCTGAAGAACTCACGTTTCTTTTTTATCTTTGTTCAATATTCGTTATTCATGGCGAAGGACATCAGCGCTCACATCAGAGAACTTCTTTTCAGGCATGACTGCGTCATTCTACCCGGGTTTGGTGCGTTCATAGGGAACTATTTCCCCTCCCGCTCAGACCGGAAGGAGGGTCTTTTTGAACCCCCCTCAAGGAAGATCACCTTTAACCGTCATCTCACAGGCAATGACGGACTCCTTATAGGCCATGTCTCTTCCGTTCTTGATGTAGGTTACGGCAAGGCACGTGAGATAGTTAACGAATGGTCCGGGGAACTGAGAAGGAAGATCATGGCCGGTAAACCGGTCACCATTGACCTCCTGGGGACCTTCTCACTGAATTATGAGGGCGTGATAGTGTTTGAGCCGGACCTGACAGTCAATTATCTTCTCTCATCATATGGTCTCAGTGCCTACTACCGGCAGCCGGTCAGGGGGCTGGACGTGAGGAAAAAAGCACTTGAGAAACGACATGAACCTGCTGTCAGCCAGCCCTCCATGAGAAGCCTGCTGGCAAGGGCTGCAGTTATAGGACCGATACTGATTGCCCTGGCACTGGTGCCATTCAATGACCGGATCTTCAAAAGCAACATAGAGGAGTCAAACCTCAACCCACTGGCCAGGGCTGAGCTTGAGTTCAACCGTGAGCAGATAGATGCTGAGAGAGCATCCTCTGCTGCAGAGTACCCCCTCACGGAAAGAGCCGGTACCGAACCTGTTACCACGGAAAAGACGGTTGCAGAGCCTGTCACTAAGGAGAAGGATGTCGCCGGGTCTGTCATGGCCGATAAGGATATCACAGCACAGGTGTCAGCAGAGTGGCCTGACGCCAGACATATAACTGACCGCCAGCCTGCAGAAACCACTGTCACAGAGACAAGGAGAGCAGCTGAGCCGGAAGCCGTGCAGCCGGCTGCCGGCAGGACAATGGCCGTGGTGGTTGAAGATTACAGGTATATGGTGATCCTGGGCAGCTTCCAGGATGAAGAGAATGCCCTGACCCTGGTGGAGCAGCTCCGCCGGGAGGGATATGACCCGGAGATGGCCGGCGGTCCTGACGGCTACCTGAGGGTGAGCGCACAGGCATTCCCTACCCTTGATGAGGCAAAGGTGCTGCTGACAAAAATGCGCAGGGAGTTCCCCGGTGCATGGGTATACAAGGCAGGAATCAGGCAATAGGCATCAAATCCCGGCCCTGAAAATCGGGCC
>JAAZBN010000028.1 GCA_012513795.1 Bacteroidales bacterium | reverse complement strand
ATAATTTGTAATTTCACGGCCATAACAGACGGAAGTATGTTTCACTCATTTGATCCCGTAATTGCTGTCAGAGAGTTCCTGGCAAACCTTGGCATACCCCCCGGGGCTGTATCGTGGCTGAGCACGGTGATCCTGGTGGCGGGGGTGGTATTGCTGGCATGGCTCTCTTTCGTTGTTACTCGCCGGATATTGATCAGCATCTTTTCCCGCATTGTAAAACGCTCACGATCAGTATACGACGACAAATTCCTGGAGACTAGGATGTTCATGCGCCTGGCGATGATCGTTCCCGGTGTGATAGTCTGGTATCTTGCCGGATGGATGCTTCGCGAGAATCCCGGATGGCTGAATTTTATTCACAAGAGTACCGCACTGTACATAGTTATCTTCGCCAGCCTAACCCTTACCGCCTTTCTGGAAGGCTGGCACCGGATATGGCTGATGCAGCCCATCTCAAGAGGAAGGTCAATCAAGCCCTATGTCCAACTGATAAAGGTACTTATCATCTTTGCCGGCATCCTCATTATGATTTCTATCATCTTCAGGATCAAACTCACCAATGTAGTGGCAGGTTTGGGTGTGGCGACCGCCGTGCTGGCAGTGGTATTCAAGGACACGCTGCTGGGGCTGGTGGCAAGCATTCAGCTTTCAAGCAATAACATGGTCAAGCTTGGCGACTGGATAACCATCCCCGGAAGAAACATCGACGGCACGGTCATTGACATGACGCTATATACGGTCAAAATCGAAAATTTCGACAAAACTATTCTTACGGTGCCTACCTACGCCCTCATCTCCGAATCATTCCAGAACTGGAAGGGAATGGAAGACTCCGGTGCGAGGAGGATAAAGCGTGAGATACGAATAGACGTGCGATCTATAACCTTCCTGACACCACAGCTAATTGACTTACTCACGGGCATGCAGTTTATGGAGAAATGGCTCTCCGCGAACAAGGAAGAGATTGAGGCGGTGAAGAGGGGCGATCCTGGCCGCATTACGAACCTTGGAGCATTCAGGGCGTACATGGTTGAATATCTCAGGAACCACCCGGATATTGATAACCGGTTTACCATGATGGTTCGTGACATGCCTCCCACCGATACCGGACTGCCTGTGGAGATCTATTGCTTCAGCCGGATCAATTCATGGGTCCCGTATGAGGCCGTTCAGTCGTCTGTGGTTGACTATGCTTACGCTGTGGCTGACCGTTTCGGGCTGAAACTCTTCCAGAGCCCGTCAGGAAGTGATCTCGAGGCACTCAAAAGCATAACTAATCAAAAACAGAAGATATGAGTTTAACCTACAAGGAAAAGCTGACAGCCTTCATTAAAGATGGCATTGACGATAAACCAGTAACCGCGAAGTACGATCCCTTCTGGCAGTCGTTGCGCTCAACCGGCACAGAGCTGTGGCTTGACACCGGCGACATGGATGAGGCCGAGGCCAACTGGACCGCGGAGATGACTGCTCTGACTACCAACAATACTCTGCTCAACAATGAGATACAGAAGGGTATCTATGATTCCTTCGTGCCTCGGGCCCTGGATCTGGTAAGCCATCTTTCTGTAGCCGAGCAGGTTAAGGAGATAGCCTTCATCCTGAATGCCCGTCATGGTCTTCGCCTTGCGAAAAAGTTCGGGGGGATGGTCAGCGTTGAGCTGCATACTGACACTGCCCATGATATTGATGCCATAGTCTCCTACGGCCTCCGGTACAGGGACCTGTGCCCCTCACAATTCATTGTCAAGGTGCCCTATACTCCCGAAGGGCTGATAGGAGCCAGGATGCTTCACGACCGGGGGGTACGGATAAATTTTACCCTCGAGTTCAGTGCACGGCAGAATGCTCTGGTTACACTGGTGGCCAGGCCTGACTACCTTAATGTCTTCCTCGGAAGAATAGGGGCATTTATTGCAGATAACGGGCTGGGCGACGGTACTGGCGCGGGAGAGAATGCGGTGCTCTCGTCACAGTCGTGGGTGACTCGATTATCTGACGTGACGGGATCAAAGACGAGGCAGATAGCTGCAAGCCTGAGGAATCACGGCCAGCTTGACCTGCTGGCGGGTACCGATGTGTTTACTATCCCGCCGAAGGTGGCAGCATCAGGCAGGAAGTCGCTCGCCGGGCTCTTTGAGAGCCGGCTTAACCAGAGGTATAACGTGCCGCTTACAGCTGAAGCAGAAGGACTGGGTATTGATAAATTCTGGGAGGTGTCCGGGAATGTTGTTGAGCTTGGCAAGAGACTGGATAAAGAGCTGCCTTCCGGCGGAGAGGAGGTGGTGAGGATGGCTCATGAAGCAGGATTGGGAGATATGTTCCCGGTGATGAGCAGTGTGGATAATGAGCGCATTGCCGCCGAGGGGAAGATACCTGTGCTGTCATCATGGAAGGAGCGGATTCTCTCCGGCGAGCTGGCCCCGGACACGCTGCTGACCCTCGCCGGACTGGCATCATTCACCTCTGACCAGAGGCAGCTGGATGAGAGGGTCAGGGGGTTGATAGTCTGAAGGTCTGGCCGCCTATGGCGGGTGTCTTGCGGTCTTGCGGTCTTGCGGTCTTGCAGTCTTGCGGTCTTGCAGTCTTGCGGTCTTGCGGTCTGGCGGTCTTGCAGTTCCCGATACGCTTCGCTATGGGGCTTCGGCTCCGCCAGGTGGCAGATCCTCACCTGTTGTCAGAAGATTTGGACATTCATTGCCGAATTCTACAATTCTTGATGGCCTACAGCCATCTGTCATTCATTGCCGAATTCTACAATTCTTGATGGTCTACGACCATCATATCCAATCAATCCCCTGTTCTACAATTCTTGATGGCCTGCGGCCATCCCCCACTACTGCCCACTGCCAACTGCCTATTGCCTACTGCCTCTTGCCTACTGCCTGTTCTGCCTCTGCCGGCCGGTCTCATAAAGAAGGATCCCGGCTGAAACGGAAACGTTAAGTGAGCCGATGGTTCCGGTGATGGGTATGGACACCTGCGCGTCGGATAGCTCGAGGAGCTCGCGGCTTAT
>JAAZBN010000223.1 GCA_012513795.1 Bacteroidales bacterium | reverse complement strand
TTATGGCTCTCCAGAGCACGTCTTTCAGCGGTACAAGTCCCGTTTCGTTTATTGCGGAGATGAAGACAACGGGTATGCCGGAAGGGAGCAGGGGCCTTATCTCATCGGTCAGTTCCTCATCCAGCAGGTCACATTTGGTGATGGCCATGACCCGTTTTTTGTCAAGCAGTTCCGGGTTATATTTCCGTAGTTCCTCAACAAGGATGCGGTACTCTTTTGCTATGTCATCCGTATCGGCCGGGATCATGAAGAGCAGGACCGAGTTACGTTCAATATGTCTCAGGAACCTGTGTCCGAGACCCTTCCCCTCGGCTGCACCCTCTATTATTCCCGGTATGTCTGCCATCACAAACGATTTCTCATCGCGGTAGCTCACTATCCCGAGGTTCGGGGTAAGGGTTGTAAAGGGATAGTTGTCTATCCTGGGTTTTGCCGCGCTGACCACTGAAAGGAGTGTTGATTTCCCGGCGTTGGGGAAGCCCACAAGTCCCACATCTGCCAGCACCTTGAGCTCAAGGATGAACCATCCTTCACGGTATGGTTCGCCCGGCTGGGCGAAGCGTGGTGTCTGGAAGGTGGCTGATTTGAAGTGGGTGTTGCCCAGTCCGCCGCGGCCACCTTTGACAAGTATCTTCTCTTCGCCCTCATGGGTTATCTCGAAGAGGATTTTTTCAGGCTCTTCCTCCTTGGCCACTGTTCCGAGAGGAACCTCAATGATGACATCCGCCCCGGCAGCCCCGCTTTTCTGGTTGGATGATCCTGATCCTCCATGACCCGCGAAGAGGTGTTTATCATATTTCAGGTGAAGAAGCGTCCACAGCTGAGAGTTTCCTCTTACGATTACGTCGCCTCCCCTGCCGCCGTCGCCGCCGTCAGGGCCGCCCTTAGGATTGAATTTCTCACGTCTGAGGTGTGCCGAACCGGCGCCCCCCTTTCCTGAGCGGCAAAAGATCTTTACGTAATCAACGAAGTTAGTCTCAGCCATAGGCTATAATATCATTTCTATCTGTCTGCATAGACGCCCGAAGATATCCTCAATGGAGCCTACACCATCAATACTTCTAGAAACGCCCGCTTCTCTTCCGAACTCAATGACAGGTTCTGTTTTTGCGCGATAGACGGCGATACGGTTGTTGATGATTGCCTCATCGGCATCATCGGCCCTGCCGGATACCAGTGCCCTCTTTTTCATCCGCTCCATCAGCTCGGCATCGTTCACCTCCAGTACAAGCATCAGATCAATCTTCATCCCTCTCTCCTCCAGCATCCTCTGAAGGGCTTCCGCCTGTTCCACCGTGCGGGGGAATCCGTCAAATATGAATCCTGCCTTTCCGGTCGTGGCATCGATTTTCTTTGCAATCATCTCTATCACCACCTCATCAGGCACAAGCTCACCTGAGGCCATGATAGCCTCCATCTTCTGTCCCAGGGGGGTGCCGGCAGCCAGCTCAGCCCTGAGCATGTCACCGGTGGAAAGATGCAGGAAGTTATATTTTTCAGCCAGCGTGACTGATTGTGTTCCCTTCCCTGATCCGGGAGGGCCGAACATAAGAATATTTACCATTATGGAACTATTTAGTCAGTTTGTAAATTGCCCTGAGGTTTCGGCCATAACCATCATAATCAAGCCCGTATCCCACCACAAAGTTATTGGGGATCTCAAAGCCTATGTAGTCAATGGGGATATCCCTGGTATAGGCTTCAGGCTTGAACAGCAGGGTGCAGATTTTGATATCAGCTGCCTTTCTCAGTTTAAGTTCACCTATCACCCGTTCGAGTGTAGCTCCTGTGTCAACGATATCCTCCAGTACTACAACTGTTTTGCCGGTTATGTCCTCGTTCCACCCAATGAGCTCCTTTATCTTGCCTGTGCTTGAGGTGCCGTCATAGGATGCCAGCTTGATGAATGAGACCTGGCAGTCAAGTGTTATCTGCCTGAATATGTCTGCGGCAAAGAGAAAGACACCGTTGAGAACACCGAAAAAAAGGATATCCTGACCTTTCAGGTCCTCGTTTATCTTTTCTGCCAGCGCCGTTATCCGGCTTTGTATCTCATCTTCGGTTATATACACCGAGAACTCTCTGTCCAGTAGTGTGATCTCATTCATGGTTAAGGTAGTTGATGCCGCTAAATTATAAATTTAAAGCTTATTTTTGCCCTGACAATGAT
>JAAZBN010000222.1 GCA_012513795.1 Bacteroidales bacterium | reverse complement strand
GCATCCTTTTGTTTAACTGATTTTTGTTATATTTGTCGCCTGTATTTTTCAAGAGCTAAATTCATTATTTAAATAGTATTCAGATGGCAATACTTCAGGATTTGAGAGAGAAGGCGGGTCCGCTTGTTGCAATAGTGATTGGTGTTTCCCTGCTTCTTTTTGTAGTAAGTGATTTCTTTGGGAACAATACCTCCCAGCGCCGTAAGGCAGACAAATATTATCAGCTGGCACTTATTGACGGGGAGACAGTATCATACCAGGATTATGAAGCCCGTGTGCAGGACCTTGTTGATATCTATAAGATGTCAGGCACCTCAGAGGTGAATGATGAGATGATGCAGAGCCTGAGGGAACAGGTATGGCAGCAGATGCTTTCCGAGAAGCTGATGGACAAGACTTACCGCAAGACAGGCCTCGGGGTCAGTCCTGACGAGGTGGAGATGCTTGTCTTTGGCGAAAATCCCCACCCCATTGTCAGGCAGCTTTTTACTGACCCCAATACCGGCATGTTCAACTCGTCATTCCTGGTCAATTTCCTGAAAGCCACCGAGACGGATGATGCAACAAAGAGATACTGGCTCTTCTTTGAAGACCAGATCATAAATGACAGGCTCAACACCAAGCTGGTGAACCTGATGTCAAAAGGTCTCTATGTAACCGGCAAACAGTCAGAGTTTGAAAACAGTCTTGCAACCAACACTGTCAATTTCAGCTACATAGTGCGGAATTATGCAGTCATTCCTGACAGCCTCGTAAAGGTCTCCCAGGATGAGATAAAGAGCTATTATGAAAAGCATAAGGATAATTACAAGAGGGGTGCTACCAGGGATATTGAATATATTGTCTTTGATGTTGCTCCTTCAGAATCTGACATGAAGGAGACCGAGACATGGGCAGAGAACGAGAAGGAGAACTTTGCGGCAGCTACTGATCTTGTGCAATATATCAATCTGACTGCAGATACGCGCCATCAGGGTTTCTACCAGTCACTGCAGGAGCTTCCTGAGAGCCTGCGTCCGCTGGCAGAGTCAGGAGATAAATCAGCGGTAATGGGCCCCTGGCTTGAGGAGGGCGCCTACAAGCTTGCACGCATAGCAGATATAGCCGAGCGTCCCGATTCTGTCAGGGCAGCACACATACTGCTCAGCCCTAACCCTGCAAGGAGCCTTGCACAGGCCAGGAAGGAAGCCGACAGCCTGATTGCCCTTGTCAAAGGCGGAGCCGACTTCAATGCTCTCGCCATGGTCAATTCCGATGACCAGGGATCAGCACAGGTGGGCGGTGACCTGGGATGGTTCAGTGAAGGAATGATGGTCACACCATTTAACAATGCATGCTTCACCAACAGAAAGGGAGACATAGTCACTGCCGAAACAACCTACGGGGTACATATCATCAAAATCATTGACCAGAGCCGCAGGGTCAGGAAATATGACATCGGGGTGGTTGACCGGATGGTTATTCCGAGCAGTACCACCACCCAGCGTATCTATTCGGAAGCTTCCCAGTTTGCAGGCACCAATGACACTTACGAGAAGTTCAACAATGCCGTTGCAGAGGGCAACCTGGATAAGAAGCTGGCCATGAATGTCACACCGGATCAGAAAGAACTTCCCGGCCTGACACAGTCAAGAGGCCTTGTAATGGCTCTGTTTCAGAACAGCAAGGCCGGCGCCATTGTACTTGACAACAGCAGCCAGGCAGTGTTTGAGCTGCCTGACAAGTATGTTGTAGCCTATTGCACAAGGGTTCAGGAGGAGGGTATTGCCCCGGTGGATGATGTGGCAACGGATATCAGGTTCATCCTGGCCAGGGAGAAGAAGGCAGAAATCATTGCCGATGAAATGAAGAAGCTTGCTTCCGAAGGCAAAACCATCAATGAGATTGCAGCGCACTACAGCACCTCGGTGCAGGATGCCAGCGGCATAAACTTCAGATCATACTCGGTACCGGGAGCCGGCATAGAGCCTGCTCTCATCTCTGCAGCCTCAGCATCAGAAACAGGGGTATTATCAAAACCCGTAGAAGGAAATAACGGAGTGTATATGTTCGTGGTCAGCGATGCCACTCCTGCCGCAGCTGAAGAGCTGGCCATGGTCAAGGAGAGAATGAACTCCAGCTACCAGATCCGTGCATCATATGAAGCCTACCAGGCCATCCGTGACAAGAAGGAGGTAAAGGATCTGAGATATAAATTCTATTGATCAGATTATTTACATGATATAACCGTAACGGCAGGTTTCAGACCTGCGGCTGCTGTTTTACAGGCAGAAAATGTATTATCGGGCAGGAGCGGCAGGCTTCAGACCTGCCGCTGCCTATATAAAGGCAAAATTTTCATTATGGGGTAATTAATCCGGGCATGAGGCCAGCCCTGTCAATTACCTGAGCGATTGCCTCCTCCCAACCGAGCGGCATGATATGCACTCCGCTCACGCCTCTCTTCCCCCTGAGCTTTTCTACGTTCTCAACGGTGATAGAGATGCTCTCCTCTGCAAAATGGTCTCCCGCGTCGGCCAGACGCCTCATGACCTCTTCCGGCACGTTCACTCCCGGGATATTATCATTAAGATAGCGTGCCAGTCTGAGCGACTTAAGAGGGCATACGCCGGCAAGGATAAAGACCTTATCCAGCAGACCCTCCTTGTCCATCTGCTCCAGCCACGGATCGAGGCTGTCAGGGTCAAAAACAAGATTCGTCTGCAGGAACTGTGCCCCGGCATTTATCTTCTTCCTTATACGGATGGCCTGCATGGCCGGATCCATGGCATAGGGTGCTGCCGCTGCTCCCAGGAATATCCGGGGTCTGTTCTTTATCTGCCTCCCGTCAAGATAGATGCCCTCATCTCTCATTCTCCTCAGTATCCAGAGCATCTGCACCGAATCCAGATCATTGATATTCATGTTACTGCGGGGGGCGGGCCCGACACGCGGGCTGTCACCGGAGAGGCACAGGATGTTGTACGCCCCCATGGCATTGGCACCAATGGCCAGCGACTGCAGGCTATTGCGGTTATTGTCTCGGGCAGAGATCTGCAACACCGGATCAACGCCCAGCGAAGCCGCCACCGAGGAGCATGCGGCGCTTGACATCCTCGGCACCGCTGATGATCCGTCAGTGAAGTTGACAGCTGCAACCCAGGGTTTAACCAGCATTATCTTTTCCTTAAGCCTCCCTGTGGCAGCGCTCAGCGGAGGAGTCACCTCAGCAGTGATGACAAAACGGCCGCTGCGCAGCTCTCTCTCGAGAGCCGATTGCGGTTCAGTCACTGCAGGCGGATGATATTCCGAATCTCCCTGCCACCAGTCGGGCTGACGTATGGGCCTGAAGATCTTTTCCTCCAGCACCTCCCCCAGCTTCTTTCCTTCTCTGGCGGATGGGATGAATATCTTCCTGAATCCTGCCTTCCGGGCTACCCGCACCACTTCTCCCCATGTCTCCGTGCCGGCCCTGTCCCAGTCAACAGGAGGAAGCACTTCGAGCAGCTTGTGCTCACGGTGCATCCTCCGTGACCGTTCATATATCAGATACCAGGCGCACCGCCTGGTGGGATCAACATAGCAATAACCATTGTTCACTCCTCCGCAGGGACCGTTCCTCAGTCCCTTGGGGCAGGCCATATGACATATGAAGGCTGTCTCCTGGAGGAGGCAGTTGCCACACATCCTGCATCCGAAGAGGGGACCCTTGACCACCCTTTCTGTCAGGGCAAGCAAACGTCTCCCGGCCGGCTGCCGGCTGAAAGGTCTGAATGCAGGCTGCCAGCGGCGCAGGGGAGTGAAAAGGGCCATCGCCTTATCAGATGATGTACATGTTTATCAGTTGCTCGTATAGCTCCTGTTTGCCACTGATTTTCTTCGGTTCACCTGCCTTCGTGGCCAGGCTGCGCAGATCCTCGAGGGTCAGCTTGCCCTTCTCATAGAGAGCACCGTTGCCTTTGTCAAAGGATGAATACCTCGCTTTGCGCATCTTAAGATAATCAGAGTCCCTGAGAATGCGGTCAGCAATGACCAGACCCCTGGCAAAGGTGTCCATGCCGTTGATGTGGGCAATGAAGAGATCCTCAGGATCGGTGGAGTTACGCCTCACATGGGCATCGAAATTGATGCCGCCGGTCTTGAAGCCACCGGCCATGAGAATAACCAGCATAGCTTCGGTAATCTCATTGATATTGGTTGGGAACTCATCGGTGTCCCAGCCGTTCTGGTAGTCGCCCCTGTTGGCATCAATGCTTCCCAGCATCCCGGCATCGGCAGCCACCTGCAGGTCATGCTGGAAAGAGTGGCCCGCAAGGGTTGCATGATTGACCTCAACGTTGAGCTTGAAGTCCTTGTCAAGTCCGTAGTGACGCAAAAAGCCAACAACCGTTGCAGCATCATAGTCATACTGGTGCTTGGTGGGTTCCATTGGCTTGGGCTCAATATAGAAGGAGCCCTTGAATCCCTTCTTGCGGGCATAGTCACGCGCCAGAGTGAGCATCATGGCCAGGTGATCAACCTCACGCTTCATGTCAGTGTTGTGCAGTGTGAGATAACCCTCACGTCCGCCCCAGAAAACGTAACCCTGTCCGCCCAGCGCTATGGTGGCATCAATGGCGTTCTTCAACTGTACGGCCACATTGGTCAAGACATTAAAATCGGGATTGGTGGCTGCACCGTTCATGTACCTGGGATTGCCGAAGACATTGGCCGTTCCCCAGAGAAGCTTCATGCCTGTCTCCTTCTGCCTTGCCTTTATCACAGGCACCCATTTCTCAAGACGTTTTTCAATCTCAAATACAGATCCGTCACCCACGAGGTCAGTATCATGGAAGCAATAGTACGGCGCTCCGATCTTTTCAAAAAACTCAAATGCCATGTCAAGCTTGACTTTGATCCTGTCATCACCCTCGAGGCCGTCATACGGGAAATCCCGTGTCTTTGCACCGAAGGTGTCGAGGCCGTCACCGCAGAATGAATGCCAGTAAGCTATCGCAAAGCGAAGGACATCCTCCATCTTCTTGCCGCCCACCTTTGCCTCGGGATCATACCATTTAAATGCGAGGGGGTTCTTTGAATCCCTGCCCTCATACTTGATTTTCCCTATTCCGGGAAAGATTTCACTTTTGCTCTTTTTTGCCATAATGTTATTATTATTATTCGTAAAAGTAATTTTGAAGTATCTCGAGCCATTCCATGTATTTTGCGTCATAGATCATGGAGAGCTGATTGTCAGGTTCACTGGATCCGGTGACCTGAAGCCCTTCAAAAGCATCCTGCTCAGATTTGAAATAGCCGCATCCTATTCCTGCCCCTCGGGCAGCGCCTACCGATCCGTCAGTATTATATAAGGTGATCACCGTGGATGTCAGGCTTGAGAGTATATCACGGAAGACCTTGCTGAGGAACATGTTTGATTCGCCGGCCCGGATAACGGTGGGGTTGATACCTGTCTCCTTCATTATCTCAAGCCCGAAGCGGAAGGAGTAGGCAATAGCCTCCTGGGCTGCGCGGTAGAGATGACCCTGCCCGTGAATGTTGAAGTTGAGTCCATGGACAGAGGCACCGATATCCCTGTTACGCAACATCCTCTCCGCCCCGTTGCCGAAGGGCAGGATAAACAGACCGTCGCTGCCGGGATCCACAGAAGCAGCTATGTCATTCATTTGAGGATAGGTCAGCCCCGCTCCCGTGTTCTTCTTGAGCCAGGAGTTCAGTATCCCCGTGCCGTTGATGCACAACAGCACTCCCAGCCGGTTCAGCCTCTCCGTATGATTGACATGCAGGAAAGTGTTGATCCGTGACATCGGGTCAAACTGGG
>JAAZBN010000221.1 GCA_012513795.1 Bacteroidales bacterium | reverse complement strand
CCCTGTTCCGGCCACGACTGTGAGGATACAGATAGTATTCCTTTGTACCGTCCCTTCTCTTCACCTCTACCAGGTCCGGAGCATACATGACATCCCACTGGCCATCAATGGGATATGTGAATATGGGCCCCTCATCACGCCAGTCTGACAGATCCTCTACCGGTGCCGACCACGATCTGATGTCAGGTCCGCAGTAACTCTTAAACCTGACATCGTGGGACCCGATGATATAGATACGGTATTTCCCTGGATTGTCGGGATCTTCAAAAACACGGGGCTCACCGTCGGGAAGGTGTTCCCATAACGGCAGATATGGATTACCTGAAGTACGATGGGATAATTTGACAACTGAATTGTCATTTTTCACTTGGTTATTATCTCCACCCGGTTCTTTTGCAGAAAACAGGAACAGAGACACAAGTAATAATATTACCTGCGGCACTTTTAAAACAGATATGGCTTTCTTCATTTTTGATTATTACAATTGCACTTCTGACCGGATATGTTCTTGAAAACCGGGATAATTCATATGCCTATTCCCGGAACTCCGGGTTATAAAAATAAGCTTTCTTTTCTTAAGATAAGTAACCCGGCCTGTGTTCCTTGTATCGCTTGTCTCACTTTGAATCAATTAGCAGGTCAGAATCCTGATCACTTCTGAAGAACCGGTCATCCTTCAGCCCTGTCAGCTGCCGGCAAACCCTGAGTTCCTCTCCCTCAAGGGATATATCAGTCTCTCCCGCCCGGTAGCGGTTCAGGATTTTACTCATTATATTGAACTCTTGTCTTCCCAGCTTATACTTACGAAGGAACAGCAGAGCGAAGATCAGGAATGTGAAGGGTAAAGCGCAGAAGAGAAGGCGTATACCCCAATCTGTTACAGGTGAGATATTTCCGGCACTGAGAGCCTCCTTGCTGTAACCGATCACATCCAAAGCAATTCCGAGGACACCCACTACTACGCCTCCCGAGAATTTACGCAGGAAGGTCGATACGCCTGCGTAGAGCCCTTCCCTGCGACGTCCGGTGATAAGCTCATCCACATCGGCTATGTCGGGCAGGGCGGACCATGAGAATAGATTAAGTCCGGCACTTCCCACGCCAATCAGCGCGCAAGTGGAGATTATTATAAACCCAGGTGTAGAGCTGGAAAAGAATATGACGGCAAAACTGGCAGCTATCCACACTCCGGCTGAGATGTATGCCGGAGTGGTTTTGTCAGTTTTTTGAGCCACATGAGAAAATATGCCGATAAAAACGAGCTGGGTAGCAAGAATAGATCCCATTATAATAGCGAAAAGTTCCTCTTTCTGCAAAGAAACCGTCAGGAAATAAACAGCCAGTGTCATGACAGTATCAATAGCCATCTGACAGAGAATGAATATAGTTACATAAGTCCGGAAGGAACGGTTCCTGATTACGCTCAGCCAATCCTTTATGCTAACCGCAAGGACAGGCTTCATCTGATTCTCCCAGGTACCAAAGAAAACAACCAGCCAACAGATGGCGAACAGAGCTCCAAAAGTAAGCCCCATTATAAGGTAAGCCTGTTTGGGGTCTTCGTAGGCTCCTGTGATCATCGCCGGAACGGTGGCACAAAGAATTGCGCCCGCAGCAGAAAAACCAAGGCGCATACCGGTGAATGCACTCCGCCTGTTATAATCTCTTACCATATCTGACAGAATAGCGTTGTAGGGGACCATCACCACGGTGAACGCCATGGAGAAAAAAATATATGCCAGGGTATAGTATAAGAATCTGGCTGTGCCGCCAGTAATGCCGAAACCGTGCCATAACATCACCCAGGAGAAGAATACTGGAAGGCTGCCCAGAAGGAAATAAATGCGGCGGCGACCAAAACGTGATCTGGTTCTGTCTGACAGTTGCCCCATAAAAGGGTCAGTAATGGCATCCCAGGCTTTACCGATAAAAACGATAATACCGGCACTGGTTCCGGAGAATCCCTCAACATTTGTCAGGTACACAAGAAACAGCAGACCTACAATTATAAAGGATCCGCCGCCGTAAATATCACCGGAGGCATAGGCTATCCTGCTGAGCAGTTCTTTTCTGTTTTTCATGACAGGGTTTTCTTTTCGTAGTACTCATCCCGGATAAGCCGGATGGCCAGCACCCATTTCATCATCATCCTGACATCATCCAGCACGAAGCGCCGGATGTCAGATCCGCTGGCAATCTCGAAATATTCTCCGGCGGCAAAGGGCACCATCACAATATCTTTCATGTCAAAAATGAGAGTTTCTGTTTTGTCAAAAACTTTCCCCTCATAGATTATTGCTTCCCGTGTCAGGCTCAGGGTACCGTGTCCCATATGCTGATACCCGTACTTTCCGGGTTCATTCCATTGGAGCGACGTGGCAGCGGTCATTCTGAAGCCCGGATCATGAATTTCGGTTAAAAGGCTCTCCTGCTGGAAGTCATACCAGGTATCAAAACCATCATAGACGATACTGTCACTCCTGCCGGGCTCAAAGAACAGCTTGTTGTTCATAACAGCCTCATTGTCACAGTCAAGGCAAAAGAGCCTGTTGCCACCGGAGCGTAGGCTGAATTCTCCTTTGCATCCGGGGCATTTATACAGTACAAGTTCGGCACCTTCGGCCAGACGGTTTCCTTTGAATGTAACGTTATGGTTTCTCTGCCATCGGTAGTCATCAAAATCGATGGCGCCAAGCAGCCTGCGGTAAACAACATCTGTGGAAAGGGTGCTTAGCTCCTCACCTGTAAACAATCTGGTGACTGTGGCATCAATACGTCCCCTGCGGGTTCTTTTTGTCCATCGGGGACGAGTCAGATAGCCACCGTTAATCTGTACAGCTACTACTGGTATTTCAAATGTCTTTATAAGCTTTGCAATGCTGGGAGCGGCAAATCCCCCAGGGCGACCTTCATTTGATAGGCATCCATGGGGGAAAATAGCAACTATACGGCCAGCACCGATAGCATATCTCGTTTTGAGTATGGCCTGATTATCTCTGGTAAATTGATTTTTAGAAATCACCCCCATTAATCCCAACAGGAATTTCAGAACAGGATCGCGAAAGAAATTGTAGGCTGCGATGTAATTCATCCTTCCTGGCAAAAGTGCAATGGAAACAGTAATAAAGTCAAGCCAGCTGGTGTGCCCGGCAACCACAAAAAAAGGAGGCCTGATACCCTTTATGGCTGAACGGTCTACCCGGAGCCCAAGTACCCATCGGAAATATAAACCTGCAAAAAAGCAAACAGTATAGTACAAGAATGCATTGGGCTTAGGTACAATGGCTCCTTTCTTTTTTAGCATTGAATGAGATGTATGATGCCTGCGATAAGATTTTTAATAATTTTTTCTAAGGTGTCATCCGCGTGATGGGATATAAAAATACAGATATTTATCACCGGTCAAAGTAAATGTGGCTTTTTCTTGCAAGCTGTGCCTCTGAGTACCCCGAACGGACAAAAGTTGCTACTGGTTAACCAGGAATTTAGGTACTCCCCTTTCAGAAGACCTTTTTACCTCAATTAAAGCAGATAAATACTCTGATCCTGTATATGTTTGGTGGAAAAAACCGCTACTTTTCAGTATTAATAAGGTCAGATATAGCCTGAACAAATTCTTTGTGAACTAACGGCTTCTGAAATATCAGATCAGCCCCCAGAAGTTTTGCACTGGTGAGATATCCCTCATAATGAAATCTTCCACCACCT
>JAAZBN010000220.1 GCA_012513795.1 Bacteroidales bacterium | reverse complement strand
GCCACAGGTGCAATGAAGCGTATGATGAAGCGATATAACGGGAAGTATCTCACCGGGAGAACCCCTTCGTTGGAGAGCTCATCCCTGACTGAACGGCCGGGGAAGAACCATCCGAGGAAGGCAACAATAAGAAGACCTCCCAGCGGCAACAGGATATTTGCAGTGGTAAAATTGAACAGGTCAAAGATATTCAGTCTGAAGAGCTTCACGTCTTTCATCACACCCCAGGAGAGTGATGCTGCAATCCCGAGGATGAACATAGATGCCGTGGCAATGATTACTGCCGTGCGCCTGTTCAGGTTAAGCTGTTCAGAGAAATAGGCCACTATCACCTCCAGGACTGAGATGGTGGATGTCAGTGCAGCTATGGCCAGAAGAAAGAAGAAGGCAAAGGCGAAGATCATCCCGCCGGTTATCTGCTGGAAGATGCCGGGCAGCACGATGAATGTCAGCGCCTCACCCGAGGCCGGTGAGATACCAAATGCAAATACAGCCGGAAAGATTGCCAGGCCGGCAAGAATCGCTATCAGCAGGTCAACCATTGATACCTGTACTGCCGTACTTGCCAGCTTATTGTCAGCCGGGATATAGGAACCATAAGTGATCAGTGTACCCATCCCGATACTGAGTGAGAAGAATGCCTGTCCCAGAGCCATAAGTACGGTTGTTCCGGTGATCTTTGAAAAATCAGGTCTGAAAAGGAACTCGATCCCTTTACCTGCTCCCGGAAGGGTTAGTGACTTGACGCACATGAGCAGTAGCAGAATGAATAGCAGAGGCATCAGCACTTTGGTCGATTTTTCTATCCCCTTACGCACACCGCCGAGAACTATTCCTGCAGTGGCCAGAAGGAAGATGGAGAACCACAACGCCGGTCTGAGTGATTCACTCCTGAAGGCGTCAAACATCACTGTAAGCTCAGCTGATGACTTGCCCTTGATGCCTCCTATAAGGATCTGGTAGATGTATTCAAGGGTCCAGCCTGCCACCGCAGTATAGAAAGCCAGGATCATGAATGCCGACACTATGCCCATCATTCCAACCAGGTACCAGGGCCGGCGCGAGGAAAGCATCCTGAATGCTCCCACAGGGTTGCGTTGCGCCCTTCTGCCAATAACCAGCTCGGACATCATCACCGGTATACCGATGGCAAAAATTATTACCAGGTAAATTATCAGGAAGGCCCCACCCCCGTTCTCTCCAAGCACATACGGAAATCTCCATATGTTGCCCAGTCCGACGGCAGAGCCGGCTGCTGCCATAATAACCCCCATCCTGCTGCCAAAGGAACCCCTGGTGGAAAAATCAAATCCGCTCATCTTAAACCCAGATTTACCTGTGATATTTTTAAAAGCTTAAAGGTGGCAAAAATCTTAAAAGCAACAATGAATAGCTGTTAAAAAACAGTAACCACAGATCATTTGAAAAGAAGCTGAGTAATCCGTAATCATTCGGCAGGCGCAATCAGCGTGTAATGCAATGAAGGCAGGCCCTTGAGACCTGCCTTCACCAGCATAAATTTATAAACTATGTACTAGTAAGATTCTCTCTCTATATAGTGTGTATGCAGGAGCTCATGTGATTTATGCCCGTTGGGTTTCTCGAGGAACTCCTCGTAGATGGCTTTGATCTCGGGGTTCTCATGAGACTTCCTGATATCCATATGCATATCCTCTGCATAGATTGCCTCCATACGCTTCTGGCGAACTGCCGCATTGGTAGGTATAGGCTGGCCGCCGCCGCCGAGACATCCTCCCGGGCAGGCCATGATCTCAATGAAGTGATACGAAGCCTTGCCGGTGCTCACTGCTTTGGCGATCTTGTTGGCATTGACCAGTCCGTGTGCAATGGCCACCTTCAGCTCGGCACCCTCGAGGAATCTCCATTCCTCGGTTGTTCCTTCTATCTTGATTGTAGCCTCCTTCACTCCCTCCATGCCTCTTACGGGCATGATATTCAGGTTCTTGAATGGCACCGGCTTGCCGGTAACGATCTCATAGGCGGTTCGCAGTGCTGCTTCCATAACTCCTCCGGTGGCGCCAAAGATCACTCCTGCGCCGGTAGAGACCCCCATGATTGAATCATAGTGACTCGGTTCGATAGTTCGAAAATCAATCCCTGCCTGCTTGATCATCACTGCCAGCTCGCGGGTTGTAAGAACGTAGTCAATGTCCTTGTAACCGCTTGACCTCATCTCAGGCCTGTCAGCCTCATACTTCTTCGCCGTGCACGGCATGATTGATACCGAAACAACCTTTGCAGGGTCCAGGTTGCGCTTCTGAGCATAGAATGTCTTAGCCAGGGCGCCGAACATCTGCTGCGGAGACTTGCATGTGGAGAGGTTGGCCAGCATATGCGGGTATTTATGCTCAATGAACTTGATCCATCCCGGCGAGCATGAGGTGAACATGGGCAGTGCCATGCTGTGGTCATTCTCAACCAGTACTTTCTTCAGCCTGGTCAGCAGCTCCGTTCCCTCTTCTATGATGGTCAGGTCAGCGGTGAAGTCGGTGTCAAGCACTGAATCAAAGCCCAGCTGACGCAGGGCAGTGACCATCTTGCCTGTCACCCTCTCACCCGGATCATATCCAAGATCTTCACCCAGAGCTACCCTTACTGCCGGGGCTGTCTGTACTACCACATGCATGTCAGGATCATAGATAGCATCCCACACATGATCAATATATGTCTTTTCAGTCAGGGCTCCCGTCGGGCAGCGGTTGACGCACTGGCCGCAATTGGTACATACAACGTGGCTCATGGGCCTGTCATGGAACGAAGAGATCTTCATCCTTGAACCCTTGTTTGCCACGGCTATTGCCGATACATGCTGCAACTGAGCGCATGTGCGCACGCAGCGCTGGCACCTGATACACTTGCTGTCATCCTTTATAAACGCCGGCGAAGACCTGTCAATCAAATAATCATGATCTTCCACAAGGTCAAGGAATATATGTTCGCCAAAGGAATACTCATTAGCCAGCGTCTGCAGCTCGCACTTCTGATTCTTGTAGCACTTGGTGCAGTCAGCACGGTGCTCTGAGAGCAGCAGTTCAACAATGTGCTTGCGTGCATTCCTTACCTTCAGAGTATTTGTGTGGATATCCATCCCTTCCGCCACGGGCATTGCGCACGCAGCTACCAGTGTGCGGGCTCCCGTCTGTTCCACCACGCATACCCTGCAGTTACCGGCCACACACAGATCCGGGTGATTGCAGAGAGTGGGGATAACTATACCCAGCTTTTTGGCAGCATCAAGAACTGTTGTCCCTTTTGCTACCTTTACTTCCTGATCATTTATCTTAAGAGTTACCATTTTTTTCCGTGCTAGTGTTAATAAATTATCTCTTCCCTGAAATTCTCAACTATTGATTTAAAGGCGTTTCCCACTGACTGGCCCAGACCGCATTTTGATGCCACCTTCATGGTGTCGGCAAGTTTAACAAGTTCATTCAGATAGGTTGATTTAGCCTCTCCCTTCTTCACCTTTTCCACGCCCTTTAGCAGCTGCTGGCATCCCACGCGGCATGGCGTGCACTGTCCGCACGACTCTTCTGCAAAGAAATCAAGGTAGTTGTGGAGTACGTTATACATTGAGCGTGAGCTGTTGAACAGCTTCATTGAACCTCCTGTGGGCACTCCCTCGAAGCCGATAATTGTCTCCTCAAACTTCTTCCGTGGCACGCAGAACCCTGATGCTCCTCCTACCTGCACTGCCTTGGTGTCGCCATCACCAAACTCATCTACAAACTGCTGAACGGTCATACCCAGTTCCAGTTCGTAGATTCCCGGCACCGGGGTGTCTCCTGATACTGAAAAGACCTTTGATCCGCGCGAATCCTTGGTACCCAGCTTGACATACTCCTGGGGCCCCTTCGCGATGATCATCATGGCGGTCACCAACGTCTCGACATTGTTTATAGAGGTGGGCTTGCAGAAGAGACCGGACGTGGTTGGGTAGGGCGGCTTGTTGCGAGGCTCACCGCGGAAGCCCTCTATCGACTCAAACAGGGCGCTCTCTTCACCGCATATGTATGCTCCGCTGCCCATCCGGTACTCAATATTGAAATCATACCCAATCTCAGCAATCATCTTATGGAACTTATGTAGCTCAAGATAGAGCTGAGGCAGGAGGAACCTGTATTCGCCACGGAGATAGATGAAACCCTTCTTTGCTCCTATTGCCTTTCCTGCTATGGCCATCCCGCCATATACCTTATATACTACCCTGTCAAGGATCTCACGGTCCTTGAATGTCCCGGGCTCACCCTCATCGGCATTACATACTATATATTTCTCCGGATCCTTCTCGGCTGCTGTGAACTTCCACTTCATCCCCGTCGGGAAGCCGGCTCCTCCCCTGCCCCTGAGACCCGACTCCAGAACCTGGTCTATTATCTTCTCATTGGGCATAGAGAAGGCTGTAGTCAATACCTCCCTGGCATCTATACTTTCAAATATAAGATCAACTTTGGTCAGTGCTTTACTATTCATAATGGTGCCTCCCTCTATTATTTACGCATGTAACCTTTAATAATATCTATAACCGACTCGGGCGTGAGATCAGTATACGGCATGTCATTGATAAGCATCGCCGGCGCTTTGTGACACCACCCTATGCAGTTGGTCTCAAGAAGCGTGAACATTTTGTCAGGAGTGGTCTCACCAACCTTTATCTTCAATATCTCCTCCAGCGTGCTGATTATGTCAATCTTCCCCTTCATGGAGCACGTGATGGTCTTGCAAACCCTGATCACATTCTTCCCCCTCTCCTCCGTGTCAAGGAAAGTATAGAATGACGCTGTCCCGTATACCTCTGCTGCCGAGATGTCAAGCTCCGTGGCAACCTCAACCATCGCCTCATCGGTCAGATAGTTATGCTTCTTTACAATGTCCTGAAGTATCGGCATCAGGCTCTCTCTCGTGCGCCCGTACTTGTCTGCCAGATCCTTCACCATTTTACCAGTTTGATACATTTCTGTTTCAGTTTAAGTTGTTAATTCTAGCTGGAAGTAATTCCTCAGATTCCAGCTGTGAAAATAATAACAATAACCGAACGAAAAACCTTACTTATGTCATGTTTTAAGAAATATTATTCAACACCGGTGGCAGCAAACCATGGTAAGTGCAACCCGTCATGCCAATTTCTCTACCCATTTTGCCCGATTCGTCCACCATTTTTTTGTATTTTAAGCCAACTTTGTAACTGATAAACACTCAAACATGAAAACAAAGATCGAAGTGAGATATGCAGCTCATCCGGATGATGTAAAGCATTGGGATACTGAACGGCTGCGGAAAGAACATCTTGTCGGACCGATTTTTCCGGACAACACCGTCACCATGGTTTATACCCTGTATGACCGCATGGTTGCCGGAGGTGCCAAACCGGCCGGGGAAGCCCTGAAGCTGGAACCTGTTGACGAGGTGAAGGCCTCATTCTTTCTTCACAGGCGTGAGATGGGCATCTTCAATGTGGGAGGTCCCGGAAGGGTCAGGGCAGGTGAACAGATCTACGAGCTGGCCTTCAAGGAAGCCCTCTATCTGGGCAGCGGTGACAGGGAGATCATCTTTGAGAGCGTTGACAGGAACAATCCCGCACTTTTCTATTTCAACTCCACTCCTGCCCACCGCAATTATCCTGACCGCAAGGTGACCAGAAAGGATGCCATTACCGCGGAGATGGGTTCCACGGAAGCTGCCAACCACAGGATTATCAACAAGATGCTCGTAAGAGAAGTGCTTGAGACATGCCAGCTCCAGATGGGCATGACCGAGCTGATGCCGGGAAGTGTCTGGAATACAATGCCCCCGCACACCCACGGCCGGAGGATGGAGGTATACTTCTATTTTGAGGTTCCCGATGAGAGTGTTGTATGCCATTTCATGGGCGAACCCACAGAGACAAGGCATATCTGGATGAAAAACAATGAAGCGGTTATATCTCCACAGTGGTCTATTCATGCTGCCACGGCAACGGCAAACTATACATTCATTTGGGGTATGGGAGGAGAAAACCTCGATTATGGTGACCAGGATTTCCTTAAACAGACTGACCTGAGATAATTATTGCCAAAAGATAAAGAACGACAGGTATGGACAAAGATATTTTCAGGCTCGACGGCAAGATAGCCCTGGTTACAGGCGCATCTTACGGCATAGGAATGGCTATGGCAAAAGCCCTTGCCCGGGCAGGTGCAACCCTGGTCTTCAATGACCGCAACCCGGATAAGGTGGCAACAGCCCTTGATGACTACAGGCGTGACGGTATTGATGCACATGGCTACATCTTTGACGTGACTGACGAGAAGAGCGTTAAAGAGCATATTGATAAAATCACAGATGAGGTCGGGGTGATTGATATCCTGGTGAACAACGCCGGTATCATCAAACGCATCCCTGCACTGGAGATGGAAGCTGCTGACTTCCGCGAAGTAATAGACATCGATCTTACCGGTCCTTTCATCATGTCAAAGGCAGTGGCTCCCGGAATGATAAAGAAAGGCGGGGGCAAGATCATCAATATCTGTTCAATGATGAGTGAGCTGGGGCGGGAAACTGTCTCAGCATACGCCTCGGCCAAGGGCGGGCTGAAAATGCTTACCCGCAACCTGGCATGCGAATGGGCTGAATACAATATCCAGGTTAACGGCATCGGCCCGGGATACATAGCCACTCCCCAGACAGCGCCGCTGAGGGCTGCAGGGCACCCCTTCAACTCATTCATCATAGGCCGCACACCCGCAGCCCGCTGGGGAACACCGGAAGACCTGCAGGGACCGGCCGTCTTCCTCGCATCACCTGCCTCTGACTTTGTCAACGGTCATATACTTTACGTTGACGGCGGCATCCTGGCATATATCGGAAAGCAACCCAAATGATAAAAACCTGACAATGAAAAAAATCTCCCTACTCATCCTGCCGCTCCTTCTCCTCTCCGGCTGCGCCGAAGAAAGGATAAAGGTTACAATAGAAAATGACCTCCCCTTTGACAGATCATCCGAAACAATAGAAATACCCTTCAGCGACATCACCGGGAAACTGGGCGATACCGATCCCGCCGGGCTTGTAGTGACCAACAGAAAAGGTGGCCTCGTCACTTCACAGCTTATCTACAACGGTGAGACTGATCCCCAATACCTCATCTTCCAGTCTGACATCAAAGCAAACGACAGGGAGGTATTCTATATCACCCGGGGCACCCCTCAGGCAGTTGAAACCAAAGCCTACGGCAGATTCGTGCCGGAGAGGTATGATGACTACACCTGGGAGAATGACCGGATTGCCTTTCGTATTTATGGTACTGCGCTGATAGAGAAGGACGGCCCCAGCAACGGGCTTGACGTGTGGGTGAAACGGACCGATAAGATGGTGATAGACAGGTGGTATGCCGATTACCTCGCCGGCAAAAACAGTTATCACGACGACAACGGGGAGGGGTGCGACTGCTACAAGGTGGGCCGCACGCTGGGAGCAGGTGCCATGGCGCCATACGTTGATGATTCTCTCTGGCTGGCCATTAACTTTGAGGAGTGTGAGAGGCTTGACAACGGGCCCATACGGACATCCTTCAGGCTCAGGTATCCTACCTTCGTGGTACGTGACGTCATGGTTACTGAAACCCGGACCATCTCGCTTGACGCCGGAAGCCAGATGAACAGGATCATTGAAGAATATACCGGCATTGATAATGAGTTTACCGTTGCGGCAGGTATAGTTAAAAGGGAAGAGGGTTCACCCCTTCTCTTCCCTCCCGAGATGAATGCCATTGCTTACCGTCTTGACGGAGGCGAAGGCGGAATAACCTACGTGGGCACTGTGCTTACAACCCCTGCCGTTGAGGTGAAGGAAACAGCTGATCACCTGCTGATAGTCACACGCTTTCAGGCTGGCACTCCCCTCACCTATTATACCGGAGCCGGTTGGAGCAAATGGGGGTTTGAATCTGATGCCGCATGGACCACTTATATAGAAGAGTTCTCAAAGCGTCTCCGGTCACCTTTAGTGGTCAGGACAGAATAAACAGTGTATGCACTCCGGCACCGGAAAAATCATCAGGCTCCTGCTGCTGCTGACAATGCCGGCCCTCTCATTGTCGGGGCAGTTCAAAAGCGCTTTTACCCACTATTCTGTTGAAGACGGCCTTTCTGAAGGCGTGGTGCTCACCATGCACCAGGACCGTGACGGCATGATGTGGTTCGGCACCTTTGACGGCCTCAACCGCTTTGATGGTTATAGCTTCAAGGTTTATAAATCAGGATTCAACTCAAGCTACGGCCTGACGAACAACAGGGTGGACCGCATTACCGAAGATGATCTCGGCTACCTCTGGATAATGAACAACAATGGAGAGGTGTACCGCATGAACACCCGCACAGAGGAGTTTATCAACCTCAACGAGATAAGTTCCGCGGGTCCCGAAAACTATTCGCCCGTAAACCAGATATACTGTTTCAGCGGAGGGGAGACATGGCTTTCCACCGAATCAGGCAGATGTATCCGGATCATCTCGTCACTCTCCTCCCCCGACTACACAATCCAGAAGTTTGAATGCCTCAATGGCAATACCCCTGTCCGGGAAATACACATTATAAGCAAGGATGACCGGGGAGTGGTTTGGATTCTTACCGACAGCGGCCTGTTCAGCTTTAAAGGAGAGGAAGCTGCACCACGCCCGGTGGCAGTAGATAAGAATCCTGCAGGCAATACGGACGCTTTCTTCTGCCTTCATGAGGATGGAGAAAGATTATGGTTCGGCACAGGGAACGGAACCATCCTGGTTACAGACACAGATGCAGAGCTGGTGGATGAAATACGCCTTGGTATTAAGTCTGATATAATAAGCATCAAGCCTCTGAACCAGCGTGAACTTATTATTCTCACCTCGGGTGATGGTTTCTTCATCTACTCGCCGGTGACGGGACAGAAAAAGCAGTATGATACCTCCCGCTATCCGGGGCTGCCTGACAACAGGATGGTTTCCGTATACGTAGACCGTTACGGCGAGGCATGGATTGAATCCTATGCTGACGGCGTGACCCACTATGACCCCTTCAGCGGCACCGTGAGACACTTTCGCATGAATGTTGACAAGACCAACCCCAATGTCCTCCTTCCCAGCTTCGTGATCTTTGAAGATATAAATGACATGCTCTGGGTGTACCCCCGGGGAGGCGGTTTCTCCCGGTACAACCGCGTGGAGAGAGAGCTTGAATACTTCTTTAACCAACCGGGCAGCAGTGACAGAAGGTTCCCCAACCTCATCCACTCGGCTCTCTCGGACAACCAGGGTAACCTGTGGATGTGCACAATCACCCGCGGCATAGAAAAGATCTCCTTCTTCCCCAGCATGTTCAGGGTGATCAGCCCCAAGCCGGTGTCGGCTTCTCACTCAGAGAATGAGGTCAGGGCTGTCTTCGAGGATAACAACAATAATCTCTGGGCCGCCACACGTGATGGCAGGGTGTATCTCTTTGACTCCGATCGAAACCTGAGGGGATACCTGCGTGACAACGGTACCTTCACCGGAGGGGAGCCGTTCACCGCACTGGTATACGTAATAACTCAGGACAGCAAAGGCAACATCTGGCTGGGATCCAAGGGAAGGGGACTGTTCAGGCTTGAGCCTGCCGGGAAAGGCAATGAATGTCGCTACCGGATAACCGGATACCGGCATGATGATAATGATCCGATGAGCCTGAGTCATGATAACGTCTATTCCGTCCATGAGGACCCGGGAGGCAGGATTTGGGTGGGAACATTCAATGGCGGTCTGAATTACATCATCGAAGAGGACGGCCGTACACTCTTCATAAATTCCTTCAACAGACTGACCAACTACCCCTACTCAAACCATAAGAGGGTAAGATACATTACCTCTGACCGGCAGGGCCTGATATGGGTTGGCACCACCAGCGGCCTGGTGATCTTTGACAGTGACTTTGCTGATCCCGCAGAGGCAAGGTTCGTGACCTGCTTCTTCGATCCTGATGTTGAAACGAGCCTGGCAAACAATGATGTTCACTACATCTATTGCTCCCCTGATAATGAGATCTATGTGGCCACCTTTGGCGGAGGCCTCAACAGGGTAACCGGATATAACGGTGACACACCGCAGTTCAAATCCTATACGGTTAAAACCGGTGCCCCCGATGATGTTATTCTGAGCATCGTTGATGACCTTAACGGAAACCTGTGGCTCAGCAGTGAGAGAGGCATTCTCAAATTCAGGAGACAGACTGAATCATTCGAGATCTACAGTGAACAGAGCGGGGTAGAAAAGAGATATTTCTCTGAAGCTACCGGATTGCGCACGAACGACAATGAGATCATGTTCGGGTTTGACAACGGCATCTATTGCTTTAATCCCGCACAGGTACGCAAGGTCAACTACGTCCCTCCCCTCCTCTTTACCCGTCTTTCCGTTGCCGGTTCAGACATACATACTGACGCAGGATCACCGCCCCGGCCACATGATGATCCCGGCCTGACCACCCTGGAACTGCGGCATGACCAGAAGAGCCTGGTCATTGAATATGCCGCCCTCGACTACAGGAATCCGAAAAACATCCAGTATGCCCGCAGACTGGAGGGTGTGGACCCCGACTGGATAATTGAGCGTGGCCAGCGGATAGCCTCATACACCAACCTTGACCCGGGCGAGTACTTCTTCAGTGTACGGTCAACCAACTCTGACGGCATATGGGTTGACAACAACCGCACCATTAAGGTAACCGTCAAACCATCCTTCTGGCAGACCCTGCTTGCAAAGATCCTGATATTGGCTGTCAGCATGGCCCTCATTGCCCTGGCCATCTATGTCATCTTCACCATGTACAAGCTTCGCCATAAGGTTGAGGTGGAACAGATAATTACCAATCTCAAGCTGAAGTTTTTCACTGACATCTCCCATGAGCTGCGCACCCCGCTGACACTCATATCGTCGCCGGTAACCAATATCCTTCAGAACAACAATCTCGACCCTGAGGTGAAGGAGCAGCTGACAATGGTCCAGAGCAACACCCGGCGTATGCTGAGGCTGGTGAACCAGATCCTCGATTTCAGGAAGATTCAGAGCAGGAAAATGAAGCTGAGGATTGAGGAGTTTGCTCTGGGGCCTTTTATCTCCGGCATCTGTGCCGACTTCCGTAAGATGGCGGAAGACAAAGGAATAAAACTCATTGTTGAAGATCACTCAGAGGAAGAAAAAGTATGGGCTGACCGCGATAAGGTTGAGAAGATCACCTTCAACCTGTTGAGTAACGCCCTCAAATTCACCCCCCGCGGCAAACAGGTCAATGTAACCGTCAGGAAGAACAGTGATTCGCTTGAGCTCATTGTTGCAGACCAGGGCACCGGGCTCTCAAAGGAGAAGATGAAAAATCTCTTTATGAGGTTCGGCAGCGAGGAGAAAGAGGTGATGACAATGCAGCCCGGCACCGGCATCGGACTGTCGCTCAGCAAGGAACTGGCAGAACTCCACCAGGCAGAGCTGACGGCTGAAAGTGAAGAGGGGAAAGGCGCCACCTTCAGGGTGATATTCAAACTGGGATTTGCTCATTTTGACAACGAAACCGAGTTTGTGCTGGCTGACGGGCAGAGCTCACTCAGGTCACGCCGCATGGCATCGGTCATGCAGGAAGAAGATGCAGAGGCGGATAACGAAACACATGACGATGACGAACCTGTTCTTCTCTTCGTTGAGGACAATGAGGAACTGAGAAGCTTTATCAGGATC
>JAAZBN010000219.1 GCA_012513795.1 Bacteroidales bacterium | reverse complement strand
CCAACATTCCGAAAGTCAGGATACCTATTCCGCTATGAATTTAATCCTGGCCAGAAATCTTATTCTGGCAATGGAGGGCAAAATCAGGGTTGAGCCCAACGATGCCGGAGGCACATCTGTATTTATCACGTTGCCTGCAAAGGAAAGTCCAGGCTTGAAAATACTTACCGGCCCCTCTTCAGAAAACAGGATAGCTATCTGATTATCTGAAGATTCTATCTGTCTGTTAAAAGAGTAAGGAGGGCACCCCAACGGGTCAACCCTCCTTACCTGTTTCATTAAACCGAGGTAATCAGTCCAATTGCGGGTGGCACCTATTTTTTATGAGTGCCCTCTGACAGGATTGTAATCTCAGTCCGTCTGTTAAGCCTCTTTCCTGCAGCGGTAAGGTTATCGGCCACAGGTTCGCCCTCACCGTACCCATGTACGAAAATACGGTCATGTGCTATTCCTCTCTTCACCAAAAATTCCCGCACCGAATTGGCCCTTCTCTCTGACAACAGCTGGTTATGCTCATCTGTACCATCTGCATCAGTATGGCCTCCCACCTCAATTACCACTGTCGGGTTGACCTGTAGAAACTCAAGCAGTTGTTCAAGCTCAGGTTTTGAAGATTCATGAAGTTCCCATGAATCAGTATCATAAAAAACGTTATACATCCTCATGAATTCTCCTTCTCTGACCCGGTTGAGGGCAATGGTTTTCATGTATGGTTCCGCGGAGGTATAACCGGCCGCAAAATCAAAATTTTCCGAGAATATCATATAACCATTGGCGGTCACATTCAGTCCGTAACTGCTTCCCTGGGGGAGGCAAACAAAAAAGCCTCCCCTGTTGTCAGTTACGGAACTGATTACTTCCACCCTGTTTGTTAAATCGGTAAGCTCATACCTGGCTTTAATAGGTTGGCCTGAAGCCTTGTCAATGACATTGCCCTTGAAATAGAGAACAGGCTCGGGCTGAGCGGAAGCAGGGAGGTCAAGGTAGAAAATATCCTTTCCATTCTCCTTGGTGTGTACGGAAGAGAACCATGCCCTCTTTCCTGATGACTCAATCACCAGGCCTGTTTCATCAGCAGGAGTATTTACCGGTGGACCCAGATTCTGTGGCTCAGCCCAGGTGGAATCACGGTTCATGGTTGTAACATATATATCATGCCCTCCAAAAGATTCCCGGCCGTTGGATGAAAAGTACAGGGTTTTGCTGTCAAAATATATAAACGGTGAAAACTCGTCACCCGAAGTGTTGATCTCCTTGCCCGGATTCACCGGCCTGCTCCATCTGCCATCACTGCAGAGGGTGGAATACCAGATGTCCATTCCTCCCAATCCTCCAGGTCTGTTGCTCACAAAGAACAGCATTTTCCCGTTGGGACTTATTGAAGGCTGTGATTCCCAGTATGCCGTATTCACAGGCGATCCCAGGTTTATCCCTGGAGACCATCGGCTGCCGTCATATGATGAAAAGTAGATATCACATCTTCCGTGGCCGTCACTGCGGTCACATGCTGTAAAATACATGTAACGGCCGTCAGACGAGATAGACTGTGCTCCTTCATTCCCTGCTGTATTGAGGGGTGCACCTGCGCTTCTTGCCAGCCCCCAGTAACCCTTATCTGTCCAATTGCTTACATAGAAGTCCTCCTGTCTGTCACGGCCAAAGTCCTGGCCATAGGCTGTTGCACGTTTCACCTCCCTGGTAAATATCAGCTGCTGTCCGTCACCGGTCACCGAAGGCCAGTATTCATCAAGTGCCGTATTTACAGAATCTCCCGCATTGACAGGCTCCACATCAAATAGTGACCCGGGGAATGAGAGAGCAAACCTGCAGTTGCCTATCATTTTTTCTGCCTCAGCCCGTAACTTCGCCGTGGAGCCCAGCTGTTTAAGGTAGGATTCCAGATGGTTAAGCGCTTCAGTGTACCTCCCGGTTCTCATCTCTGCCCTGCCCAGGCTGAACAATGCCGGGGGAAAGAAAAGCGGGTCAATTGCCACCGCAGTGCGGTAATGAATCACTGCATTCTCCCAGTCACCTGTATCCGTATAGAGCTGGCCCAGCAGAATATGTGCCTCATAGAATCGGCTGTCTTCACCAACGGCCAGCTTAAGGTTTCTCTCCGCCCTGTCATAATAGAGCAAATCATAATCTCGCTTGCCCTGATCATAATATTTTAAAGCCCGGTTGGAGCGGGTGTGCAGGGTCTGGCCCGTAACTGTGCACTGGCTCATCAGGGCTATCATTAAAAGGGCGGAAATGGCAGTTTTTACTTTCATTCAGGGTATATGCATAAACTTATGGGCCTGAAGAGACACCCTCCATTTGGTATTTCTCTTTACGTATTCCGTTATCTCTGCTATTATCTCCCTGTAACGGCTCCATTCAGGCTGCAGAAAAAGGCGGCAGCCGGGACTCACCTTGAAGCTATATCTTTCAGCATCCTCAAAATCAGTGCCATATTGTATTACTACCTTAAGTTCATCTGCCAGTGGCCAGATACCTGACAGAGGCGGATGATCCTTCTTGGGGGAGAGAGTGATCCAGTCCCACGATCCTGTAAGAGGCCATGCCCCGGAGGTCTCGAGAAATGTTTTTATACCCCTGGCCTTAAGGATGCTGCAGAGCGGACCCATATCCCACATCAGGGGTTCACCGCCGGTTACCACTACTGAGTCAGCACCGGCAGCAAGAACCTCGGAAAAAATATCTTCAACTGACACCATGGGGTGCAGGGAAGCATCCCAGGTATATTTAGTGTCACACCAGCTGCAACAGAGATCACAGCCACCGATCCTGACGAACCAGGCAGCCTTTCCTGTATTATATCCCTCACCCTGGATGGAATAGAACTGTTCCACCAGCGGCAGCATGTGACCGTCACTTTCCGGACGAATTTTTGTCATCTTCGCTTATTGTTGAGTGAAAGCAGTCGGCAAAAATCATGA
The DNA here is from genome assembly GCA_012513795.1 of Bacteroidales bacterium. Classification (GTDB taxonomy): domain Bacteria; phylum Bacteroidota; class Bacteroidia; order Bacteroidales; family VadinHA17; genus SR-FBR-E99. The sequence goes on along the minus strand of JAAZBN010000219.1, from coordinate 23,531 downwards.
AACAACTCCGTATTATCCTGTATTCCTGTGAACTGTATAGAGCCGGGGCCGTAAGCAAAGACCGGAACCATTACCCCGGAGTGTCCCTTGATGCTGAAAGCTCCCGTCACTTCCCTCTTTCCCGGATTACCGTCAGCAATGCTCATGCCTCCCGTCTCATGGTCAGCTGTGACCACGATAAGGGTTTTCCCGTTCCGGTCAGCGAATTCACGGGCAACGGCAACGGCCCGGTCCATATCCAGTACTTCATTGATTACCATTTTTGTATCATTGCTGTGGCCGGCATCATCGATCTCTGAACCCTCCACCATCAGTATGAACCCGCGTCTATTGCGTGAAAGGAGGTCAATGGCCTTCGCCGTCGCCCTGGCAAGGTATTGCGGATCTCTGCCCTCATGCAGCCTGGGCATATCTCCGGCAGACATCAATCCGGCTATCCTCTCTGACCCGGAGCTGACAAAAGACTCCAGATCATATGTTATATCATATCCTGCTTCAGAAAGCCCTGACACAATATCCCGGGGCTTGTCAGCACCTCCGCCGGCATCAGTTTCCGCCTCGAAATACTTCCGTCCACCTCCGACAAACAGATCAGCTGCTCCGGCTATATACCATCCGGCAATTTCCCGGTAGTTGTAACGCAATGGCTCATGAGCAACAAATGAAGCAGGGGTGGCATCGGTGAGTGAGCTGGTGCATACTATTCCTGTTGATTTACCAGCTGACTTTGCGAGTTCCATAAGAGTTGGAAGAATGGTACTGTCAGGTCTCATTGATATCATCCTGTTGTTTGTTTTCTCCCCGGTGGCGATGGCAGTACCGCCTGCAGCTGAGTCAGTTGAATAACTGTTGGCGGAATGGGTTTTGCTGAATCCGGTTACCGGGAAGGAAGGGAAAGTCATATCGTTCTCTGAAACGGTCATTGCGGCATAGACATGAGACACGCCCATGCCATCACCGATGAACAGGATCAGGTTAACAGGCTTGTGTCTGGCACTTCCGGATGACATCAGTGTCAGCATAAGGAGACAGGCAGTGCCAATCTTCATAAATATTCTCATAACAATCATTTTTTCAGTTGCTGCCAAAAAGAAGCTGCCTCTCACGTTTCTCTGCCCCGGCTGCCCATTCTGCAGGAATGATGCTCCATTCACTCAATGGTTCCGGGCTTATAGTGCCCCGTTCTCTGATCCATTCAGTCATGTAGTGACGGAGATCACGCTCTGTGGCTGAGACAAGCCTCTTTTCCAGTTCTCTGCCGGTGATGCCTGCTGCGGGGAAATGCCCGCCGCCGCCATTGGCGCGGTAGGAGTTCACTGCCACAGTGTAGGTTTCGCTATAGCTGAATGGAGTGCCATCACTGAGAGAAGTGATGTTTACTCTGGCTCCCTGAGGCTTGCTCACATCAACAGTGTATCGGATTCCCATTGCTGATTCAAAGTTGTATGATGGATTGCGCAGGCGGGCAGTGCCGTTTACCATCACCGGTCTGCCGTCTTCATTATACCTGTACCGCAGCATGTAGTCACTGCTCTTCTCCATGGTCTCAAACCACTGTCCTGCAGCATGCTCCAGATGACGGTCAATCTCTCCTCCCGTCATGTTCACCGTGTAGAGGAAGTTCTCGAACCTGTAAAGCCGGTACATATCCCTTATCCTCAGCTCCCCCCTGTCTATTGACTGGTCAAAGGAAAGCGGTGCAGCCAGTGATACCCGGGCTCCCGTGAGTTCAAGCTGCATGAGATGAATCAGGTCAACGAAGGCTGAAGGGCCAAAAAAGGCATCCCGGGTGGTGGCACGAGCTGACGACCGTCCGATAACCTCCGAGGTGTATTCCCTGACCCTGGCGGATGCAGCACTGTATCTCTTCAGAAAGGCAGTTGACTCGGGGATGGTATTCATTGGTATTATTCTTCCGCTCAGGTCCGGAGTAATGCTTCCGTCAGCCCCTCTTTCAATCTCAACAGTAACATTCATAAGCGCCTCGGCACGACTGCCGCCATCGAGAACAAGGACCTTCTTTCCGGCATCGTTGATAACCTCTTTTATCTCCTGCCGGTGATCATGACCGCAGAAAATGACATCAAAGCCCGGCACATTCATGGCAACAGCCAGGGTACTGTTCTCATCATCTCCCCTGTCTCTCTCATCACCCATGCCTGAATGGAACAGGCCGATCACCAGATCAGGCTCCTCCGCAAGCATCTCCGGCATCCACCTCCTGGCGGTAGAGATCATGTTCTCAAACCTTATGCCGTGATATAGCGATTCGGGCAACCAGCGCGGAACAGAAGGGGTGATAAGTCCGAAAACCACAACCTTCAGTCCCTTTTTACGGATTACAGTGTAAGGCTCAAAATAGGGCTTGCCAGTAGTAATGTCAACTGCATTTGCGGCAAGCATTGGAAAGTTATACTCTCTTCTTACGCGGTCATAGACATTATGACCTGCCTCAATATCATGATTCCCCACGGTGGCAGCATCATAACCCAGATAATTGAGGATGTCTGCTATCACATGGGTTTCCGTGGTATCAACGAAATTGTAATAATAGGCCAGCGGATCTCCCTGGAGGATGTCGCCGTTGTCAAGCAGTATCATGTTTGCATTGCCTCCTGCCTTGACCAGGCTGGCCAGGTTGGCGAGTGACCGGTCAGTGGATTCACCTTCAGTATTATCAAAAGGGAGCAGCATGCCATGCAGATCAGTTGTAGTGTAAATTTCAAGCCTCTCTCCGGGCCTGGTGCATGAGAAAGCGATTAATCCTGCAACTGCAATTATCAGTGAAAGCTTGTTGTATTTCATATTTCTTTATCCGTTTCTGATTTTAAAGGTCAGGGAGTGTCAATCCGTTTGCTTCCGTTCTTCTTCCTGGTGATGACAAATTGGTCAGCCAGATTGCCTGAGGCATCATAAGCCCTGTAGGCAAGCCTGTTCCCGTCAACACTTATCTCCTGCCACAGTTGGGTGTTGGTCAGACCTGCCTGCCACCACTGATCTGCATCCTGCCGGTATTGCTTCGATCCGCTGACCGAGACAACGTAGACTGTCCCTGCCTGGCCTTTTTTTATTCCACTCTCCTCTGGCTCAAGCATGCCCCGGGCATAGGTGTGATCATGACCGGTCAGTACCAGGTCCACTCCATACCTGTCAAAAAGCGGTTTCAGATTCTCCCTGACGACAGTGTTGTCTCTCCTGGCCGAAGTGGAATAAACAGGGTGATGGAATATTGCAACGGTCCATTTGCATAAATTGTCCTTTAAAAGTGTCTCCACCCAGTCGGTCTGGCTCTTTGCAAAAGCCTCATTCCTGATCATCTCGTCAGAGTTGACAATTATGAATCTCACTCCCTGGTAATCCACTGAGTAGGCTGTCTCCTCCAGGCCTGCCGGTCCGTTCTCGGGCAGTGTGAATCCTGCACGCCAATACCTGTTCAACTCCCTCTTACTCCTTTCAGCAGGATCATAATATTCATGATTCCCCGGTGCTGCCACCACCGGCACCTCAGAGGTGATGAATCCGGCAGCCGCATGCCAGTCACCCCATTCATCATCATGCAGGGTAGAACCGGAGCCGCCATCCACAAGGTCTCCCCCGAAGAGCATCATGGCAGCCCCGGGAGTTGACCGGTAAGCCTGCCTGATAACCCTGGCATATAATGATTTGCTGCCAAGCTGGGAGTCGCCGAAATAGATAAAGCTAAAAGGTGCTTCACCTGATTCGGCTGTGGTGAAGGTAAACCATTCGCTGACGGCGGGACCTGACCCTACGCGGTAGGCATATGTTGTTCCCGGAGTCAGTCCGGTAAACTGAACTGAATGGAATCTGCCCACAACGCCATCACCTTCAATATCTTCATAAATTCCGCTCACCACTGAGGCGGAATCTGCAAGAAATACTGTAGGGAGATTGACAGTGACCTGTGCCAGGGTTTCGTGTATTGTTGTGTCAGTTCTCCAGGTGACTGCCATAGAAGTTGCCGGATCCCTGGTTATGTTCAGAATGATTCTGTCAGGGCTGGCAGAGGGAGGATATTTCGATAATCTCTCCTGCGCCATTGCGTGTCCGGAGAACGCTGTCATTGCAAGTATCAGTAAGATAAGATTTTTCTTCATGTCATGTTTTTCAACTACTCAACATCCGGACCGGACCGGATGTTGTAAATATATTGATAATTTCCGTCCGGCGGAGACCGACCCCTTGCCACCGCCACTCTTTTAACTATTTTTGCGTTTATATGAAAGTACTCTCCGGACTTGACATGGTATCACGCAGGCTGCCGCCTGGATTGCGGGGAAGAAGAATTGGCCTGCTGTGCCATTCATCAAGCATTTCTTCAGACTACCGGCACGCCACGGAGATATTCGGTGATAATGAAGAATGTACACTGGCAGCCCTCTTCGGGCCTCAGCACGGCCTGCATGGACAGACACAGGACAATATGATTGAGTGGGAAGGATCAACGGATCCCTTCCTGGGCATTCCTGTCCGGAGCCTATACGGCCAGCACCGTAAACCGACGCCCGAAATGCTTGACGGCCTGGAAGCATTTGTTGCTGACCTGCAGGATGTGGGTGCACGATTATACACCTACATCTGGACAGTCAAGCACTGTATGGAAGCATGCACTGAGGCAGGGATACCAGTATATATTCTTGACAGGCCAAATCCTATTGGCAGAATACAGGTTGACGGGCCCATACTGCAGGAAGAATATTTTACCTTCGTCGGAGGGGCATCTATTCCCCTCTGCCACAGGATGACCATGGGCGAGATGGCACTGTGGATAAGGGAAAAGCATATGCCCGGATGCGAGCTTCATATTATCAGGGCGGAAGGGTGGAAACGCAACTCCCTCTATAATGAGACAGGTCTGCCCTGGGTATTGCCCTCTCCCAATATGCCCACTCAGCAGACCGCAGTGGTCTATCCGGGAACGGTACTGGCAGAGGCATTGAACATTTCAGAAGGAAGAGGTACGGTCATACCCTTTGAACTGATCGGGGCCCCGTGGATAGACGGAAGGAACCTCCTCCTGGAAATGAGAAGCCGCAAACTGCCCGGATGTGAGTTCAGGATGCACGATTTCATTCCCACATTCAACAAATATGCCGGGGAGTACTGCAGGGGGATACAGATTCATGTGACCGAACCGCCTCTCTTCCGGCCCGTGGCTACGGCTCTCCACCTTTTTGACGCCATCATCCGCACATCACCGGCCGATTCCCTTAAATTCAACCCGCCACCATATGAATATGAATACAGGCTTTTGCCTTTTGACATACTCTCAGGTGACGACCGAATGCGTGAGGTGCTGACTAATGGCCTTAGCCTCAGTGATGAGATCTCAAGATGGGAAGTGTCAGCAGAATCATTCAAATCTGATTTCAGTCAGATGGCATTATACGAGGACTAAAATGCTTACACCCCTGAATATTATTTCCCTGTCACTGATCATCTTTATTGCTTCCATAGTAAGGGGATTCACAGGATTCGGACTGGCACTGGTTGCAGTACCGTTGATACAGTTCTTTATCCCGGTGTCAGACACTGCAGTCTTTATCGCAATGATCAATGCAATCTTCTCTATACTCTATTTCCGCCGTTCACGTGAGATTGTCAGGGGTCAGCCCCTGGGACGAATGGCAGTGTGGACCGGGGCAGGCGTGGCTGCAGGGACTCTTATACTCAAATACGTCAACCCGGCATATATACAGCTCACCTGGGGCGTTCTGATCATCTTCATCGTAATGGCATTAGCCAGGGGAATGAACTTTGGCATCAAAACTGATACTTCTGCAATGACACTGAGTGGCATCTTCGGCGGAGTGCTCGCGGGTGCCACAGGCATAACCGGACCCCCCGTTGCAATAATACTGGCATCAATAAAGACCCCAAAGGAAAAATTTAACGCCCTGATATCAATATTCATTCTCTTTGCTGTCACCTATGCACTTCTCTTTTATCTCATATCCGGACTGGTCAGAACGGAAATATTTTTTTTGGCACTTAGCTCAATTCCCGCACTGCTGGCAGGCCTTTACACGGGTGACAGACTGGTAGCCAGGATTAGCCAGAAGACTTTTACCAATATAGTATATATCGTTCTGATAATGATGGGAATAATAACTCTTTTCAAGGGTGCGAAGGCCTTGGCAGGATGAATTGTCATAATACCTTCGCCAATAATTATGCTTTTTTCAGATACATATAAAACAATAGATAGTGAGTCCAGGGGCCTGTTCAAGGACAGGGGCAGCAGATTTATAGGTATCGCCATACCGGTAACCTCTCAGGAAGAGATAAAATCCAGGCTGGCAGAGCTGAAGAAGGAGTATCATGATGCAAGGCACCATTGCTTTGCATGGGTACTCTCGCCTGACAGGCAGGCGTGGAGGGTCAATGATGACGGTGAGCCCTCAGGCACTGCAGGCAAACCCATCCTGGGTCAGATCAACTCACGGGAGCTGACAAACGTGATGGTGGTGGTCATAAGGTATTTCGGAGGAATCCTCCTGGGAGTGGGCGGACTGATCAACGCTTACCGCACCGCGGCAGCCGATGCACTGGACAATGCTGATATTGTGGAGCGACATATAGTTGAGAGATGGCATATCTCCTTTCCCTATGCCGCGATGAATGACGTCATGAAGGTACTCAAGGAGGAATCATGTGGCCAGACAGACCACCTTTTCACAGGGAACAATGTTGCCATGGAGATCACCTTCCGGCACTCGGCTTCGGAACAGGTGACAGGAAGGCTGACAAGGATAACAGGACTTCAGATGAAATGGCTCGCAACTCTTTAGCGGGCCTTTTTATTAAATAGTTTTTAACATTTTAACTGTTGCAGGCTCAGTTAATATAACTTTGTTACTGTTCAGGCAATAAAAAAACGCATCTTAATGAAAACCAGAAGCTTAGTTTCAATTGATGATCTGACTACAGAGGAGATCATAAAGATACTCGACCTTGCCGCGGAATTTGAGAAGAACCCGGTGCAGGATATTCTTCGCGGTAAGGTTGTGGCAACTCTATTTTTTGAACCATCAACGCGTACGCGCCTCAGCTTTGAGAGCGCTGTCAACAAACTGGGAGGCAAGGTCATCGGATTCACTGACTCCTCCAACTCGAGTGTCACCAAGGGGGAAACCCTTAATGACACTATCAGGACAGTGAACAACTATGTTGACCTGATTGTCATGAGGCACCCCATAGAGGGCAGTGCAAGATATGCCAGTGAGATTGCAACAGTTCCGGTAATAAACGCGGGTGACGGCGCCAACCAGCACCCCACACAGACAATGCTCGACCTCTATTCTATTCTCAAGACGCAAGGAACTCTTGACAACCTGAACATCTGCATGGTGGGTGACCTCAAGTATGGCCGGACGGTCCATTCGCTGCTGATGGCAATGTCAAGATGGAAGACCTCATTCAATTTTGTGGCACCTGAGGAACTGATGATGCCCGATGAGTATAAGCTGTACCTCAAGAACCTCGGCCTTGAGTACTACGAGACCATTGACCTGAATGAGGTGATCAACATGACTGACATAGTTTATATGACACGTGTGCAGCGCGAACGCTTCTCTGACCCGATGGAGTATGAAAAGGTGAAGAACGCATATGTGCTTCAGGAAAACATGCTGGCGGAAACAAAGCCGGGGATGAAGATCCTGCATCCTCTGCCCCGGGTGAACGAGATCAGCACTGATGTTGACTCCAACAACAAAGCGTATTACTTTGAACAGGCTCTGAACGGAGTTTATACCAGGCAGGCAATCATCTCCACTCTACTTGGACTAAAATAATCAGCCATGAAAAATATTAATGACAAGAAACAGTTGCTCGTCAGTGCCATCGAAAGCGGTACGGTTATAGATCATATTCCCGCAGCCACTCTATTCAAGGTTATCAAGATCCTGGGACTTGACAAGATAAAGAATCAAATCACTTTCGGAACCAATCTCGACAGTAAAACTGACGGCAAAAAGGCAATCATTAAAATTGCGGGGAAATTTTTCGAGGATGATGACATCAACAGGATAGCTCTTGTTGCTCCAAACGCCAAACTGAATATCATACAGGACTACAAGGTGACCGAGAAGCGCGTGGTTGAGGTGCCGGATACAATCATTGCTATAGCCAAGTGCATGAATCCTAAATGCATCACCAACTTTGAGAAGGTCACTACCCGTTTCAGGGTTGTCTCAAAGAAACCTGTTGCACTTAAGTGCCAGTACTGCGAAAAGATTACCGATCAGGAGCGGCTGGAGATCATCTGAGGCGTTCATAGGATCTGACTCTCATCTCATCCTTCATTATGGCACGGTAGGCGAGCCATGCCAGGATGGCAGACACAAGCGGGAAAAGCGACTTCACCGTCCACATAACTGTTATATCTATTTTCCTGTCAAACATCAGCACATAAAAGGCTCCGAGAATCAGGGTGCCCAGGGAAAGCAACAGCACAAGCATCGATAATCTCATCTGCACAGTTCTTCTTTTAAAGGCAAATATTGATATAAGAGCCAGCAGGGGAACCAATGCAAGAAGGACAGTCAGAGGCCACAGGTGTTGTATCACCTCTCCCCTGCTATCGGTCAGGCCCATGAAGTCAATACTGAAGAATGTGCCGGCATCGGTGCCCATCCTGACCAGTTCACCCTTAAGCATAAGACCCGACAATACTGCAGCAGCCAGCAGGAATAAAGTCTGTATTCTCTGTATCATATTGAAATTAAATTACTTTGACCTGAATAGTTTTCTGAAATTCTGGTAGTCAAGGTAGTATAAAATTTTCAGAGAAATACTGTTTGTCTGAGGCATTGAAAAGAGCTCGCTGAAATTTTCCAGTCCGTTGGTAATGATCTGTTCACCCTCACCGCGGATGGCATTCTTCCAGGCCAGGGAAAGCTCGCTTCCCGGTGCAAAGCGCCAGGTGTATATTAAATCAATATTCAGGAAGTTGGTATTCACATCACTGTTATCCACCGTGGTAGAATAAATACGGTCAAGAAGCGCGCCATCAGTCTGCAGGGTATAATAATTTCCGTCATAGTCAGCCCGGGACCAGTAATGCCTGCCGCGGAGTGTCAGATAGGAACTGGCTGTGAAGACAAGGGCTCCTGAAACGGTATTGGTGATTGTAGACACATTCCGCTTACCGAAGGTAATCCCCTCAGCCGGATCGGCAGACACGTAGCCTATATCATTGAACATTTTTTCAACGGAGATTGAATAGTCAAATGAAAAATGCCTGCTGACCTTGAACTCCGGCTGAAACGCCCACATATAGCCATGCTGTCCATAATCTGACCATGCCCTGTAATATTCTCCACTGGCCTCTATGTAAAACCTCTTGCTCTTGTCTGTGTCACCCCTGAATCCTGCCTCCACTGCAGCAGGGCGATGATAATACATTGACATGTCACTGGTACGTGGTTCAAAATAATCATTCTCTCCCCACGGGCTAAACTCCAGGTCAAGCGAAAAGGACCAATAATTCATGAATATGACCATCCCGCTAAGCTCCACATCGGCTGAAGTGAATGCCATGGGATTATACAGCTGGCTGTAGTTAAATTCTACAGCGGTACGTGTTGACATGAAATTGCCAAAGGGCTCGTAGGTGTTGTAACCAAAATCCAGTGAGTGGCTTATTTCGTTGTTGCTGCGCAGGTAACCCATGTCATTGGGATCATATGTATCACTCAACAGTGAAAAATTATAGTCAGTCCTGAACCTGCCCCCTGTCTTGCCGGCATTGAATCCTATTGAATGACCCAGGGCCGTTTCGGCAGCGGAGTAATACTTCTGGCTCAGCGAGCCGCCGGCGGAGGCTGACCAGAGCCTGTTGGCACTCTTTAAGAGTGCCTCGAACCCGGTCACATTGGCAGTATAGAAGTGCTCATCCTTTTCAGCAGCCCTGATCACATTTGTATTCATAAGGCTTACATAAGAGTCATTCTTCATCGTCTGGTCGAGCACCAGCATATTGTAATTTGTCAGGGGTTCGGTCCTGATGTGCCTGGTCTCACCCGTAAGAACATTCTCCACTTCAGCCCAGGTGCTGTTGGTAACGGCATTGAAGAGCCCGATACCCAGCCCTCCGTCCGTTCTTCCTGATATTTTTGTGGCATTAAGCAGGCTCACTTCTGCAGGGTTGCGGGTGACAATCTCACTATCTTCTATCATGCCGTGAACATCCCTGACCAGGTGTGGAGTGCCACCAATGCGCCTTGAATAAAAAATGTTACCCTTGTTAAAGAGTTCTGTACCCTCCATAAAGAAGGGCCTTTTCTCGTTATACCTGACTTCATAGGGAGAAAGGTTCAATACATGATCATCTGACTGCACCTGGCCGAAATCGGGTATCAGCGTCGCATCCAGTGTAAAGCTCTCTGTCAGTCCCACCTTCAGATCGAGTCCACCGTTATAGGAGGTACCCACCCCTGGCTCATCTGACACATGCTCAAGATAGCCTGAGACATAAGGCACAAGTGACAGACGCAATGGAGGTTCAATGTCCCTTATGCCTGTCAGTTCACCCAGGTGGGCTATGGTTGCTCCGAACTCTTTGGTCACGAAGTTCCATGAGGAGGTCTCCCTGTTCCGCCTTACCTCCCTCCAGAAATTTATGCCCCACAACTGGTTTTCCGCTCCCGGAAATCGCAGAGCTGAATACGGGATCCTGATCTCAGCTATCCATCCCTCGGCGACTATGCTTGTATGGCTCTCCCAGACGGCGTCCCAGGTATCATTGTGACCCCAGCTGTCACCTGTTGTAAGTTTGTTGTCTATCTGTACGTTGGTTGAAGAAACCTTGAACATCTCACCATTTAGTCCGTCATTAAAGGGTGAGATCTCAATCCAGAAGTGGTCTGCATTAATATCTCCCTCATCCCTCTCTCCCAACTCCATAAAGATACTGTCAGGGGCTTCATCATAAAGCATTGCCCCGATGTACAGGGCGTCATTATCATAAAGTACTCTGACCTCGGTCCTTTTTGATGATGGTACACCATTATGAGGATTATATATTATAAAGTCTCCCGCAGAAGGGGCATCAGGCCATGAGGGTTCATCAAGCCTGCCGTCTATCTTCATCTTATCTGGGGTCCGTACTGCCTCAATGCTCTTCTTCTGTTGTGCACCAACCGTTGCTGTACCAGAGCATATAAGCAGAAGAAGCAATATAAAAAGCACTCTTCCGGCCGGGGTTTTGTTCCCTGTAGGCATCTGCATCAAAATCTTTTTTGCGTTTGGCGGCAAAGATATCCCTCTCAATTGTAACATCAGAAGGCTATTACCGAATTAACAATTATTAACTGCCTGTACCACTTGAACGGTGCTTGACGGAGGGTAGACATTTTTTGTATTTTTACGGCTTAGTTGAAAGGTCATGAAAAAAACAGAATTAATTACCAATCCTGATGGTTCAGTATTCCACCTGCACCTTCTGCCCGGTGAAATAGCCGACAATATTATCATTGTAGGAGATCCCGGCAGGGTTGAGATGCTGGGTGAGATGCTGGATTCGGTACGTGTCCGGAAGAGCAACAGGGAATTCAGTACCATCACCGGATCATACCGTGAGGTTGAGGTTAGTATTATTTCATCAGGTATCGGAACTGATAACATTGATATTGTTGTCAATGAGCTGGACGCAGTTGCAAACATAGACCTTGCCACAGGGATGGCAGTGGAAGAGCCCCGTTCGCTCTCCTTTATCAGGATTGGCACGGCCGGCGGGCTGCAGGCCGATCTGCCTGCGGGTTCTTTCGTGGCCACCTCCAAAGCTGTCGGATTTGATGGAGTATTGCACTTTTATGAGGGCTATGAATGGTGCCTTGACCATATGCTGGCTGACGCGCTGGCGACCCATCTTGAATGGCCTGATCTGCTGCCATATCCGTATGTTGTGGAAGCAGATCCCTCTCTTCTCGACCGGATAGCCTCAGGAATTACACGTGGGATCACCATCTCAACCCCCGGGTTTTATGCACCCCAGGGCCGTCGCCTGAGACTGGAGCCCTTTGACAGTGATATCAATGACAACATAACCTCTTTCCGTTTCAGGGGTGAAAGGGTAACCAACTATGAGATGGAAAGTTCAGCCATTTATGGACTGGCAAAGCTGCTCAATCATCGTGCCCTGACCCTCTGCGTGGTGATAGGCAACAGGGTTACGGGAGAATTTCTGAACGACTATAAGCCGGCTGTCAGGGCGCTGGCCGGGCACGTTCTTGACAGGCTCAGCTCCTGAATACTGCAAGTATCTCTTTAAGAATTGTTATTGCTGCTTTGCCATCGCCGTAAAAGGCAGGATACTGGAGGGAATCACCGTTTGCCATGAAGTATTCCCATGACTCCCTTATCTTCACAGGGTCAGCATCTGCAAGCTTCACTGTTCCATTTCTGACCAGCTCAACCCATTCGGTCTCTTTCCGCAGTACAATGCATGGCCGTGAAAAGAAATGGCTCTCCTTCTGCACTCCGCCGGAGTCGGTTATTATCAGCCTTGCCCTTTTTTCAAGAAGGATCATCTCAAGAAATGATACCGGGGGCATCACCCTGATGAGAGGATGGTCTGACAGATGGGCATACAGCTCGGGCACACGGTTTCGCAGTGCGATCATCGTTCTCGGATGCAACGGCATCACCATGGGCATTTCGTTCTTCTCCGAAAGCTCTTTCATGGTATTGAATATCGCTTTCAGCCTTTCCGCATCATCAGTGTTTGAATCGCGGTGAATGGTTACCAGCACAAACTCCTTCTCCGCCAGCCCCATTCCTTCCAGAAGGTCACTCTTTTTTCGCTCTGCGAGATCAGCATAGAAGAGGCTGTTGTCAAACATGATGTCACCCGTCAGGAAGACCCTTGGATTATTGATGGTATAGGGTGCTACGTTCTCAGGGCGGAATCCCTCTGCCATCAGGTTCTTGAATGCAGCATTGGTGGGTGCAATCAGCAGTGTTGAAGCATGATCTGCCATGATGCGGTTAAGCTCTTCAGGCATGGTTTTGTTGAATGATCTCATGCCGGCCTCAATGTGCACTACCGGGAAATGCTGTTTAGATGCTGCAAGGGCTGCAGCAAGGGTGGAGTTAGTATCACCGTAGATCACCACGCAGTCAGGTTTTTCGTTCAGTATCACATCCTCAATGCGCTCCATGATCATGCCCGTCTGGCGCCCGTGCCTGCCGGACCCGACCTGCAGGTTGTGATCCGGGTTCTTTATCTCAAGTTCATCGAAGAAAACGTCTGAAAGCTCCCTGTCATAATGCTGACCAGTATGCACAACGACCTCCTGGATGTCGTCGGCAAACTCACCCGCTATCGCCCGGCTGATGGCTGAGGCCTTGATGATCTGGGGCCTGGCACCGACGATGTTAAGGATTTTAAGCTTCTTCATTATTTGGCGTAGTTAACTGCTCTTGTCTCCCTGATTACGGTGATCTTGATCTGACCCGGATAGGTCATCTCATTCTGGATCTTGCGTGCAATCTCAAAAGAGAGGTTTTCCGTATCCTTGTCTGATACCTTGTCAGCCCCCACGATAACCCTGAGCTCTCTTCCTGCCTGTATTGCATAGGTCTTTGTCACTCCCGGATAAGAGAGAGCAACCGATTCCAGTTCATTCAGCCTTTTTATATATGATTCAATGACCTCACGTCTTGCTCCGGGACGGGCGCCTGAAATGGCGTCACATACCTGTACTATGGGCGCAATTAGAGTGGTCATCTCCGTCTCGTCATGGTGTGCCCCGATGGCATTGATAACCTCCGGCTTCTCCTTGTACTTCTCAGCCAGTTTCATGCCCAGAACTGCATGCGGCAACTCGGGTTCATCATCGGGCACCTTGCCAATGTCATGCAGTAACCCGGCCCTCTTGGCCAGCTTGGGATTCAAGCCCAGCTCGGCAGCCATAATAGAGGCCAGGTTGGCCACCTCCCGTGAGTGCTGAAGGAGGTTCTGGCCGTATGAAGAACGGTACTTCATCTTTCCTACCAGCCTGATCAGCTCCGGATGGAGACCGTGTATGCCAAGGTCAATGGTCGTGCGCTTGCCTGTCTCCACTATCTCCTCCTCAACCTGCTTGCGCGTCTTCTCCACTATCTCCTCTATGCGTGCCGGATGGATGCGCCCATCGGTGACCAGCTGGTGGAGCGCCAGACGGGCTATCTCCCGGCGCACCGGGTCAAACCCTGATAACACTATTGCTTCAGGAGTGTCATCCACTATTATCTCCACTCCCGTGGCTGCTTCCAGAGCCCTGATATTGCGGCCCTCGCGACCGATGATCCGGCCCTTTATCTCGTCAGAGTCAATATGAAATACCGTTACAGCATTCTCTATGGCGGTCTCGGCTGCCACACGCTGTATAGCCATCAGGACTACCCGCTTGGCTTCCTTGGTGGCGGTCATCTTGGCGTCGTCAAGTATCTCATTGATATATGACATTGCGTCCGTACGGGCTTCTTCCTTCAGTGACTCTATCAGTTCATTCCGCGCTTCCTCTGCCGAGAGTCCTGAAACAGCCTCCAGCTGTTCAACCTTCTGCCTGTGCAGTTTTGATACCTCCTCCGACTTCTTGTCCAGCAACTCCATCTGTTGAGTCAGGTTGTCACGGATAGCATCCACCTCATTCTTTCGGCGCTGAGCTTCTTCAAGCTTCTGCGACAGTGTAAGCTCCTTCTGCTTGATTCTGTTCTCAGCCTGACCTATCCGGTTATTACGCTCATTAATAACCTTTTCATGCTCCGCCTTTAGCTGCAGGAACTTCTCCTTTGCCTGGAGAATCTTCTCTTTTCTGATAACTTCGGCCTCAGCCTCCGCCTCTGTAATTATCTTTTTCTTTCTGTTACGCAACATCAGCTGCCATAAGTAGAATGACAGTCCTGATCCTGCAATCAGGGCGGCTCCGGCTATTGCGAAACAAACCCCTGGTGATATATCTGCTATGATCATTTTGTTGAAATTAATATTATAAAAAACCCGCAGAGTTTCTCCAACTTTTAAAAAACCCCATATCTACATGGAAGGAGCGGCCGTTCTGCTTCGGACTTCCACCGTCCCGACAAACCGGGATCCCGGCGAACCGGGCTGAGGCCTGTCCTAGGCAAACCAAGACCATCTCCAAAGTATAAACTGTTGAGTTTCCAAAACGAATAGAGAAACAATGCGGGCAATATCCTGCTATTTTAAAGAACGCGTATCTACTTCTTTGACAGACAGAGGTTGACTTTTTCTGTTAACTCCACCAATCCTTCTTCAAGGCCAGTATCCTCTTCGCTCTCCTCAATCTCAATCAGCCTGATCACATACTGGAGGGCGGCCATCGCCAGAAAATCCTGCGTATCCTTGTCAACATAGCGTTGCTTGTACTGAAGCACCTTCTCATTTATCAGCCTGGCTGCCTTTCGGATACGCTCCTCGTTTTCAGTTTCAACCTTCAACGGATAATACCTGTCGGCCACATTGACACGGATCGAAAGCTTATCATCCATCGCTATATAATTATCTGTCTAAAAGAGCAATACATTTATCTATCTCCCGCACAAGTTCACTCACTCTCCTCCTTGCCGCTGTGGCGTCATCCCCGCTCCCGAGGACAGCCCCCGAGAACTTAGCTCTTTCGTATCTTGCCTGAAGCTCCTTTACTTCTTCGTTTTTCTCTGCCAAAAGCCTTCTGGCTTCTGAAAGTTCATTCTTTAAACCGGTTGCCAGCTCAACCAGCTTTTCATGCTCTGAAACCAATGCCTCCACCGATCTTCTGAGCAAAAGATACTCCTCATATCCCTTTGCATTCATGGCTGACAACTATATTACAAAAGTAATATTTGTTTTGCTCATTTCAAAAAAAGCCGGCATTAAGTTTGCTCTTTAAGGGCAGAGGATTAGATTTGCAAATCTGACACCGTTATGCACAAAAAGACAATAATACTGGCACTGGCTATAACAGCCACAACCATTCTTAGTTCACAGCCGGCGGAAGAAATCACCCTGGCCAGTCCGCTTCGCGATACTCCTTCATTGTCAGCCAGCTTCGCCGAACTCAGGGCTGACCATTTCCACTCAGGGATTGATTACCGTACCGGGGGAGTTCAGGGCAAAGATATTCTTGCCGTCAATGACGGATATGTCTACAGGATAGCAGTCAGCCCCACCGGTTTCGGCAAGGCTCTGTATGTAAGACATCCCACGGGCATCTCTTCTGTCTACGCCCACCTGAGGAGCTTCAGGCCGGATATTGAAGAGTATGTGCTTCAAAACCAGTACTCCAGGAAGAGCTTCAGCGTCTCTCTTTTCCCCCAGCGTGATCAGTTCAGGGTGAATAAGGGTGAAGTGATTGCTTGGTCAGGGAACACTGGCGGATCAACCGGACCGCATCTTCATTTTGAGCTACGCGATTCAGCCACCGAGGATCCCGTGAATCCTCTGAAATATGACGGACTGGGAGTAAGTGACCGCATGAGGCCGGTCATTGATAAAGTGATCCTGTACCCTCTGACCAGCAACTCTTCCGTCAATAACAGCCACAATAAACTCACAATGAGAACTATACCGGCTGATGGCTCATACGGCGTATCAGCACCGGTCTCACCAGTGATCCACGGCGAGACAGGTATAGGCATCAAATGCTGGGATACATTCGACAACAGCTCCAACAGGTGCGGTGTTTACACTATTGAGCTGCTGGCTGACGATATAACTATTTACAGCTATAGGGCAGACCGTTTCTCCTACAGTGAATCGAGGTACATCAATGCTCATATTGACTATGCTTCCCGTATAAGCTCAGGCGAATATATCCACAGGCTGCACATTCAGCCAGGCAACAGGCTCTCAATGTACGGACCGCATATGGGTCGCGGAGTGTTAAGGTTTAATGATGACAGGGAGCATGAGATAAAAATAATAGTTACAGACAGTTATAACAACAGGTCATGGGTGACCTTCAGGGTACGGTCCGTTGCAGTCTCCCCTGTGCCCCCGGATGAGATAGCCTGCAGCAAGGTACTGCCCTGGAACAGTGCGGCTGATTTCACTGCTGATGGCTTACGAATCCACTTCCCTGCCGGAACACTCTATGATACTCTGTGGTTCAACCACAAGAGAAGAGACGCCGGCAACAGATGGCTTTCACCCATACACTCGGTGCATAATCAGACCGTGCCCCTGCATAAGAGGATCAGGCTCTCAATAAGACCTGACACAATCATCCCGGGGAAGCAGGATAAAATGTGCCTGGCCAGGATAGATGACCGGGGAGAGTCATCCTACTCCGGAGGTGCATTAAGATACGGTTTTGTGACCGATGAAGTTAACAGGCTGGGTGATTACGCCGTAACCATAGATACTATTCCTCCCTCAGCCAGTTTTTCCTTCTCAAGGGGAGCTAACCTGACTGGAAGATCGCTTTTCACCGCCACCATCCGGGATGAATTCTCAGGAATAAATAGCTATGAGATGCTTGTTGACGGCGAATGGATTCTGGCGGAGTATGACGCCAAGAATGATCTACTGATTTGCAGGCCCGGCAAATCACCCATGAAGGCCAACACCCTTCACAACCTTGAGCTCCGCGTTGTTGACAACTGTGGTAACAGCACCATAATCAGGTCCGAATTCAGGTGGTAACCAGCAAGGATGCGGATCAATCCATTATGCAGGCAGCGAGGGGTCTGCCCCCCCCTGTAAGGTGCAGGATGCAGATTGTTCTGCCATTATGTCAAAACAGTTTTTCCGGATACAATCCCTGGTCTACCATCTGCCGAATACTTTCTACCACGAAAGGTTTGTCCTCCCTGTAGGTGACTCCAAACCACATACTGTTGCTTCTCAGTATCTGAATGGTTATTTCTCCCCTCTTGACAAACTTATCGAGTGAAGTAGGGATATCAAGTTCGGCCTTTGGATCGGTCATCCTTTCGTCAAGGAAATTGCTGAACTCCATGTTAAGATATTTATATACCGAGGGTTTAAATCCAAAGAGGTTCATTGAGACTATCTCGTCTCCGGTATACTGGTTGATATTCCCTTCCGTATCGGGTGCAAAGATTCCGTCAGGCCTCTTTTCTATTCCTCGGGTTTCCACAATGTGCTGCAGGAAGCCATCCTCACTAACCCTGCATATGCCGCGGTTGACATGCCCATGATCAGAAAGGGTGTTGCCCAGGCGGTAGCCGACAATGCAGAAATTCGTATCATCCTTGTCTTCTGTCAGGAATTTATAAAGCACTTTAAAGGCTTCGTAACCATAGTAGTCATCAGCATTAATAACTCCGAAAGGTTCATGTATCTTGGGCTCGGTCACCAGTATTGCATGGCTGGTGCCCCATGGCTTCTGCCGGCCCTCAGGCAAAGCATATCCTGCCGGAAGGTTTCCTAGCTCCTGGAACACATAGTCAATCTCTATGACATCCCTGAGCCTCTTGACAAATGTCTCCCTGAACTGCTCCTCAATATCACGCCTGATAACAAAGACAACCTTGCCGAACCCGGCTCTCTTTGCATCATAAATGGAATAGTCGATAATAGTCTCGCCGGAAGGTCCTACCTGGTCAAGCTGCTTGTTGCCCCCATATCTGCTGCCCATTCCGGCAGCAAGAACCATAAGTGTTGGTTTCATCTGATTAAATGTTTTAGGTCACACAATATTATCTAAATATTATGTACTTTCAAAGCCTCATTGAAAAGAATTGTCTCTTGTCGTAGAAATATGCGTCGACTCTGTTGAGTCGGCCATCATTGCCGAGGCTGCCGGTGCCGGCAGGTTAGAACTCTGCTCTGCTCTGGCGGAGGGAGGAGTCACACCTAGCGCGGGACTGATTGAATCAGTTCGCCGAAATACAGGCATCAGGATACATGTCCTTATCCGTCCCAGAGGCGGGGATTTCCTCTACAGTGATAACGAGTTCAGCGTTATGAGGCGCGATATTGACACTGCCGGTGAGCTTGGGGCAGATGGTATTGTAACCGGCATTCTCAACAATGACGGTACCGTGGATGTTGAACGAACGGCTCTCCTGGCTGAGTACGCCTCTCCCATGAGTCTCACCTTCCACCGTGCATTCGATCTCTGCAGGGATCCGGGGAAGGGTCTGGAGGAGGTCATAGCCACCGGAGCAGAGAGATTGCTGACATCAGGCCAGGCAAAAAACGCCATCGAGGGAGCTCCGCTGATTAAAGCACTTATCAAGGATGCAGCCGGACGATTAACAATCATGCCCGGAGGAGGAATAGACGAATATAATATTGCCCTCCTTGCTGCCAGCACGGGAGCACATGAGTACCACCTTTCCGGACGAAGGCAAAGGGAAAGCCAAATGACTTTCCGCAGGAAAGGGATCTACATGGGTGATCCCCGCCTCCAGACGGAATACCTTCTTAAAAGCGCCGACGCCGAACGGATCAGTTCGGTAATAATGATTTTAAGAGGTATTGTTTTTTAATTAAAGATGCTATTTTTGAGACCTGTCCGTTTCTGAAAGCGATGCTGCGGACTGATAACTAATTGTGATATAACAATTTAATCAAACAAGTAAATATGAAGAGAATCACATCCCTAATGCTGAGCCTTCTTGTGGTAATGCTATTGGTTACTGAAAAGAGTCATGCATGCACCAACTTTCTGATTACCAAAGGAGCCTCCAAAGACGGCTCAACAATGATCACCTACTCTGCTGACTCCCATGTTCTCTATGGAGAGCTTTATTTCTGGCCGGCAATGAAGTACAAACCCGGCACCATGGTTGACGTGTACGAATGGGATTCAGGCAAATTCCTGGGTACAATTGAACAGGCTCCGGTAACCTACTCGGTAGTAGGAAACATTAATCAGCATCAGCTGGCTATTGGCGAAACCACCTACGGAGGCCGGAATGAGCTTCATAATCCAGATGGCATCATTGATTATGGCAGCCTTATATATCTTACCCTGCAGAGGGCAAAGAATGCGAGGGAGGCCATTCATACCATTGTCACCCTGACTGAGAAATACGGCTACTGCAGCTCCGGCGAATCTTTTTCCATCTCAGATCCCAATGAGGTATGGATAATGGAAATGATAGGCAAGGGGCCTGGCAAAAAGGGAATGGCGTTTGTTGCCCGCAGAATTCCGGACGGTTATATCTCGGGCCATGCCAACCAGGCAAGGATCCAGACCTTCCCTCTCGCCAACGGAACCACCTCAATCACCTCGGCCGAGATTGACAAGGTCTTCAATCCCGAGGTAGAAACAGTATATGCAGCTGATATGGCAGATGTTGCACGTGGATTCGGATGGTTTGACGGAAAAGATGCTGACTTTTCCTTCAGCGATGTATTTGCACCGGTTGACTTCAGCGGAGCTCGCTTCTGTGAAGCACGCGTATGGGCAGCTTTCAACAGGGTCAACAGCTCAATGGGTGAGTATCTGAATTATGCCATGGGTTATGATCTTGAAAACAGGATGCCCCTATGGATCAAGCCTGACAGAAAGCTTGGCGTTGATGAGGTTATGGAGCTGATGAGAGACTATTACCAGGGCACCCCAATGGACATGACGAAGGATTTCGGAGCTGGTCCGTATGCCAATACCGTCAGGTGGAGGCCGATGAGCTGGGAAGTTGACGGTAAAATGTATCTGCATGAGAGAGCCACTTCAACCCAGCAGACCGGGTTTTCTTTCGTCACCCAGAGCCGTTCATGGCTTCCTGATCCCGTCGGTGGCATCATCTGGTTCGGCGTTGATGACACATACTACACCGTTTATACCCCGATGTATTGCGGCATGACAGCCGTTCCCCATTCATTTGCCGTTGGCAACGGTGACATAATGACCTACAGTGCCGATGCAGCCTTCTGGGTTTTCAATGAGGTTACCAATTTCGTCTATAGCCGTGCAAACGTAATGACACCTGACCTTCAGGCCAAACAGAAGGAACTGGAACAAAAGTATATCAATGAGACAGCAGAGATAGATGCCAGAGCAGCCGAACTCTTCGGCAGCAACGCCAGAGGCGCAGCAAAGAAGGCCAATGAGCTTATCACAAACTATTCTGTCAATGCTGGCAATAATACTGTTAAGGAGTGGAGAGAACTGTACAAGCATCTCTTTACCAAATATATGGACGGAAACATCAAAACGCGCAGAGAACTACCTGAAAATCATAAGTATATTCCTCCATCGGTGAAGCAGCCGGGATATCCGCAGGATTGGCTCATGAGGATCGTGCTTGACGCAGGAGACAAACTCAAAATGCCTGACGGCGCAGGTCATTGATCTTTACTGCAATTGACGGGATTTATTTGCAGATAATAAAAATTTATTTGTACCTTTGCGACCTGATTTGAAAATAGTAAAGATCATATAAATCATTTTTGCGCGATGGACTTAATGAAAGTAGTTGAAAAGGAGTACGCCACCACCAATGAGTTCCCCAGATTCAAGGCGGGGGACACTGTAACGGTACACTATAAGATCAAGGAAGGAAACAAGGAGAGGATACAGCAGTATAGGGGCGTTGTAATCCAGAGGTCAGGAGGAAATGGTATGACTGCTACCTTTACCGTGCGCAAGATGTCAGGAAACATCGGAGTGGAGAGGATTTTTCCGGTTGCATCTCCCTTTATTGACAAGGTTGAGGTCAACAAGTATGGCAAAGTACGAAGGGCCCGCATCTTCTACCTGAGGAACCTCACCGGCAAAAAGGCACGTATCAAGGAGAAAATCTTCTAGTATTTACTGCACAAACAAAAAAGAGCCGCCTCTAATGGCGGCTTTTTTTGTGCTTTACAGCCTATGACAATGTGCCCTGTCTTACTGGTTGATCACCGTGCAAAAAAAGGGGCGCTCCGGTGCGCCCCATCCTGAACAAAGGTTGTCAAACCATCAATTCCTGGACTAGTAAACTGTAGTCTGCGGATTCCAGTTGCACCATCCGGATGTCCAGTTCTCCGTTCCGAAGGCACCCCTGTAGGATGTCGGGGTAAAGAATGTATCTGCAAGCCTTGTATTGGTGAAAGAGGCTCCTGTCAGGAGCGGTGAGCCTGCCTGCGGGAGAATGTTTGGGGAGGTAAGGCTTATAAAACCGTTCCCAATGATTTCGGCCAGGGACATACCGTCATTATTGTTTCTTGCCGTGGCTGTGAAATATGCCTGGTGCTGGGCAACGGTATAGGGTACAGATACGGTACCTGTTTTCTCAACATATTTGGCGGTCATCCCTGCAAGTATTGTATTTTCTATCTGCAGTTCATTCAGGTCAGCACGGGTGGGTGAATTGCCTTTCTGACCGTCAATGGAGAGACCCTGCGGGAAGCCCGCAAAAACTGAATTGTATATTGACGTCATTGTTCCCCTGCGAAGGTGCAGTGCCTTCTCATGCTTCGTCTCTGCAGGAAGGGTTGCGGTTACAGCAAGGGGACCAAAAGCAGTTATGTTGCTGAATACCGGTGAAGTGACCGGCGTGAGGAGAGAACCGTCAGCATCATTGTCGCTCTCGAAAGCGTTTGAACCTGACTGGTCTGACTTAAGGGGGTCCTGTAAAATCAAGCCGAACTGTATCTTTCCACTGAATCCGTTATCAGTATCGAAAGCGTCATCAAGACCGGCGTAAGCAACAATATATTTGGCATTTACAGTGCCGCCGAACCATTCATAGGAGTCATCTCCAGAGTATGATACCTGGATATGATCAATTGTGGTAGCCCTTCCAACCGAGTAGAGAGTAAGGCCGTTTATCTCGCTGTTGGCCGTGGAGGTCAGCGGTATACCTGGAAATTCTATCCTCACAAACTGTAATACACCTGAATTGTCATTGTCATCATTGCCGCCGTACCTGGTGCCTATACCCCCTTCTGCTATTCCAACGCCCTCTCCATCATCATGCTTGTTGGTCTTTGCCCTGCCGGCAATGACAATGCCGCCCCAGTCACCTGTGGCTCTCTCTCCTGCAGGTTTGTCGGATGTAAATATTATTGGGTGGCTCTCGGTACCCGCAGCAATGATTTTTGAGCCTCTTTCAATTATGAGAGTGGCTTTGGTGTTGGAGACGCCTTTTATTATCGTCCCTGGCTCAATGGTCAGTGTTGCATTATTCTTTACATATACGAATCCCGAAAGAAAGTATCTTGCCTGGGCATACCATTTCGTGTCTGAGGTTATGTCGCCCGAGACGGTTATTGACTGACCGGCAGAGGGAACAACAGTGACCTCGCATGAAGCAGTGAAGAGCGGATTCTCTGCCGAAGCAGCAGTGATAATGGCTGAACCGAGTGCCACACCAGTAACCACTCCGTCAGCCACCGTGGCCACTGCTGTATTGCTCGTAGACCAGGTTATCTCCCTGTTGGTGGCATTTGCCGGGTCTATTACAGGTAGTATTGATACTGCATCGCCCACCTGTACTGTGGCTTCCTGCCGGTCAAGACTAAGGGATGTGATTGGGATATCCTTCTCGCATGATACAACGGCCGCCAGAATTAAGCCTACTAACATTGTTCTTGCCGCAAGTGAAAAAAGATTTGTTTTCATAAT
>JAAZBN010000218.1 GCA_012513795.1 Bacteroidales bacterium | reverse complement strand
TGTTGCCGGGCAGGATAGCCTTTACACTTTTTCGCTTCAGGGTCTTGGCGGTTACACTACCCCGGGCATGGTTCCGTTCTGGCTGAGGGCGAATCAGTTCGGCAGCATTCCGCTGGATGGCGCCTCTCTGAGTTTAATAGGTGCTGCGCGAAAAGATTATGATCTATCCAGCGACAAACTCTTTGACTGGGGCGCCTCATTTGAAGGCCGCGCAAACCTGGGGCAGGGATCAAATCTTACTCTTATTGAAGGGTACGGTAAGGTGCGCCTGGGGATCTTTGAACTTCGCACCGGCCGTTCAAAGAAGATCACCGGGCTGTGTGACACCACCCTGACCTCAGGCTCCTGGGCAATGTCAGGAACCAGCCTTGGAATTCCTGAGGTAGAATTGTCTGTGCGGGAGTTTTGGACCCTTCCCTGGTTTGGAGGGTTGTTTGCATTTAAGGGCAACTTCTCGCACGGGTGGATGGGTGATGTGCAGATGTCAAGATATATTCTGCAGGACACGCTGACTTTGAAATCATACCTGCATCAGAAATCCCTCTATGGCCGATTCGGTAAACCTTCATGGAAGATTAAATTTTACGGGGGATTCAATCACCAGGTTGTCTGGGGCAGCGAGCAGGAATACTATCTGGATGACTACACTCTCTCTCCCGTGGAAACTTACTTATATGTGATAACCGGAAAGAAGTTCAGCAATGGATATATTCAGGCGGAACGTCAGGGAAACCATCTTGGTTCAATTGATCTGGGGCTGGAGCTTGAGCTTGCAGAACTAAGGATCATGCTTTACCGGCAAAGCTTATATGAGGTGGGAGGCTTGTCACATCTGGCAAATATACAGGACGGCCTTAACGGATTGATTATTGAGAATCGCCATAAGGAATCGCAGAAGACTTATTGGAGTAAATTCCTTTTTGAATTCCTCTACACAAAGAACCAGGCCGGAAGGCCCTGGTCTCCTGAGTATGGCTCATATTATGAACCGTATTATAACCATGGACAATACCTTGCCGGATGGTCTCATGACAGAGTAGGATTGGGTACACCTTTTATCACGACAAGGTCACACCTGCGGGATGGTTTGGCCACTCATCCTGAAGATTTCTTTGTAAATAACCGGGTGATGGTCTTACACCTCGGTGGTGAGGGCAGAGTTGAAAATATTGATTATGTTTTCAAAGCCTCATGGTCAAAGAACTATGGGACATACAACACTACAGACGAAGAACAGTCGACCGGGATACCGGATCCGGGCTCATTTGGTGTCTTTGGTGATAGGAAACAGTTATCGGCATACCTGGAACTGAACAGAATGATAAATGATATGATAGGAGTAGGGATGATTGGAGCAGCAGATTTCGGTGAGCTGTATTATAATTCTGCCGGACTGTTTCTCAAATTTTCCTGTATCTTCAATTGATTTGTTTCCGGAGGCAAAAGACCAGACCAGGGCAATGCTGTATTGTTGTCCTGCATGTATGGCTGCAAGAATTAATTAGTTAATAATGATTAAGATAGGGATAACCGGTCAGGCCGGATTTATAGGAACGCATCTTTATAATTATCTTTCGGTGAAGAAGGGTGAAGTGGAATTAATTCCATTTCACGATGACTTCTTTCAGCATCAGGATAAACTGGAAACATTTGTTGGGCAATGTGACACAATAGTTCATCTGGCTGC
>JAAZBN010000217.1 GCA_012513795.1 Bacteroidales bacterium | reverse complement strand
TGATGATCTCCAGAAACCATCCTGAGAAATCGTCCCAGAATAGCTTGTATGCCTGCATCAAAGCATCAGATATACGGTACCTTACAAAGCTATCTTCTATGTCGGCAAGGCTCTTCCTCATGGTGTTCCGCATCCATGTCACAGCGGCGGCTGAGGCGGCAGGCTGCTCCAGCCCATCATCCCTCTTCATGGTCATCATCAGCCGGAAGGCATTCCATATTTTGTTGGCAAAATTCCGCCCCTGTTCGGGAAGACTGTCGTCATACAGGAGGTCATTCCCTGCCGGTGAGCATAGAAGCATGCCCACCCTCACGCCGTCAGCGCCATACTTCTCCATCAGGTCTATCGGGTCCGGGGAGTTGCCAAGCGACTTCGACATCTTGCGTTTCTGCTTGTCACGAACCATTCCTGTGAGGTAGACATCGCCGAATGGCTCTTTCCCGCGGTACTCATATCCCGCTATGATCATTCTGGCAACCCAGAAGAAGAGAATATCCGGGGCGGTCACCAGAACGTTGGAGGGGTAATAGTATTTAATGTCCTCGTTATCAGGATAATTGATGCCATCAAAACAGGTGAGTGGCCAGAGCCACGATGAGAACCAGGTGTCAAGCACGTCATCATCCTGGCGCAGGTCATTAAGTGTCAGTCCTGTATTGCCGGTGGCCAGGCGGGCCTTTTTCAGGGCTTCTTCCTCTGTCGCTGCAACAACGAAGTCATTGTTGCCGTAGTACCAGGCCGGGATACGATGACCCCACCACAACTGCCTGCTGATGCACCAGTCACGCACATTCTCCATCCAGTGCCTGTATACATTTTTGAACTTATCGGGGAAGAGTCTGACAGTGTTATCCATAACTGCCCGGAGAGCCGGCTCCGATATATCCTTCATGCTGAGGAACCATTGCAGTGAGAGCTTGGGTTCAATAACCACATGGGTGCGCTCTGACCTGCCTATCTTATTGATGTAATCCTCAACCCTGACCAGGGCGCCCGTACGGCGAAGCTCCTCCTCAGCCAGATCCCTGGCCTCAAATCGGTCCTTCCCGGTGTAGAGCCCTGCTGCCTCTGACAACGTGCCGTCATCATTGAAGACATCAATGCTTTCCAGGTTATACCTGACTCCTATCTCATAGTCATTTATGTCATGTGCCGGAGTAATCTTGAGGCAGCCTGTGCCGAACTCCATATCAACATAATCGTCAAAGATGAACGGCACCTCACGGTTGACCATGGGTACAATGACGTGCTTGCCCTTTAGGTGTGCGTATCGCTCATCAGCCGGGTTGGCACACACGGCAGTGTCACCCAGGATGGTCTCCGGACGGGTGGTGGCCACAGTGATGTAGCCCTCTTCGCCCGCTATCCTGTAGCGGACATAGTAGAGCTTCGACTTCTCCTCGGTGTATACAACCTCCTCGTCAGAGACAGCTGTCAATGCCTGCGGATCCCAGTTGACCATGCGTACACCACGGTAAATCAATCCTTTGTCATATAAATCCACAAAGACCTTGATCACAGATTTGTACCGTGGCTCATCCATGGTGAACAGTGTCCGTTCCCAGTCACATGACGCCCCCAGCCTCTTGAGTTGCTCCAGAATGATTCCGCCATGCTTGTGGGTCCACTCCCATGCATGTTCCATAAACTGATCGCGGGTGAGCGACCTCTTATCAATACCCTCACTGCGCAATTTGGCAACCAGTCTGGCTTCGGTGGCAATGCTGGCATGATCGGTGCCGGGCACCCAGCAGGCATTGAATCCCTGCATGCGGGCACGCCTGATAAGCACATCCTGGGTGGTGTTATTGAGCATGTGTCCCATGTGGAGAACTCCTGTCACATTGGGTGGAGGGATGATAATGGTATACGGCTCACGGTTGTCCGGCCTGCTGCGGAAGAAACCCTTCTCCATCCAGTAACTGTACCACCTGCTCTCCGCTGATGCGGGTTCATATTTTGAGGGAATCTCGGTCATGGGATTTGGAATTTGCGATGTTCGATGTTCGATTTGGGATTGGCGATGTTCGATTGGCGATGTTCGATTTGCGATTTTTTGGTTTATGGGCTGGTATAGTAGTATGTAAGGGCACAAAATTAATATTTTGTTGCCATTATGGAAAAAGTGGATGGCCTTATGCTCAAAATCATAGTTCGGAAAAATGAATTTGAATACATTTGAAACGGTAACTAATCAGGGTTTAAAAAAATAAAAGCAATGCCAAAGATTTCAGAAAAGGCCGGGATGATGCCGGCATCACCGATCCGCAAGCTGGTTCCTTACGCCGAGGAAGCCAAACGCCGGGGAACAAAGGTTTACCATCTTAATATCGGCCAGCCGGATATACATACTCCCGGGCCCGCGCTGAAGGCACTGAAGGAAACTGACATAAAGGTCATCGAGTATTCTCATTCCGCAGGGAATGAGTCGTACCGACGCAAGCTGGCTGAGAGCTACAGGAAGATAGACATTGATATTGACCACACTGAGATCATAGTTACTACCGGTGGCAGTGAGGCAGTGCTGTTTGCCTTCATGTCATGCCTTAACCCGGATGAAGAGGTGATCACCTTCGAACCCTTCTATGCCAATTACAATGGGTTCGCAACGACTGCCGGGGTGAGGATAGTGCCTGTAAGATCATTCATTGAGGATGAGTTTGCCCTCCCTTCCATTGCTGAGATTGAGAAGAAGATTACCCCGAAGACCAAGGCCATTTTAATATGCAACCCGAACAATCCCACCGGCGCCTTATATTCAAAGGAGGAACTGATGCAGCTGCGTGACATAGTGAAAAAGCACGATCTGTTCCTCTTCTCCGATGAAGTCTACAGGGAGTTCTGCTACGGCGCCGAACATTTCTCCGCCATGCAGCTTGAAGGCATACGGGACAATGTGGTGCTGCTTGATTCCGTCTCCAAGCGCTACAGCATGTGCGGTGTGCGCATAGGTGCGCTGATAACGCACAACAAAGAGGTGCTGGCGGCTGCACTCAAGTTCGGGCAGGCACGTCTGTGCCCTCCCGGGCTGGGACAGCTGGTTGCCGAGGCTGCCATTGACACGCCAAAGGAATACTTCAGGGAGGTGTATGATGAGTATATCGCCCGACGCGATTTCATGGTCAATGCTCTTAACAGGATGCCGGGAGTGTACTGCCCGCTGCCGCGGGGTGCATTCTACACTGTGGTTAAGTTGCCGATAGATGACTCAGACAGGTTCGCACAATGGCTCCTCGAGGAGTTCAGTTACAAGGGCCAGACGGTGATGGTTGCACCTGCAACGGGATTCTACTTCACTCCCGGCGCCGGCAAGAACGAGGTGCGCGTAGCCTATGTGCTGAATATTGATGACCTGCGCAATGCCATGGAGACCCTGGCCGAAGCGCTGAAGGTATATCCGGGAAGAGTGGATTGAGATTGAGAAGTCGGCACGCGGCAGTCGGCACGCGGCAGTCATTTCCGGGTGAACATGATGTCGTGCTGCGCTTCCTGCACTGAAAACTACTGCCTACTGCCTACTGCCTACTGGTACTGCCTACTGGTACTGCC
>JAAZBN010000216.1 GCA_012513795.1 Bacteroidales bacterium | reverse complement strand
CTTGTTGCCTTTCCATCCGTGGTGAGACCCGCTGAGGGCTTGCCCGTAAAGGAGGCTGCCGGCATCTCACGGGTGATGAACTCTATGGGGCCTCGGTAGACGGTGAGGTTGTTCCTGAACTCATTCAGTCTTCTGACAGCCTCCTGCTGTGGAATGGCACCACTGAAGCGGCCCGCGGGCTCACCTGCCGCCAGAGCCTGCGTTACTGCCACTGAGGCACCCTGCCCCGCCAATGCCAGCTTTGCCCACCGGCTGCGTGAGCCCGCTACGGAGCCGCCGGCCACACCGGTGAAATAATCTGCCGAATAAAGCTTCACCTCACTGAAGGGAATAGTGACATCAACGGCAGGACTGGCATTGGGCACTCCCGGAAGCTTGACGCTCACCCGGTCACCCTTCTTCAGGGGGACGTTCCCTGCAATGAAGACTCCATCCTCCCCTGCCGTGGCGTTATATTCATTCCTGGCATTACCGCCATGATCAACCGTCACCGTAAGACTGCCCTGGTAGGGTACTGTATCCATCACCCCGGCCACATCGCCCGGCACCAGGCTGTGTATCTCGCCAGCAACATAGTCGCCCCATGCACAGGCCTCATGGATGACCATGCTATAGCCATGATAATCAGGCTGCTGGTACTTCCAGAGTGAGTAGTAATGATCAATCAGTGTAAACTTCTTTGAGACTATCTTGCCTCCGGCCTTGAGCCTCAGCCCCACATCCGCATCGAGTGTCAATCCGTCAGTTGCTACAGTACCCTCCATGCCTCCATTGACATATACGTCGAGAGCGTTATAACCCTTGACCTTCAGATTGGCAGTGCACTGAAAACCTGCAAAAGCTTTCATCTGTGAGGTGATATTATAGTCTATGTCGCACCATGAATCAATGGTTGAGATATTTCTGATACTGGTTGGAATATACCAGAATGTGCCGCCGCTGGCTCCCATGGCCATCTCAATGCCCTGATGGATCTCCACTGCCAGGGTGACATGCCCCTCAAGAGTTGTAAGGATAAAGAGACCAATCTCACATTTGCCCAGATCAGACATCTTAATCTCCGTTCCCCATATAGGGGTCTTTGCCTCCTCCTTAAGCTTCATGCTGGTATAGATCTTCATGTCAACCTGCTCAGAGGCAAGGAAGACAAGCCTGTATCCGTTGTTCTTCGAGTATTTCCCCTCAACACGCGGATTGGTAAGCAGTATCTGTCCTACGAGGGTCACCACAAGCGAGTCGTCATCCGTCTTGTCAATCAGGAAGCTGACGCTGTCAAACTGCAGGTTGACTGCATACTTGTTGTTGAGCTGCAGGGAGCTCTCCACCACACCCTGTGCCAGCGAGACAGTATTGGCCAGGGTAACGGGCACCTCCTGCTCTGGAACTTCTATGTCCTGAAAGACTGCTGAAAGTGTGGGCCGGAGGGCAAGCATGGACTGATCATCTACCGGCTCTGCCTGCATCACCAGGTCGCTGACAGGATCAAGATAGACTGAGTCAGGACTGGGTCTGAAGGCGCCGCCTGAAAGGTCAAGAATACCATCCTGCCTAAGCCTGATGCTGTTCTTCTGTGCGGGTGTCAGCATCCTGACGTTGGGTG
>JAAZBN010000215.1 GCA_012513795.1 Bacteroidales bacterium | reverse complement strand
CATGGGCTCGGTGGAGGTAAAACTGACCAGCCTGGGCATCTCAGACGAGCCTGTTTCATGCAATGCTCTGCCATCGAGGATAATTGTGCCCCCCAAAGGAGGCTGCAATCCGACCAGAGTTCTCAGCAGGGTGCTCTTACCTGTGCCGTTTCGTCCTATCAGCGCCACAAGTTCACCCCTGTGAGCCCTGAGTGAGAGATTTTCCATTACCGTAAAGACCCTTCTTCGGCTATGGTAACCTATTGACAGGTCCTTTGTTTCAGCTATGACTCTTCCAGGTGTCATCAGAACCTCCTCCCCAGTCCGGTTTTCCCAAGAATTATCCAGAGCACCACCGGGATCCCGATGAGGGACGTAACGGAATTAACCGGTATGATATGGCCGCCTCCGGGGCTGTTGGAGATGATGTCGCTCAGCAGTAGTATTGCCGAACCACACACTGCCGTGCCTGGCATAAGGATACGGTGGTCTGTGGTACCCAGCAACAATCTCGCAATATGGGGGACGGCCACCCCGATGAATGCCAGGGGTCCGCAGAATGCAGTAACACTGCCCGCCAGTATGCTTGCCGAGGCCAGCACTAAAACCCTTGTTTTTTGCATCTCCACTCCTACCGTCCTGGAGAAGGTCTCACCCATGAGCATAGCATTAAGAGGCTTCACCATCAGGAAAGCGATGAACAGTCCTGCAGCTGTAGCCAGCGTCAGTGTTCTTATCTGGTTATATGAGATATTGCCCAGATTGCCCATGGTCCAGATGACATATGTCTTCAGCATTGCTTCGTTGCTGAAGTATTGCAGCAGGCTTACCACTGCGGAGATGGCGCTGGCGAGGAGGATTCCCACGATGAGTACGGTCATAATGTCGCGCATTCGCGCTGATACAGCCATGATTATAAGCATCACTGCCCCGGCGCCGGTCCATGCTGCCAGTATCAGGCCCCAACCGGCCAGCAGGCTTTCCGACGAAAGAGTAAACAATGGCGTCAGGGTCAGCAGGGTCACTGCCACACCCAGACCGGCGCCCGAACTGACTCCGAGGATGTCCGGACCCGCAAGAGGATTGCGAAAGAGGGTCTGCATCATCAGCCCGCTGACAGACATGGCCGCACCTGCAAGGAGGGCAGTGACAGCCTTGGGCAGACGGAACTGCATTACAATGATCTCAACACCCTGGTCACCGTTGCCAAACAGCGCTGTGAATATTTCCGAAGGTTCAACCCTTGTACTGCCCAGCAACAGGTCAGCAATGAACAGGATAACTGCAAGCAGGACGAGCCCTGGCATTAGCAGCGCATTACGTACTCTTCTTTCCCTCATTGCAGCCGGATATAGAAGGTTTGATCATAACCGGGAAGCAGCTCCGGATGAATGATGGAGACAAAATCCATCAGGAGCAGGTCAGGCCTTACCACGGCACTCTCCCAATAATCATTTCCGCCCTCAGGAGTTATTCTCCTCCGATTATTCCATACCTTTCCGTGCCTGAGCAGGGGGAGTGATTCAAGACGATGATCGGCAGTGGCTATCTCTGAAAGGCTGTCAGCAGTGCCGGGATTGATCCAGATATCTGCTTTCCCCGCCTTGCGAAAGACAGATTCCACAGAAAATGGCACGGAATGAGGAGCTGTCAGGTCACTGAAGATATAATTTCCACCTGCATCATCAACCAGTTGCCCGATATATGAGTTGCCGGGCGAAACATACCAAACATCTTCCCATGGTGCACCGAGAAGAACTCCGGGACGGTCTCCGGTTATGGACCTGACCTTCCCGGTGAGTTCATGGTATCTGCCGGTAACAGTGCTGACGATGCTGTCAGCCATCCGCTCCCTGCCGGTAAGAAGGCCGAAAAGCCTGAGCCATTCACATCTTGCAAGCGGGTGCTGTTCGAGATAGTCGGCATTGTAAAAGACCTTCACCCCTGAATCTGTCAGTCTTCCAGTGCTGCCCGAGGAGGGATCGGCAACTCCGTAAGCCATCAGCAGGTCTGGTTCAAGCGAGATGACAAGCTCTCTGTTCAGGTTATTCTCATAACCCACATCCCTGACAATACCATTGCTTATCCTCTCCAGCAGGAGAGAATCATATACGAGTGACGGCCCGGAGACCCCCACTATGAGATCAGTTGCATCCAGTGCTCGCATCATCGCAGCATGAGTTGTTGACATGCATATCATTCGTCTTACCGGTACACGTATCGTCTGTTTCTCACTTATGCCATCTGGCAAAGCCGAATCACGTGGTACGAGATACCAGCAGAACGCGGTTCCTTCTGCATTCTGCCACGGATCCCTTACAGTGATCCTGGTTGCTCCCGTAATCTTTTCAATGACCAGTCGTGATGAGTATGAGGCGACGCTGTCAGTGATGGCTCCGGAGGCAGCAGGATTGTGTTCATTGCCGCAGGAGCAAAGGATCATGGCTGCTGAGACAATTGACAAAATGATTCTGCTCACTTCGAATCAGTTTTTATTAGGGTGCCGGAATAATAGATTGAGTCAGCACGCAGGCCGTAATGATAAACACCGGAAGCAAGCCCATCCATCTCAACAGGCAGAATTCCGGGAAAGATATTCTTGTACTCGGCAGACAGTACAACTCTGCCAAGGTGGTCATATATTGTCAGAGTACTCTCGCTCACGCTATCCTCAAGCCTGAAACAGACACTGCTTATGAACGGGTTCGGGAACACCTCCAGGCGGTCGGTTCCGGGCTTCGGCTCTTCCGTCATGTTCAGCACTGAATTTTCAACCATGACTGCGTTGACAGCAAGTGAAACGGACATTGGGAAAGAGGGATGGATGTTAAAAGGTTTCCATTCCGACCCGTCATGGAACCATGCTGTGTTCTGTGTTGATGTCGGCCATGGAGACGAGTGCATCACTGCGAACTGCGGCTGTGGCTGGTCCGGGGGTGTTCTGTAGTACACGCTGTATCCCGCGTAGAAAGGAGCTGTTACCTTAATGTTTCTGCCGAAGTCTATCTCCAGTACCTGACCGCTTCTGATCTCGCCAAGCTTGAGTTTTCTTGATGCAATGACCGGTCCGGGCTGGGATCCGCCGCTCCATATATAGAACCTCACGGAGTCTGTTGCTGAAAGCAGTGAAGATGCAGCCACACGCAATCTCAACCAGGCAATCTCACCCGTACCTGTGAAGGGGATATACTCAGCATATCTCATCAGACCATCTGAATTATTCCCGGTTGAGAATCCCCACCCGGGCGAGGGATATGAATCCGTTGTTCCGGATGCGGAAGCCGGAAAGACTCCCAGTGTATCTGATCTGGAGAGGTTGTAACCGTACGGGTCACGGCCTGCAGCCACGGTGGCGCCTGTACCTGCAGGATCAAGCCATGGCCGGAGGTGAGAGGAAACAACTGTGGTCACATTGAACATCCTGGAGAGCTTGGCAAAGTAGTCGTTTGTCGGATCACTGCAAGTTGCGCCTCCGCCCGTAAGGGTTCCTCTGAGTCTCCCATTCTGATCAAAGAGAGGCCCGCCGGAAGAACCCGGCTCGGTAGTGCCTGTCTCCCATCTGAGCACTCTCCAGAACCCCAGAGTTATGAATCCGGATACAGGATAAGAGGTTGACATGGGAGCGTTGTCGTCAATGGAGAGCTTCATTACATCTCCCTCCGGATGATGCAGTGAGAAGGTATTTGTCGGAGGTGTGGACGTAATGTCCCATCCTGAGAAGTATGGCCTGTAAACCATTGACGGGAACTGGTTGAGTTCTACAAGGGTAAAATCTATGTCAGAATTTTCAGCCCGTACGACCGCCCCGGTAAGGGAATGGATGTTGGTAACATCCGGCCCGTCACACCATGGACTCTTATAGTTGAAGGCAAAAATCGTGTTCTCAGCATGCTCATCGTTCTCAATGCAATGATTCGCTGTCAGCACATAGGCTTTGTATTCATTGCCGGTGTTGTTGACCAGAACGCCTGTACATAGTTCTGCGCCTGCAACCAGAAGGCGCACCACCGAGCGTGAAGCCATCAGGTAGTTCTGGTTGGCAGAGCAGTTGAAGTCAACCTCACAATAGTCCGATCTGCCGTAGTAAAAATCCTTAATCCCATCCGGACCGAAGAATCCGGCAAAGTCATGGGCCACCTGGCTTACTCCGATTGAGTTTTCCGGGATGTGGCTACCGGGAAAATGGCACTCAAGCACAAGCCTGTCGCCAGGCACAGGCATCACCGGCAATGAGCGTGTGCCGGCAGTACTCGCGCGAGTAAAAGCGCCCCTGACAATCTCTCTGTCCGGGTCGTAAATATAGATATAAGCTCCCTCCGGCAGCCGGAAAGGTGAGAGGATTAAATTGAGAGAGAGTGCACCTTTGGAGGAGACAGGCAGTATCCACACCGTCTCTTTATCATTCCTGACGATAAATCCTGAATTACGCGGGTTAAGCGAGACTTTAACCGGAATGGCAAACTGCCAGGGCTGACCTTTGGGTTGGTCTATGGCACGCAGGGCTTCCGCCTGGAGGGGATCAACACTTATTTCATGCCAGTTGTCAACAGACGGGAAGAGTGCCCTTCCTTCAGGGAACTCCTGCTGCCCTTGCAGGATGAGGGATGAAAGAAAAAAGAGTATGGATATGATCAGCTGTCCCTTCAATATCGTCCGGTTACCGCAATAAAATTACTCAAAAAGTTATAAACCATGCCTGCAGAGCATAAAACCCGGTATTATGCCGGCCTGTTCAGTATCCACCAGCTCACCCCTTCTGTTGTAGACCAGGAGATCTCCTTTCTGCTGATAATCAATGGCATCAGTAACGGCAATCATACCTCCGGGAGTGACCATCAGCCTGTAGAAGAGCCTGTCACCTGCAGGGATAAAAGCTGCATCGGGCAGGGCAGCGGCTGTTATTGAAATTCTGCGAACCCCTTCATCAAGGTAATAGAGGGTATCGCCGGCTGCGTTGGAGGTAAGCGATGAGGGATTGTCATCAACCGTTCTGAAGAGAAATTCCGCCTCTGCTTCCAGTGAGGAGGGATTTATTCTTACTATCCTGGGTATCTCCTCTCCCATCCATCCGCCGGTGCAGAGAATCCATAACTTCCCGTTCCTGTCAATGACCATGCTCTCAGGCTCGAGGCCCACGGTCACTGAAGTGATCAGCTCACCTGAAGCCAGATCGGTTACCGCAATGCTGTTTCCGCCTGACCAGTGTGCGGAAAAGAGCCTCCCGCCGGAGATGACCATTGCTTCAGTAGTTGATCCTATATGGAGCCAGCCTCTCTTTTCAATCTTGTCAGGGTCAATCACCGTCACCTTCTCAGACTGCAGGCTGCTCACGTATCCCGTTTTGCCGCTGATTATCATCTGCCTTGGCGAGTCAAACCCGGTAAGTGTGCCCAGGCTCTCCATCGTTCTGAGGTCCACTGCTTCAATGGTGCCTGAATTGTTAACCACTATGAAGCCCGTATTGCCGTAAACTGCCATGCATGAGGGAATATCTCCAAGTGCCCGCTGGTTTGCTTTGCTGAACAGGTTGTTGTAAATATCCCCTGTTTCGGTACTGTAGAACGAAACAGACCCGTTCCCCTGGGTGTAATTTCCTTCATTAAGTATGAAGAATCCCTCGCCTTCTGGAAAGAGTGAAGGTTCATCAATTGTTTCACATGAATTAGCAACAGCCAGTGTGATAAGCGCAAGCGTTTTAAACAGTGTTTTCATTCAGATTTCCTTTTGTCTGACAGTGTCAGGGTTATTTTTACTTTAATTGTTCTAAGAGGCATGGGGTAGTTACGAACACTTTCCAACGTACTGTTCAGCAGATTGTTCACCTCAACTTCAGTTTTCCAGATAAACTTCCCGCTTCGTATGTCAATACCGGCAAAAGCGTCTGTCATGAATATGTGCGGCAGCCATTCACTGTTGTCTGAGGCAGTATAGCGACGACTCTCCCATGATGTTGTCAATCCGGTATTGAACCACTTTCGCACTGCATTGATGGTCAGGTTCGCGTGATTAACCGGTATGTATATAAGCTGCCTTCCCGCAGACCTGTCATTGGCAATATCAGACCGGGCTATTACCGATCGTGTGAACGCATAGTTTGCCGTTCCGCGAAGAAGCCATTTGTGCAGGGTCTGTTCTGTTCCGGCCCTGAACTCAGTTCCGATGACGTTTACTTCCCTGACGTTCATCGCATTCCATATCCCCGACTGACCGGGAACCCACTGAATAAGGTTGCTTGCCCGTGATACATGCAGCACAACATCAAGACTGTTGCGCAGCCCTGTCTGGCTTATCCTGAGGAATGACCAGGAGGCTTCGCCGCCCCTGGATCTTTCAGGTATAAGATCCGGATTGCCTCCGGGGATCCAGAAGAGGTCATTCAGGCACGGAATTTTTGTATTACTGCTGACACTTGCTTTTATGATGTGCTCGCCGTTGTGCGGAAGCATCCATGATACCCCGGCGGTGAACTCGGGTGCCACCCTGATGCCGGTGACTGCAACCTGCCGGGCCTGTGCCATGATGTTCAGGCCGGGAAGAGGTGTTGACTTACCTGACAGGGAGAGAGAAAAGAGATTTCTCTTCTCTTCTGCCTCATAGCTAAGAGATTTGGCCTGTTCATAGCTGTCACCCGCACGAACCTCAAGGTATGTTTTTGAGGAAAGCCTGTACCCCGCTTTTACGCGGATCATTGCCACCGATGAAATATTGTTACCGTTATTGGCAGGAATCTGATGATAATACCTGTTGATGTCATGTGAACCGCCTGCCGTAACAGATGTAGTAAACCGTTCATAACCTGCCGAATAGGTTATTACTCCCCTGAATGACCTGTCAGTCTGCCTTTCATCAAAATCCTGCTGAACGGTGGTTACCGGTCCGGGAAGCTCCCGGTCAGTGTCGTTCACCCAAAGATTCATGGTAACCGTTGATGTTCCCTTTCTGTATGCAATATCACCCATCAGCCCGGACGAATTCCAGGAGGCATTTGTTCTTCTTCCGGCCACCTCTCCTTGCGGAGCATCATGATTGACAAACCGGAAATCGTTACGCGACCAGTCTGCCCATGCACTCAGCCTGGCAAAGGCATGATCCCCGCCTATGGATACTGAAGCAGACGGAGAGAAGGAACCGTAACTCCCTGCTCCGAAGCTCAGTGAAGCCTCTCTTCCTGATCCGAACAGGGGCTCGGATTCAAGCTCCACCTTGCCGCCCAGGAAACCTGTCATGTCTGCCATATCAGCACCTCCGGATATAATCCGGACAGAAGAACCCGGGAGGACAGGTATCAGTGTAAAATCACTGTAACCGTTTCCGGGGGTATTAAGGGTCAGCCCGTTCCATGTGACCAGTGTATGACTGCCAGACATGCCTCTTATTGATACCGAAGCCAGGCCGTGGTTTCCGTAACGCTTGACGTTTAGAAGGCTTGATCTCTGCAAAAGGGTAGCCAGGTCATTGCCCTCGTTACGTGAGATGATACCCGGTTCTATCCTGATCACTGTATATGGTTCAAGACGTGCCGATGCCCGTGCCGTGACAGTGACGGCAGAGATATTCACCGTGTCATCAATGAAGCTGTCCTGTGCCATGGAGGGTAGAGAGAGAAAGGAAATGAGCAGGAATGCCACCGCTGACAGCGGCTGGCGGATGCGCGGGGTACGGATGATATGAGCAGATGACCTTTTAATCATTACTTTAATTCCCGAAAGCTCCCTTTACAGGATACACTCTGGCAGGTCTTCTGACTAATCCCTACTTACCGGGCCTTCCCGTCCGCCGGTTGGCGGACAGTGGCTGAGATTCCGGTTGTAATGATCCGCCTTGCGACGGAACGGGCTTCACAGCAGCGGGCACTGTCCCTGATTCTGACAGGGTTCCCTTTTCACTGCCGGGGAAAACCGGCAGCACCAGAACAGAACAAAGATAATAAAGAGAGGAGGTATTTATGACAGATAATTATCAACAAAGTAACGCCAGCCTGTTCATTTCATCACAAACCTAAGTTCACCTCCGGCAATTATCTCCTCATAGGTGATGAAGTTACGCATCACTCTTTCTCCATTGAGGAAGACCGCTGACACGTTTCTTTTCTCCGGCGAATTGCCTTCGGCGATGATCTGAAAGGTTTTGCCGGAGGAGAGGGTGAGCGTTGCGCCGTCAAGGGCCGGACTGCCGAGAATGAACCTGCCGTCAGCAGGATTGACAGGATAGAAACCCATTGCTGAGAAGACATACCATGCAGACATCTGTCCGCAGTCTTCATTGCCGCAGATACCATCAGCAGCATCAGTGTACATTTCATCCATTATCCTTCGAACCATCGATTCGGTTCTTTCAGGTGCCCCGGCCATTGAGAACAGGTATGCTATATGATGAGAGGGTTCGTTGCCATGTGCATACTGCCCTATGAGTCCAC
Source organism: Bacteroidales bacterium (assembly GCA_012513795.1). Lineage (GTDB taxonomy): Bacteria > Bacteroidota > Bacteroidia > Bacteroidales > VadinHA17 > SR-FBR-E99. The sequence goes on along the minus strand of JAAZBN010000215.1, from coordinate 7,187 downwards.
TAATATCAGGCGAAGCATTGTCACCCTTCACCTCCTCCTGAATCCTGAACAGGGAGTCGAGGCGGCTAAGAAAGAGTTCCCTTCCTCCAAAGAGAGAAATGAGGCCATCGACATCATGCGGCGCCAGCCAGGTGTACTGCCATCCATTGCCCTCGGTAAAATCCGAACGGGTGTGATGGGAATACAACGGATCATAGTCGGGCCTCCAGCTGCCGTCACTCATGCGGCCCCTGATAAAAAGAATGGTGGTATCAAAAAGATTATGATAGTTGCGGGAACGGGCAAAAAACTCGTCTGCAGTCTCCTTTCTGCCCATCTCTTCAGCCATCTGAGAAATACACCAGTCATCAATGCAGTATTCCATGGTTTTGGCAACAGACTCATTCTCAAGCTCTGAAGGAATATATCCATAGTTGCGGTAAAAATTCAGTCCCCTCAGGTCAAGGGACGCTGAATGAAGAGCTGCCTCAAGGGCCTTTTCATAATCAAACCCGGTAAATTTCTTATGCATGGCATCTGCAATTACCGGCACAGAATGATATCCGATCATGCAATCAGTCTCATTGCCTGCGAGTGACCAGACGGGAAGCCTTCCCTGTTGATCCCTGATGGCAAGCATGGTGTTGATGAAATCGGGCACCATAGTGGGCACTGTAAGAGTGAACAGGGGGTGAGCAGCACGATAGGTGTCCCATAATGAAAAGACAGTGTAATTTTGAAAACCCTCTGCAGTATGTATCTCCCTGTCGACTCCCCTGTATCTGCCATCGGTATCGCAATAGAGATTAGGGGCTATCATGGTATGGTACAGGGCCGTATAGAACACCCTGATAAAGGTGCTGTCTGATGATTCTGCCCTGATGACAGACAGCTGTTTCTGCCATGTCTGGCGAGCTGCTGCCGCGGTTGCGCTGAAATCCCATCCCGGCATCTCAGCGTCAAGGTTGGCTGCCGCTCCTTCCTCATCTACGGCGGATATGCCGGTCCTGACAATCAGCTCATCACCTCTCCTGAGGTCAAATGTCAGAATACAGGCTATATTGCTTCCTTCAACCTGTGTGTTACCTGTAATCTCACCCCTGTTAATCATTCTGACAGAAGATGGTTCCAATGAAAATTCTGATGAAAAGTAAACATACTGTTTCTCTGCCCATCCGGATGATATACGTCTGCCTGACAGCATAGCGCCATCCCATGAGAGTCTGCAATCAACCGGCCTGTCCCAGTTGATGGCAAACCCCAGATCTACCAGCACGTTCATAGTCCCGTCTGCTACGGAGGTGTATCTCTGTATCCCGCACCGCGGAGTGGCTGTGAGTTCAACGTTCACACCGCTGGCAAGTGCCACTGCGTAGTAACCCGGAGCAGCCTGCTCTGCTCCGTGCGAAAAGAGCGTCCTGTTCAGCTTTGCCAGTGACGCACTGCTGTCAGGCAATGAAAGAGTGAACTCATGCATTGACGGCAGAAAGAGAATGTCACATAGATCTCCTATTCCTGTGCCGCTAAGGTGCGTATGGCTGAATCCGGCAATCATGCTGTCAGCATAGTTGTAGCCTGAACACCAGTCCCACCCTGACGTTCCGTTGTCAGGACTGAGCTGCACCATGCCAAAGGGTGTGGTGGCACCGGGGAAGACATGGCCGTGGGCGGCTGTGCCGATGAAGGGGTCAACAATGGCTGTAAGATCATCTCCTGAAGGGGAGGTGCATGATAATGCGGTCAGCAAGGCTGCCGCAAAAACGGGGATATTTCTATTCATAACCTGCTATTCAAGGATCTTTTTCAATATCTGCTGCCCGGTGCCGATCCGGTATCCCTCTGATGAATAAACCACTTCTCCGTCACTGTTGCAGAGTAAAACTACAGGAAGCGGTCTCTCCTGCCCGTTGCCGCCGGAAAGGGATCTCAATAACTTCAGTCCGGGATCAATTGCAAACAGGGTGCTTGCGGGCTTCCCCGCAATGGTTTCAGGGCTGAATTGCGGAGGCGTGGTCCCGGGGTCAGTAAGAAAAACAAACAATCCTCCCCAATCATCAAAGGATTCTCTCAGACCTGGCAGATCATTCAGCAGATGCCGTGTGGGTTCCCGTCCAGGCTCTATCCAAATTATAACCAGTCCCTTTTCGGACAGGGCTCTGAGACTGACCTTTTCACCGCTGTATGAATGTAATTGCGATTCCAGGTTGAGGGCAAGACCTTCAAGCTTGCCGGCAGGAAGATCCCTGAGAATAACCGGAACCGGCAATTCCTCCCCGGGCTTAAGCACATGGAATGAGATTGTGGCGAGAACATTGCCGTTATCATCGCGGTTTCCGGTGGTCAGCATATATGTTCCCGGATCCAGGGCTATCCGGTCAGGAAGATCACTCAGCTTAATCCCGTAACCATAACCAAGGGTCTTGAACATGCCCTGTTCTATCCTCGCCAGGGTGAAATTAACGTGATATTCAGGCTCTATTGCCCCGGGGTTGTCATTTCCGTCAACAAATCGCACATACCCTGTTGCTCCTGATGGTTTTGCCTCTCCCTTAAACCACACATCATACCATTCACCATTCTTATGGTACTGTGGTCTTTCCGTTCCGGGCTCCAGCCTGGCGGGTATGCCTGCACTCCTGCACAGTGTAACAAAGAAGATATTTCTTGAGTGACTGTCAGCCATCCGGAGCTTCAGTACGGCGCCGGGGATAAGCGGCACATCATAATGGTTTTCACCTGTCGCCAGGGTTATTTCGGTATCAATCCACCCGGAGACAACACCCGGATCAGCCCTGAAAGAATCTATAAGATCTGCCGGAAGAGTTGCAAAAGCAGTTCTGTAAGGAGACAGCAGCTCATTGGCCACCCTGGGAGAGAGAACAAAACGGTCATAAAGTAACGAATCAGTCTCCGGCGTAGCCATGGGAGCATTCATAAGGTGATCTGCCAGGACCTCAGAAGGTGTATCACGCAGGTCTTTTTCAGAGACTGTCTCAAGAATGCGTAGTGCCAATCCTGCTTTCTCACCGGCACCACTGATGAAGTCAATGACAGCCCTGTAATTTCCCATGGAAGCTTTAAGTATCCTAGATAACTTTTCCGCGGGCAGTCCGGTTTCCATTGCCAGATCTTCAGCACTCACATCCTTCATCCATGTGCTTATGTAAGTGTTTCTGATGCTGTCACCTCTTTTGAGGAGAAGATTATTCATCTGAACCATCTCCGGGTCCGTGGCCGGGAATGGTTCCGGCACAGGCGGCACCTGCAGGTCGTATATCTCTGCTTTCAGCAAGGGTTCACCGGTGATGGCAACAGTCACCGTGGTATCTTCAGGAGCAGCCAGGCAGTATCCGTATCTGGTTCCATCATCGGCCCAGATAAGAAGCGTTCCATAACCTGTTGTCAGGCTGCACTCTCCCTTGTCATTGCATGTCAGCCGGGCAAGGGGGCAGAACTCAGCGTAGTTGTAGAGCATGTACCCTGCACATGCTCCCGGGACAGGAGCGCCCTCAGTGTCGGTAACTTTCACGGTGAGTTCCCTGGTCTCCGCGTACCGGTCAAGGGTATTTATTTCCGTGAAGAGTCTTTCATTACGGATTATCTTTTCATTGCCGTCATACCTTCCAAAGGCTTTGGTGTGTACCAGCATGGCCCTCCGGGCAGGCTCGGTGAACCAGCCCCTGTCAGGCACCGGTTCGGGCTCGCATGCTCCAAGATAGTGCCATGATCCGTCAACCCAGAACTCCACCCAGGCATGGTTGTCATCAGTATGTGCCCACCGGGGAGTGTATACCTGTCTGGCAGGAATGCCCACAGCCCGAAGGGCAGACACGGTAAAGGTAGATTCCTCTCCGCATCGTCCCCGGGCAGAAAGCATGGTGGCAAGAGGTGATGATGTGCGAGAATCGGCAGCCTGGTAGGCTACCTTCTCATGACACCATCGGTTGATCTCCAGTGCTGCCTCCATGGCTCCCGAACCATGAACGCGGTTCTTCAACTCCTCATAACAGGCTGTCCTGAAGTTGTCAGGATTTTCATTGTTTACCCTTGTTGGCAGAACAAAATTAAGGAACAGACTGACTGGAACTGATTCACCCCATTCCATCTCATGCCTTGCCTGCAGCGACGTCAGGGCATTGTCAGCCAGGTAACCAGGCTCACAGACTCCAAGGTCACTCAACGGCATGTATGCAAGCATGAAGATTATAGCATCACGCAGTTTCCTGTCACTGATGGTGTCGGCCATTCCAAACAGGTCACTGCGCGTCTTGCCGAATATAGCGGATCGTGCCCGGTAGTCTTCAACTATTGATTTTCTCAGAGAGTTGTCATCAATAAGATGACTGCTGCTGCAAGAGAGCAGCGCTGCCATGAGCAAAATCGCAGGCAGTACCGTGATCCGTGTCATTCCGAGTTATTTTAGATAAGAGCCGCAGCTGCTCCTTACCAGCAGTTCAGGAGCCATATTCACCTGTCTCTTATATTTGCTCTTGCCCTGGTTTTTCACCTCTGACCAGATAATGTTTGCTACCTTAAGTGACATGGCCGGCAGGGGTCTGCGCAACCTGGTTACAGGTGTAGTCAGCAGATCAAACCCAATGCCGTCCTCCATGGATACCAGTGCCACATCCTGCGGAATACGGATATTTTTTTCCTGCAACGCCAGGTAAAGCGGGAAGACAAGCGGAGAGTTCAGAACGATGATGGCATCACTCCTGTGCGGCGGTCTAAGGAAATTCTCAATGGCTGCAAAATCAAACTTCTCTCCTGCTCCCGGAAGCTTTGCCACTGTGAAATAGACCGAGTCAAAATTTTTAGATTTTTTCGTTGAGCTCCTGAGCTCTTCAAGCATCTCCTTGTCATAGGATGCAGTGTCTTCACCTGAGATTATCAAGAGATTCTTAAGCCCCATAGAAGTGAGATGCTGGGTCATAATGGACACACCGGCAATCCTGTCTGAACAGACGGTGTTAAGTCTCATTCTCTTAATGCTCTTTTCAAGCAGAACAAGCGGATAGGAATCACGGTTCAGGGCTCTTATCACACTGTCATCAACGGCGTTACCCACGAGGATCATGCCGCTGAAGAACTTCTTCAGTGTGGTAGTCAGCCTGTTAAAGCGCATATCGTCAGGATCCCTTGTGAAGATTGAAAACCCGAGTCCGATACTTGAGAATGCCTTCTGGAGATATGGAGTGATCTCATAGATAAACGGATCATTCATTGAGGGAACAATCATACCAATAATGCCCGGTTTCTCTTCTGTCGGTGCGGTTTCCCCCTTTTCCGCGACGGCATTGAAATAACCCATCTGCTTCGCAACAGCGAGCACCCTCTCCTGTGTCTCTTTTTTGATCCCGTGCTGATCAGCTTTGTTATTCAGCACCAATGATACTAATGTGCCTGAAAGACCTAGTCTTGCGGCAATGTCCTTGTTTTTAACTTTTTTCCCCATTTCATTTAAAATTAAAGCACTAAAATAGCCTATTTTTTTTAGAGATCAGGGGATTTAGCACAAAATAGTTAAAAAATGCTGAAAAGCATGTTTTATGTCTATTTTTTAGGAAGGGGCCTGCCGCTCTGTTTTGCTGCAGCCTCCAGGCGCTGTTGCCATTTCGACTTTTTAACCGGCTTTTTCTTGTTTTCCTCCATCTTCTTAAGTATCTCCTTTTCATTAACTGAACGGCGTGACACCTGGGTCTGTATGATTGAGATCACGTTGGCAAGGAAGTAATAGTATGTCAGGCCTGCCGAAAAGTTATTGAGAATGAGCATAAACATTACCGGCATCATGTACATCATGGTCTTCATTCCCGGCATCTGCTCCTGTCCTCCGGCCGGATTGCTGAACTTGGTTGAAAAGATGGTTGAGGCGGTCATGAGCAGCGTGAAGAGGCTGACGTGATCACCGTACATTGGAATGGTGAATGGCAGGTCAAGTATGCTGTCATAGGTTGAGAGATCCTTCGCCCAAAGGAATGACTGCTGACGTAACTCAATGGAGGTGGGGAAGAAGCGGAACATGGCAAAGAGAATGGGCATCTGCAGCAGCATGGGCAGGCATCCGCCCATAGGACTGACGCCCGCTTTTTTGTAAAGATCCATTGTGGCCTGCTGCTTCTTCATGGCATCCTCCTTCTTAGGATACTTTTTGGCTATCTCATCCACCATAGGTTTCATCACCCTCATCTTTGCCTGGCTGATGAACGACTTGTGGGTCAGGGGGAAGAGTACAAGCTTGATTATCAGAGTCAGAATCAGGATAATCAGTCCGTAATTTACGATGAAGTTGTCAAGCAGGTTGAAGATCGGAATGATTACAAACTGGTTTATCCAGCGAATGATATTCCTTCCGAGGAAAACGAGCTCCTCGAGCTGCATGTCGTACTTCTTCATGAGGGTGAAGCTATTGGGCCCGAAATAAAACTTCATCTTCACCGAGCTGTTGTCGCTGTGGCTGAAGGGTACTCCTATCTCGGACTCGAAGAACCTCAGATACCGCGATGTAGGATCGGCATTGGTTGATGATACGGCAGCATTGAGAAACAGGTCATCGGCAATGATTACTGATGAGAAGAACTGATCCTTATAGGCAATCCAGTCAGTCTTCATCAGGCTTTCAGACACCACATCCTTCTTCTGACGCTGCATCCTGGTGCCTCCCAGATCTTCAACACCCTCCTGGTAGACCTTGTATTTCAGCCCCGTATACATATCTTCATTCTGTCTTCCCTTTTCCTGTTGCGGAATGTACATCTTCCAGTCGAGGGCCAGTGATGTGGTATTTGCCGGTATCACTGAACTCATGGAGATGAACCTTGTATCAAAGGTGATCATGTAATCGTCAGGATGAATTGTATACACATATTCAATGGACGCACCGCCAGAGCCCTCCAGCCTCATGGTCAGGCTCTGCGGACTCTCCCTGGCAAAAATAGGACCGCTGTATTCCACGGGAGCAAAATAGAGCTCATCAGTTCTGATGGGTTTATTGTCTGCAGTAAAGAACTTATATCCGAAAACTGTTGAGTCGCCGTCGAACAGCACTACAGGTCGGCCGTCATGGGTATCAAATTCCTTCAGCATGACCGAGTATATCTTGCCGCCTCTGGCGGCAACCTTCATTACCATGAGGTCATTCTCAATGGTATAGTATTGATCCTCTCCGCTGGCTCTGGAACTAAAAACGCCATAGATGATGCTGTCTG
>JAAZBN010000214.1 GCA_012513795.1 Bacteroidales bacterium | reverse complement strand
TTTACTTCAGGCCTTTTGTAAGAGCCGGTGCAGCTTTGAACTTAACGACTTTCTTAGCCGGGACATTCAGTTTGGCTCCGGTGCGCGGGTTACGGACAACTCTTGCACTTCTCTTCTCAACTTTGAAGGTACCCATTGAGGGGAGCTGAATCCTCTGGCCTTTTTTCATGGCATCACCGAATGCGCCTACGAAAGCGTTCAGAGCAATGTTGGCATCTTTAAGTGAAAGTCCTGCTTTTTTTGCAATGCTGCTTACTAATTCCTTTTTTGTCATAATCAATTCAATTTTAGGGTTAGACCAAAATCTCTAATTGCCTACAAATTTATTCCATTCTTATTCAAAAGCAAGTTTTTAGACCCTTTTTTATGCCTGAAACGCTGATTTTTATTACAAATGAGAGCTTTTCAGGTCAAAAAACAGCTGCCTGGTGGCGCCAGGGGCCTCCGGAACCGTGTCATACCCGCATTTAAGGGGGATCAGAGAGTGGTCTGAGTGGTTGCTTAATCTTAATTTTTTTCACTCCGGGGAGAAAAATAAAAAAAGATTATATTTGCACCCGCTGAACCTTTAGGAGAAACTCTTCAGGGTTCCGCAGGGAGAAATGGCAGAGTGGTCGATTGCGGCGGTCTTGAAAACCGTTGTCCGGGCGACTGGACCGGGGGTTCGAATCCCTCTTTCTCCGCAGACCAAAGCACTCCTGTTCCGTCCTTGACGGAACAGGTTTTTTATTTTCCGGCATACCGGACCGGGCTTGCCCGGGTGGGTGATGACGGAAAATAAAAAGACACTCATGCATCACAGTGCATGAGTGAGTGCTTTGGTCTGCAGGTTCATCCGCAAGGGATCACGATCCCGACACACAAGTGTCGGGAGAGTAATCCCACATTCTGTGCTATCTTTGCGGCAGCAATCCGAACATGATAAAAGAGATATCCTATACAATTACCGAACCGTCGACACTGATGCCCTTTCTCCTCAGCTCACTTTCAAACAAGAGTCGTGACAACATCAAGTCGCTCCTGCGTAACCGCCAGGTGCTGGTCAACGGTGAGCCGGTGACACAGTTCAACCATGAGCTGAAGCCGGGCGACACCGTAGTCATCTCCGCCGCCAGGCATACCGGCGGGCTGATGGCACGCAACATGCGCCTCGTATATGAAGATGAGCACCTCATAGTCATTGACAAGAATGCCGGCCTCCTCTCAATGGCCTCCGACAATGAGAAGTACCTGACAGCATACAACATACTCAGCACCTACGTCAAGAGCCAGAAGCCCTCGAACAGGATCTTCATCGTGCACCGCCTTGACCGCGACACCTCCGGACTAATGATGTTCGCCCGCAGTGAGAAGGTGCAGAGCCTCCTGCAGCGCGACTGGAAGCGGAATGTCACGGCACGCACCTATGTGGCCCTGGTGGAGGGCAAGGTGACCGAGCCCGAGGGCATCGTCAAGTCATACATCTATGAAAGCAAATCGCTGATAATGCATTCCACAAATGATCCTAAGAAAGGTGATCTGGCAATAACCCGATGGAGGCTTCTGAAGAGCGGCAGCGAGTACTCCCTGCTCGAGGTGACCCTTGAGACCGGCAAAAAGAATCAGATAAGGCTTCATATGCAGGAGACAGGCCACAGTATAGCGGGAGATAAGAAATACGGGGCATCATCAAGTCCCATCAGCAGGCTGGGGCTTCATGCAAGCCTGCTGGCATTCATCCATCCGGTCACAGGGAAGGAAATGCGCTTCGAGTCGAAGATCCCTGCCAAATTCAGACGGATGGTTTGAGAGTCCTTCGAATCACTGAGTGACGGACGTCATCAGCAGCAATAACTGAGGAAAAACAGTGCAGGGGCCATAGTTGAAATGACCATCCCTCCTCCTTCTCAGACAGGCAATGCTGTCTCTCTAAAATAATCGGCTTAAATATTCGCTAGAAGGGCCAGAAATTATTATCGTACCACACCTGCTCCCTCAGTTCCTTATCAATCCGGGCCAGCCACTGGTGGTGCCCCCTTTCCCAGTCCGCCAGCATGCAGTAAAGTGCTTTCTCATTCTCGTCAGTGGCTGCCTCCGCTCGCGATGAGTAGAGCTCAACGGCCTTTGATTCAAAATCCATTGCAGCACTGATGGCAGCGGCTTCAAATCCTGCAGCACTGATCTGACCCTTCATCTCTTCGGAGAGGACCTGGGTAGCAACCTCATCATCCGGCCGGCCTGTATGTGATTCCAAATTCATAAAGGAGTGATGCTTCTGATAGTGTCTGAACTGATCTGACAGGAAGCGAATGTGCTCCTGCTCCTCGTTCGCAATGATTGTAAATATCCTCCTCACAGCATCGCAGCCGGTCTGGGCAGCAACGCTGGTATAGAATGCCCTGCCCCGGTGTTCAAGCAGGATGGCTTCCTTCAGAATGTCAGTGGTGGTTTTTGTATCCATAGCTGTTGATTTATTCAGGTATATTCACGAAGATAACATTTTTACAATTCTGTATCGTCTACGACGAATTTAATGGTATTTCACAGCCATATACAATTCTGTATCGTCTACGACGAAAATCGACAATCGCAAATCGCAAATCCTAAAAGGTCTGCATCTCGTACAGCTTTCTGTAGATGCCCGAGGGGTTCCTGATAAGCTCCTCATGGGTGCCCTGTTCCGCAATGCGGCCTTCCTCCACAACCACTATCAGGTCAGCATGCTGGATGGTAGAGAGCCTGTGGGCTATGACTACTGAAGTGCGGTTCTCCATCAGCCTTAGCATGGCATCCTGGACAAGCCGTTCCGACTCGGTATCGAGAGCCGAGGTAGCCTCATCAAGGATCAGCACAGGGGGATTGGCCATGATGGCTCTTGCGATGCTTATTCTCTGTCTCTGGCCTCCGCTGAGCTTGTTGCCCCCTTCACCCACTGTGTTCTGATATCCTTCCGGCGTCTCACTGATGAATTCGTGCGCATTGGCTATCGTTGCTGCCCTGACCACACTCTCCATGCCTGCATCACCGTTCAGGGCAAAGGATATATTATTATAAAAGGTGTCATTGAAGAGTATGGCCTGCTGGCTCACAATACCCATCAGGTGCCGCAGGTCCTTGATGTTCACGTCGCGCAGGTCAACTCCGTCAATATAAACTGCCCCACTGTCAGGATCAATGAACCGCGGTATCAGGTCTACCAGGGTCGATTTTCCTCCGCCGGAACGGCCTACCACCGCCACCGTCTGACCCTTTCTGATTGTGAGCGAGATATCTTTCAGTACCGGTTCATGGTTATAGGCAAACCACACATTCCTGAACTCAATGCTCTCCCTGAAGGCGGTGAGCCTGATGGCATCAGGCTTCTCGGTGATAGTCTCACCAGCATTCATCACCTCGTTGATACGGTCAATTGATGCCATTCCCTTCTGGATGCTGAACCATGCGCTGGAGATAGCTTTGGCAGGCTGGATTATCTGGGAGAAGACCACCACGAACGCTATCAGTCTGTCAGGAGACATGTTGCCGGTCCCCTTCAATGCCAGGTAACCCCCGTAATAGATTACAATAAGCAGCACTATAGTGGAGAGGAACTCGCTGACAGGGTGTGCCAGATAGGCTTTCCTTGCCACACGCCGGAAGGTTTTTGTGAACTTTTCGTTGGCAAGGCCAAACTGGCGAGTCATCTTCTCCTCGGCATTGAATCCTTTTATGATGCGCAGTCCCGTAAGTGTCTCCTCCATCACTGACAGCAGCCTTCCCAGTGCCTGTTGCCCAATGAATGATGCGCTCTTGAGGCTGCGGCTGATACGTGCAATGGCCCAGCCGCTGAGGGGGAGCATGAGCAACGCAAAGAGAGTAAGCTGGGGGCTGGTGACAATGAGATAGGTAACGAAGATAATGATGGTAAAAGGATCACGGAAGAGCATTGAGAGCGATGACATCACTGACACCTCTATCTCCTGAACGTCGTTTGACACCCTGGTCATCAGGTCGCCCTTGCGTGCTTCGGAGAAGTATGAGAGCGGCAGTTTCAATATCTTGTTATAGACCCGGTTCCTGACGTCCCTGACGGTACCTGCCCGGAGGCTGGCCATGCAGTTGTTGGCAAGGAATATGAGCAGGTTTTTGATGAAGCTGGCTGCAGCAAAGACAATGACCACGACAAGGAGGGTTCTCATCTCGCCGTAACGGTCTATGGATGAAGAGAAGTACCAGTTTGCCCAGTCCTTGATATATGAAGCAGAAAAGGCAAAGGGTCCCGGGTCAGGAACGGCCTCCACCCTGTTGAACAGTATCTGAAGGAACGGGACGATCAATGTATAGGTAAAGAGGGCGAAGAATGCACTGAGGATGTTAAATCCCATATTCTGCACGGCGAGCCATTTGTAAGGCCTGAGGTACTGCAGAAGTATCCTGATACTCTTCATCTCGGGTCAGAAACCGGTGTAATTGAACGGGGTGACAGCCTTCATCTCATCTTTCACGGCATCACTGACATCAAGGGTGTCAATGAACCTTCTGATGGTCTCTCCGGTGATTTTCTCGTTAGTCCTTGTAAGTGCCATGAGTGTCTCATAGGGCTGTGGGTAACCCTCCCTGCGCAGAATGGTCTGCAGTGCCTCAGCAACCACAACCCAGTTCTCCTCCAGGTCACTACGGATCTTTTCATGATTGACTATCAGCTTTGACAATCCCTTCTTAACTGACTTCCATGCTATAAGTGAGTGAGCCATGGCTACACCGGTATTTCTTATGACAGTAGAGTCTGTGAGGTCACGCTGTAACCTTGATACCGGCAGCTTGGCCGCGAGGTGTCCAAGTAGAGCGTTAGCCACCCCCAGGTTCCCCTCCGCGTTCTCAAAGTCTATCGGGTTAACCTTGTGGGGCATGGCCGATGAACCCACCTCACCTTTGACAATAGTCTGCTTGAAGTAGTCGAGTGAGATATAACTCCACATGTCCCTGCAGAGGTCAGTAATAATTGTATTAATGCGGCTGATACTGTTAAAGAGCTCAGCCAGTCCGTCATAGTGTTCTATTTGAGTAGTAGTCTGTTGTCGCTCCAGGCTCAGCTTTTCCCTGAGCAATTTATCCGCGAACACCGGCCAGTTGATCTGCGGGTATGCCACCCTGTGGGCATTGAAGTTTCCTGTGGCGCCGCCAAACTTGCCACTGTATTTCATGCTTTCAAGAGTTGAAAGCTCATTGTCAAGCCTTTCAGTAAAGACAGCCATCTCCTTGCCCAGTCTGGTAGGAGTTGCAGGCTGGCCATGGGTACGTGCCAGCATGGGAATATCTGCCCATTCTGCGCCCATGGCTTTTAGCGCATCGCGAAGAGTTAACAGCATGGGATTGAGCACCTCCCTGACTGAATCACGAATGGCCATTGGCATGGCAGTATTATTGATATCCTGGGAGGTCAGGCCGAAATGGACGAACTCCGACCACCGCCCAAGTCCCATGGCCGACACCTTCTCCTTTACGAAATACTCTACTGCTTTTACATCATGGTTGGTAACGATCTCTTGCTGTTTGATATATTCAGCGTCAGCCGGTGAAAAGGAGCAGCACAGTGCACGGAGTTCCCTCTCACCCTCTGCGGGGAATCCATCAAACTGCGGCAGATGCTCCTGTGACAGTGCAATGAAGTATTCAGTTTCCACCATCACGCGATAGCGCATCAACCCGAACTCCGAAAAGAAGGGTATCAGTTCCCTGACCCTCTCCCCGTAGCGGCCGTCGACCGGTGAAATTGCCATTAAACGGTCCATTTTGTCCCTTTCCTAACCACGGTTTTACCTGTGAATCAAAAATCAAAAATAGTATTTTGTACTGGTCTAAAAAAATTGAACCTTTGCATTTATGCGGGGAATGAAATATTGAGATGGAAAAGATAAGGGTTTCTGCGGTCAAGTACATCAACAGCTATCCGTTTATGATCGGTCTTCGCGACGGTGAAGTGGCCGGCATGATTGACCTTGAGGTATGCCACCCCTCGGAGTGCGCTGACAGGCTCATTGCAGGAACGAGTGACCTGGGGCTTATCCCTGTGGCAATGATTGCTGCCATGGATGAGTATCATCTCGTGGGCGATTACTGTCTGAGCACCAACGGCGAGGTTCGTACGGTTCTGCTTGTGAGCAACACATCGTTTGAGGAGATCAGCACCATCTATCTCGATTACCGGTCGCGCAGTTCAGTGACTCTCTGCCGTATCCTGGCAGCGAAAGCCTGGAAGCGGGAGTACAGGTGGTTTCCGGCGCCAGAGGAGTTTGATATCACATCCATGCAGCACGGCGAGGCTGCTGTGATGATAGGCGACCGCTGTTTTGAATATGCCCGCTATTTCAGATACCGCCTTGACCTGGGACTGGAGTGGAAGGAGTTCACCGGACTGCCCTTTGTCTTTGCCTGCTGGGTTTCAGCCAGGCTGTTGCCGGAACGGTTCACCACCCTCTTCAACAGGGCGCTGGGCGATGGACTGGCAAGGAGGAACGAGTCAGTGGCCCTTCTGAAAGAGGGCACGGTGGCTACGCATGAAGAGGTCATATTCTATCTTAACCATAATATGGACTACCGCCTGGATGACAGAAAGCGGGAAGCCCTTACACGGTTCATTGATTACATTAAGGAACTAAAGATAATCCCATGAAAAGACCAATTGTCAGACTGAGCGGACTGATTGCCATAGGGGCAGCAGCCATGCTGTATGCATTACCGGTATTTTCCGCCACCCAGACCGGACCGGACACCACAGCAGTGGTGTACAAATGTGACATTAAAAAGAACATTGCCGCTCCTCTCTGGCGCAGCGTCAAGAAGAGTTTTGACGAGGCTGACTCAATTGATGCCGACTTCATGCTGATACACATGAACACCTACGGCGGGCAGGTTGACATAGCTGACTCCATGCGAACACTTATTCTCAACTATGACATACCTGTACTGGTCTTCATAGATAACCAGGCTATCTCGGCGGGTGCCCTGATAGCTATTTCGGCTGACAGCATATATATGCGCTCCGGGGCAAGCATTGGTGCCGCCACCGTGGTTGACCAGACCGGCCAGAAGATGCCTGATAAGTACCAGTCGTTCATGCGGGGCATGATGAGAGCCACGGCCGAGGCCCATGGCAAGAAGGCGTTGGTGGAGAACGGTGACACCACATGGGTCTGGCACCGTGACCCCGAGATAGCCCAGGCAATGGTTGACCCCTCAATAGTTCTCGAGGGGATAGTGGATACCGGGCAGGTGCTGACGCTGACTGCACTGGAGGCTATAGATTACGGATTCTGCGAGGGTCAGGCTGAGACGGTGGATGAGGTCATGCAGAGCGCAGGAATAAAAGAGTATGTAATAAAAGAGCTGAAGCTGACATTGGTAGACCGGATCATAATGCTGCTGGTCAACCCGGTGGTCTCCGGCCTGCTGATCATGCTGATCATCGGGGGCATCTACTTCGAACTGCAAAGCCCCGGGGTGGGTTTCCCACTGGCAGCAGCCATCTTCGCTGCTGTTCTCTACTTCGCTCCCCTCTATCTTGAAGGCATTGCAGCCAACTGGCACATCGTGATATTTATCGCAGGAATTATACTTCTCCTGGTAGAGATCTTCGCTGTGCCCGGCTTCGGGGTGACAGGCGTCCTGGGAGTAATAGGAATAGTGACCGGGCTGGCACTGGTAATGATTGACAAGATAGTATTCAGGTTCGGCCCCTCCGTTGACGGTGTAAGGGAGATTGTCGGAGCCTTCGCCATTGTTCTGCTTGCGGCACTGCTTGCGTTCATTATCTCGCTGTGGCTCTCGCGAAAGCTCTTTGCCCCCAACAGGCTCTTCGGCAGCCTGGCGCTGGAAACCTCAGTCAACCAGGCTGACGGATTTGTCAGTTTTGATACCGGCAGACTGCAGTCGGTGGTCGGGCAGAGTGGTACGGCACACACCGTATTGCGCCCGTCAGGAAAGGTCATGATAGGTGATGATGTCTACCCGGCTGTGGCGGAGACAGGTTTCATCGCCAGAGGCGCAAAGATAGTGGTGAGAAGGGAGGAGCAGGGACAGCTGTATGTGGTGGCTGATGAGTCGGAAAAATAGAAACCGGCCTCCCGTAAGATTGAATAACTGTCACTTTTTGCTGAGCAGGCAAGGATGAAAATAAGAGAGTACCGCAAGGGTGATTTCCCGGGCATAATGGAGGTATGGAGTGCCACAGGGCTGAGCAGGCCTGAGAGAGGCGATGATGAAAATACCGTAGAACGAAGCATAGCCATGGGAGGGGCAATGCTGGTGATGCTCAGCGATGACAGCGAAGGGGAAAGGATTACAGGCACTTCATGGATCACCTTCGACGGGCGACGGCTATACCTGCACCATTTCGGGATAATCCCGGAGCACCAGGGAAAGGGCCTCGCGGCAAGTCTTCTCCGCGAATCACTTCGCATTGCAAAGGAAAAGGGATACCAGATCAAGCTTGAGGTACACAGAACCAATGAGACCGCCGTCAGACTTTACAAAAAGGCAGGTTTTGAGTACCTTGGCGATTACGACGTATATATTATCCGTAATATTCAATCTCTTGAATTTTAAAATGTTAAAATAACTTTAAAGCCCTGTTTAAATTTCTCGCTGCAACTAATTTTTAGTATCTTTGAACAAAACCTATCCATTATAAATCATGGCACGAACACTGACATTTTCACAGTTGAGGAAGATCAAGGACCGGCTTCCTGACGGGAGTATAAGAAAGATAGCTGACAAGCTTGACATGGAGGAGGAGACCGTCAGGAACTATTTCGGAGGCTGGAACTTTGATCGCGGGCAGAGTGCCGGGATCCATATTGAAAAAGGACCCGAAGGGGGCATAGTCACTATAGAAGACACTACAATTCTTGATCTTGCAGAGAGTATGCTTGCCCGCTAATTCATTCAATCACATGGAACCAAAGAAGCAAAAGTTCCTACTTTTGCTTTTTTGTTTTCGGACATGACCCATCATTTTATTACTCAGGCGGAGCAGAAGTACGGGAAGCTTCTCAGGGATGAATGCCAACGCATCTTCTCGGGGGCAGATATGCCCTCACATGATCATCTGCACCATGAGAGGGTGTGGAAAAACGCTGCCCTCCTTCTCGGGCGGCTTTATGAAGCTGGAATGGTTAATGATCCGGGTCTGGCAGAGAAGGCCATAATTGCTGCCTTCTTCCATGATACCGGTCTGACCGTCAATCGCGGTCCTGATCACGGCACCCAGAGCAGCCATTTCTGCATCGGCTTCCTTCGAACTGTCGGAATCAGAGGGTCTGACCGCCGCGAGATACTTAATGCCGTAGAGATGCATGATAACAAGGAGTACTCAGGGCACTCCAATCCTGCCTCTCTTGCAGCCATCCTCTCCGTTGCCGATGACATGGATGCCTTCGGCCAGGCAGGAATTGCCAGGTATGAGGAGATCTATTCCATGAGAGGCATTCCGGCCGGTGAGATGCCTGGCATGATCATCCCCAACGTACGATCACGCTTCAGGCATCTTGAATCAACATACAGTATGTTCCCTGACATCGTGGAAGAGATGCGGTCAGCGGCTGAGACAGTAATCACCCATTTTAACAATAAAGCCAGATGAAAAGAGAACTCATCACCCTCCTGTTATTTATTATATTGACAGCCGGACTGGCAGGGCAGCAGCACCCTGAACAGCCGCAACTGAGATATGACGAGAACCAGAGCATGACCTGGGAAGAGGCAATAACCTTCTACCGTGATCTTGACGAGAGATATAGTGAAGCAACGCTGCTGGAGATGGGCATGACCGATGCAGGCCGTCCACTGCACCTTTTCATAATCTCAGCAGACGGTGAGAGTGATCCGGAAGAGATACGGAGGCAGGGTAAAACCATAGTGCTCATCAACAACGGTATTCATCCCGGCGAACCCGAAGGTATTGACGCCAGCGCCCTCTTTGCGGCTGACCTGCTGGCCAACAAAGACAGAATGAAAAGATATCTTCACAGTTGCTCGGTGGCCATTATTCCTGTGTATAATATCGGCGGTGCCCTGACCCGCAGCCGCTATTGGCGCATAAACCAGAACGGGCCTGAGGAAAAGGGCGCAAGGCGAAACACAAGGTTCCTCGACCTGAACCGCGACTTTGTCAAGCAGGATTCGCGTGATGCCAGGGCCTTCGCGGAGATATACCGCTTCCTTGATCCTGATCTCTTCCTTGACACACATACCACAAACGGCTCTGATCACCAGTTCACGGTGACACTCATTGCCACACAGCCTGAAAAGATGCACCCGGAGATGGAGCAATTCTTCCGGGAGAAGATGCTTAAAGAGCTCTACGGCAGAATGAAAGAAGAGCATGACAATGAGATGGTACCCTATGTCCAGTATACCGACAGAGGCGAGATAAAGGCAATAACCGGCTTCGAGGAACATGCTTACTATTCAACAGGCTATGCAGCTCTCTTCAACTCCTTCGGTTTCATGACCGAAACGCTTGTGTACAAACCATATCCCGAGCGAGTGAAGGGGACATACCAGTTCATCTCCGAGCTGGTAAGATTTGCATCATTGAATAACAAAGAGCTGCTCCGGCATCGCGCCGAAGCCAATCGCCACACACTGGAGGCAAAAGAGTTTGTCATTGACTGGGAGCAGGACTCCACGCGGTGGGACCTGACAGAATATCACGGCTACAGGTACGAGGAGAGAACTACACCTATAACAGGAAGGAGATCAGGCTTCTACAATCATGATAAGCCTTATTCAGACACAATCAGGTACTATAACTATTTTAACCCCTCTCTCACCGTCACTATACCGGAAGCCTATATCGTTCCCTTCGCATGGGAGGAAGTCATTGAGCGTTTGACTGTCAATGGTGTGGAGATGCAGCAGCTACAGAATGATACCACCCTCGTGGTGGAGACATATTATATTGACAGTTACGAGCCGGCACGCAGGGCAACCCAGGGGCACTATTTCAACAGCAACGTGAAAATGAGAACGGTCACTCAGGAGGTTGATTTCTTCAGGGGCGATTACGTGGTACCCGTTAACCAGAAATCGAAAAAGTATATTGTGACCATGCTCGAACCGCAGAGTGCTTCTGGATTCTTTGCATGGAACTTTTTCGACTCATTTCTTGAGGGGCAGGACTGGTATTCCGTATGGGGCTTTGAGAGTCACCTGAAGGAGTTGCTTGACAGTAATCCGGAGCTTCGTAAAGCTTTTGAAAAGGCTAAACAGGAAGATGCAGATGTAGCCTCTGACCCGGTTGCGCAGTTACAATGGCTATACCAGAACACGCCTGTCTCTGAGCTGGAGAAGAGGACCAGGCTCTACCCTGTCGGCAGACTGATGAACGTCGGGAGCCTGTTGAACACTGTCAGGTAGATTTTCATGGAAGACAGGAAGCGGAGCCGGGTCAATGTCAGTGAAGAATTCAGAAGGTTTGGGCACGGATTGATTGACCTGCTTGCCGATGATCTCAGGGAGACGACCTCTCACAGTGACATGCCGGTTCTGTATTACAGTTGCCCTGATAACCCTGTCAGGGGGGGGTGATCAGGCTGACTATCTGACGTAGAAGTCGAGCACAGTCTCCCCTGCCAGCCGGGCAACAAGGTTGTCTCCCCTCTTCACGGGACCCACACCTGACGGTGTACCTGTGAAGATGAGATCGCCGGTTTTGAGGGTATAGAATCTTGAGACATATTCAATGATATCAGCAAAACTGAAGATCAGATCCGAAGTGTTCCCCACCTGCCTCGTCTCACCGTTAACCTCAAGTGAGAAGCTGATATCTGAATGATTCGCGAAAAGGTCTGCCGGAACAAAGGATCCTATTGGCGCCGATCCGTCAAACGTCTTGGAGAGCTCCCAGGGATGACCTGCCTGTGAGAACCGGTGCTGCAGGTCACGCGCGGTGAAGTCAATCCCAACCGTCAGTGCATCATAATACCGTTTGGCATACCTGGCTGCAATACCTTTGCCAAGCTTTGAGATACGCAGAACAATCTCGGCCTCGTACTGCATGTTGGTGGAAAAATCGGGGATAAAGAAGGGTTTATTCTTCTTGAGCAGGGCCGAATCGGGCTTCAGGAAGATCATCGGCTCAGGAGGCAGCGGACGGCCCATCTCCGCCGCATGGTTGCGGTAATTCAGGCCAACACAGATAATTTTCATAGACAGGTTTTATTGGAACCGGCTGGTGTGAGTTAAGCTGCCTCTGAACCATTCAACGAGGTGAGATAAACCACACCACAGGGTCTCTTTTTCAGGCTTTACCAAATGAGCGCAGCTTGATAGCGGTGATAACCTGTTTGGTGTTCTGGGGAAAGTCGCCGTTCATCATCCATGAGTAGTATGAAGGTTCTTCCCTGAAGACCATCTCCACGGGCTTACCTTTGTGTTTGCCGAAATTAAACACCTCCTGTCCCTGCTCATTGAAGATTATTCTTCCGGCCAGGTCAGCGTTGTTGTTAAAGGCGCTGTATGCTGACAGTTTTTCAATATCGTTCTCCAGGTCAGGGTATCTGTCAAGCTGTGCCTTGAGTATCTCGTAGGTTGCAGCGGTGTCAGCCTGTGCGCTGTGAGCGTTTTCCAGCTCCCTGTCACAGTAGAACTTATAGGCTGCGCTGAGGGTTCTCTGCTCCTTCTTGTGGAAGATCACCTGCACGTCAACATACCGGTGACGGGCAGGATTAAAATCGACATTAACCCTGAGAAACTCCTCGCACAGGATGGGGATGTCAAACTTCATGGAATTGAACCCGGCAAGATCACATCCCTCCAGGAATGAGGCTACTCTCTTTGCCACCTCCCTGAACTGCGGTTCACCGGCCACATCGGCATCAGTGATGCCGTGCACGCGTGTCGCTTCAGGGGATATGGGCATGCCCGGATTGATCCTGAGTGTAAGCCACTCTTGGCCCCCTCCGGGGGAGACTTTTAGTGCAGAAAACTCCACAATACGGTCAGTAGCTATATTTACCCCTGTGGTCTCCAGATCAAGGATGACCAGGGGCTTTTTAAGGTTAAGTTCCATGTCTGGTTTTTTCTCAGGCGTTGATCATCATGGGCATGAGGAGCATAAGAAGATCCTCATCCTCATTGGATGACTCCGCGGGCAGGAAGAGCCCTGCCCGGGTCGGGTCTGCCAGCTCAATGATAACGTCCTGTGATCCTATATTTGAAAGTATCTCGATCAGAAATACCGACTTGAATCCTATCTCCATATCGTCACCCTCATAGAGGCACTTATGGCGCTCATATGCTGATATTGAGAAGTCTACGTCCTGTGCCGAAACCGTAATCTGGTTCGGGGTGAACTGGAGCTTCACCAGGTTGCTTGCCTGGTTTGAGAAAACTGAGACCCTGCGAAGGATATTATAGAATTCCAGTCTGTCTATCCGCACCTTTCTCGGGTTATTTTTCGGGATGACTGAGTTGTAGTTCGGATAGTTACCCTCAACAAGCCGGCATACCACCTTATAGTCTGAGAGGTTAAAAAAGGCGTTGCGGTCATCAAACTCCACCGATACCACGCCTTCCTCTTTGGGAAGGATATTTTTAAGAAGAGAAGCAGGCTTCTTCGGCAGGATAAATGAGGCATTGTCATCAGCTTTGGCATCACCCCTCTGATATCTCACCAGTTTGTGTGCATCGGAGGCAACAAAGGTCAGTCCGGTAGTTGCTGCCTCAACCAGAATTCCACCCATGACCGGACGGAGTTCATCATCAGCCGTTGCAAAGAGAGTGCGTGAAATGCCTGCCAGCAGAACCTCAGCGGGCAGAGTGAAGCCAAAACGCTTCTCAGTCTTTATAACCGGGAGAACGGGAAAGTCGATGCCGTTCTGACCCACTATGCTGAACCGGCCATTCTCCGAGTTGATGACTGCAGCCAGCGTGTCAGGATTGATATCAAAGGTGAGAGGCTGCTCGGAAAATTCCTTGAGAGTATCAAGCAGTATCCTTGCAGGCAACGCCACTGTCCCGCTGCCCGTAATATTGTCAAGGTGCATGCGTGTTATGAGAGTCGACTCCAGGTCTGAAGCCGTGATCTCCAGATCATTGCCACTGATATTGAACAAAAAATTATCAAGGATTGGAAGGGTGTTCTTTGAACTGATTACCCTGCTTATGGCCTGAAGGTGACCCAGGAGTTCTGTACTTGATACAACAAATTTCATATTGTCATTCATTTAAGTTTTCCGAAAATTGATCCCGGCATGCCGATAACTAATTGATTATGAGAATCGTCTGCTTTAAGAACCTGTTTATCAATATTACAAAAAAATATCTTTCCCTCAAACAAATTTATTTAACCGAAAGATAGCGCCTGCGTCTCAGTATGTTATAGGTCAATCCGGCAAGGATAATGATTATTACCGGGAGCAGTGTGTTAACCGCCTGCCATAGTCCTCTCTCCTTCTTTATCCTTGCCTGGTCAAGCAATCGAGGTTTAAGTTCCCTCGACCGCATTTCAATCAGTCCGTTATCATTGACCAGGTAGTTGACGCAGTTAACCAGGAAGTCCTTGTTTCCGAAGGTTTGCATGGTGTACCTGTCCAGTCCCAGGGTGAGCGGTTCGGGGGCGCCTCCTGACCAGGAGACTTCGTTCCTGATGATATCACCGTCAGCAATAACAATCATCTTTGTTGGTTTGCTTTCGGTGGCCGCCACCAGTCCCTCTTCTCCCATGATACTGGCCACCATCCGGTTGGCGAAGGCAGAGCGGAAGGTTCCTTCGAGAAGCACAGCTACCGGCAGGGGGCCGGCATTGAACATCTCATCGGGCATCATCTCTGCGGCCTCCTCCAGCGAGATGAGCACTGGGGGCATCACTGTGCGGGCTTCAGGAGAGGTGGTCAGCAGTATGCTTTTCTTGATTCCCTGATCGCGGCCCACCGTGTCAACGGTGCCGGCGAACTCAGCCTTCACCCTGTTGAGGTTCCTTGTTACTGGATGTTTCTGTGAGGGTCTCAACAGCGGGTAGTAGACCCATGGTGTTGGCACGTATTGCGCATCGCCACCCGGGTTGGACACTTTCAGGGGTATAAGCATACAGTCGGCATCCTGTACTATCACAGGATTGATCCTGGCGCCGTATCTGAAGAGCATATCACTGATGGTCAGCGGCTCATAGAGTGCTACCGTTGCTCCGGCAGCAAGGCTGTCAGGATTAACCGTCACCTCCTCGGCAAGCCACAGTACCCTGCCGCCATTCATTATATACTGGTCAATAATGAACTTGTCCTTTTCATCAATCTCATTCCTTGGGGCAGCAAGAATGATAGCAGCGTACCTGTCAATTATGCCTCTTCTGCCTCCTATCACACCCCTGTCAATATTGTAGAATTTGGCCAGCTCCAGGGTGAGGTCGGCAACCTGTATTTCATCCAGTTCGGCGTGACCCTCAATGAAAGCCACTGTATGGACCGTATCGGCCGTTGCAGTGGCAATGGCCCGTATAATTTCATACTCGAGTCCTTCCGTTGAGTGCAGCAGGTTGGTCTCTGGCGGCAGGGTGGGATTGTTCCTGAGGAAGTTAACCGGAATAACCGTTTCGCCGCTGGCGACCGTCAGCGACGGAAAAATCCTTTTCTGCGTTCTCCCTCCTTCGCCGTCGGAGGCCATGACATTGACCGGATTGAGGCCGCGGTTCATCAGATCGGTGTGGAAACGGTCGCGCTCAGTCCGGTCAGGTGATCCGGAAGGATTGACAAAATCATATTTAATCTTCCTTCCTGATGTGATGCGAAACTCATCGAGGTACTGTTCAACGCTTCGCCTCAGTTTCCTGAATGGAACAGGCAGTTCTCCGTCAAGGTAAACATTCACTGTGACATCGCTCTGCAGCCCTTTCAATATCTCTTTAGTCGGTTCCGACAGTGTGAAGCGATTGTCTTCAGTCAGGTCAACGCGGATATGTATCATTGACAGAAGGATGCAGGCAGCTCCAGTGGCAGAGGTGATGACCACCGCCCTGGTCCATTTGCTGCGGCGGAGCATTAGCCTTGCTGCTTCACAGAAGAGTACGGTAACAAAAATGAAGTATGCGATGTCACGCATATCGAGCACACCTCTGCTAATGGACCTGTAATGTTCATTTATTCCCAGGGCAGCCACCTCCTCACCTGCAGCTGACAGTCCGGGCAGCAGGGAGAGGGAATCAAAGCCCCTGAACATAATAAATGACAGCACGGCGGCAATGATGAAGGCAATGACCTGGTTTGATGTCAGTGATGAGGCGAACAGGCCTATGGCTGAATATACTGCTGCCAGCAACAGGAGTCCGATGAACGAACCGGCTGTCCCTCCCCTGTCAAGGTTACCAGGTGTCTCTCCCAGTATCCATACGGAAATGACGAAGATGATTGCCGGAATCAACGCCATCAGCACAAGGAAGAGTGAGGCAAGGAATTTGCCATAGATCACTGCACCGTCAGTGACGGGCCTGGACCACAGCAGCTCAATTGTTCCGGCTTTCGTCTCCTCGGAGAACAGCCTCATGGTAACTGCAGGCACCAGAAACAGAAAGAGCCATGGAGAAAGGACAAAGAGTGTATCCAGTCCGGCATAGCCGCTGTCAAGCAGGTTCCACTGGCCCGGCATGATCCACATGATCAGGCTGTTGGCCAGCAGGAATACTATCATTACAACATATCCGGTCAGTGAGCTGAAAAAACCTGCTATCTCCTTTCTGGTGAGAGTGAACATATCTTCGGGTTTGGTGCAAAAATATCCAAAACTTTCATGGCCTCGGCGGCTTGCGGGCATTTTTGATATCAATAATCATTGTCCCCGGATAGTAGAACGCGGTGATCTGATCATAAGCCATCTTCTTTTCTGCCATGTGCTTTGCGCCGTCCTGGCAAAGTCCTACCCCGTGACCGTAGCCTCTTCCGTTAAAGGCTATGCTGTCACCGGCAGGTGAGAGAGAGAAAAAAGCAGACCTGAGTCCGAAGCGGATCCTCATCTCCTCACTGGTGACTGTTTTTCCCTGGACCCTCCGGGTAGCCTGCCTTCTCCTGTCAGGCTCCTGTGGGCCATAGATGGCTCCTTCACTTCCCGGAGTTATTCCTTTTGACATGAGGAAGTTGTTCCAATCTGCAAGTGAGATGCTCTTTCTCCATCTGGCTGATGCCGAGTAGCTGCACCATGGATCTTTCACCCTCACCAGGTAGGGGTATCCGGCCAGCCACACCTCTGCGGAAGAAGCCGTCTCACCGCCGCAGTTACCATGAAAGGCCGCCTCTATGAGAAGGCTGTCACGATCAGTTATAACCCTCCCTGCAGTGTAACGGCAGGCATTGACAATGACGCTGTCTGTCACCACGCCGGGATAGACCTGGCAGTGAGTATCATCACACATGTTATATCCGTCAAGCTGATGCCTGTCAATGTTCCTGTAAATATAGGTACGTGCCACAACGGCCTGGGCTTTGTAATAGTCTGAGGGTCCGTATTTGCCTGCCTCAGCTCGTACAACCCCCGGCAGGCAGTTTTCCACTGTGGTGATGTTAAGTATAAGAAGTGATCCCGGAAAGGGTTTGATCTTGATTTTTCCTTCAAGGGTCTTCTCCGGCTCGTTGCTGCCCGGAGCGCGGAGATTAATCAGCGTTCCTGCAGATACAGGAGTAAAGGTCAGGGAGTCGGCAGCGCCGATGATGCCAGACAGGGTTCTGTAGATGATCCGGCTGTCATGCATGCTGACAGCCACAATATCACCGGCATCTATCCTCACCTCACCTTCCGCCTCGTCATGAAGCAGGCAGGCTCCGCTGACAGTTGTCAGGAAGAGGGCGGAAGGGCGTGTGCGGGCAAACATACGTATGGATATCTGTGAAAAACCTGCCAGGGAGGTTAACAGAAGCAAGATGATCAGTGCAGTTTTCCTGTTCATCTTCACTTTTTTGAATTAAGATTGTCTGCCATATCCTTCGCCACCCTGACTGAGGCGCCGCTGCCACCCATAACAGAACGAAGCTCATCATAATCATTCAGGACGGGTGCATGCCTGGAGCCCTCAGGCAATATGTCAGTCAGCTCTTTCTGAAGTCTCTCCTGGTTCAGGTCTCCCTGGATAAGTTCCTTTACCACCTCCCTCTCCATGATCAGGTTGACCAGCGAGATGAACCTCACCCTGATGAACCATTTTGCCAGGTGGTAGGTCAATGGGCTGGTTGAGTAGCAGACCACCTGTGGCACGTTGAAGAGAGCAGCCTCGAGGGTGGCTGTGCCTGATGTCACGAGGGCCGCCGTGGAGAGGGCCAGCAGCTCGTAGGTCATGCCGGTGATGATCTTCACCGGGTATCCTTCGGTGCATCGCCTGTACAGTTCAGCCGGCAGATGATCCATTGCCGCCACCACAAACTGGTAGTGAGGGAAAGCGGGTGCGATGGCAGCCATGACGGGCAGTATCCTGTTCACCTCCTGCAGTCTGCTGCCGGCAAGAAGTGCAACCACCGGCCGGCTGTCGAGGTCCAGCGAATGTCTTATCTCCTGCAGGCCGGGCGCTCTGCTGAGCCATCCCTCAACATGATCTGCCAGCGGGTTGCCAAGGTATATGGCATGATAGTCATGACGCCTGAAAAACTCCTGCTCAAAAGGAAAGATGATGTAAAGCCTGTCAACGAACTGCTTTATCTTCTTCACCCTGCCTTCACGCCATGCCCAGAATTTGGGAGAGATGTAATAGAAAACGCGTATGCCCGACTCCTTTGCATAGCGGGCCATCCGCAGGTTAAATCCCGGATAATCAATCAGTATCAGCACATCAGGCTTCATCTCCGTCAGCTGGCGACGGCACTCCCTGAAATTGGATTGCACCTGGCGGATATTTACCAGAACCTCCCAGACGCCCATGAAAGCTGTCTCATTGTAATGCTTAAGGAGCCGCGCTCCGGCACTCTTAATCAGTTCACCGCCCCAGCAGGCAATATCCGCATCCGGATCAGCCTTATAGAGGTTCTTCACGAGGTTTGAGCCGTGGAGGTCGCCGGATGGTTCGCCTGCTATGATGAAGTACTTCATCTCAGAACAGCTTTATCCCGAAAACGACAAAAGCCCAGACAATGGTTATACCAAGCACCCCTTTCAGCGCCCTGAGCATATCAAACCGGTTAAAGAGCAGAAAGATGATGATATTTGCAAAGACAGCGATACTCATTATGCTGGTAATATTGCCTGCCTCCACAATCTTCCTGTAATAGTCAGACAATGAGAGACCGTGGCGTGTGATCAGGAAGAAAACCATGAAAGCGATTATCGGTACTATCAGGCCAGCGGCAACTCCGGAAAGAACATTATTGAACCTTTGCCTGAAATGCATCTCAGAGTCGTGATTTAAGTGTTTCCATATATCTGTAGGCAGTCATATCGGTTGTTACAGGAACAACAGATACAAATCCATTCTGTATTGCCCAGTCGTCAGTATCAGATGCTTCAGGCTCATGATTGATAAAGCTTCCTGTCAGCCAGTAGTAGGTCTTTCCTGCCGGGTCTTTTCTCCTCTCAAACTCCTCCTGCCAGTTGCCGGAGGCCTGGCGGGCCACCACCATTCCCCTGATCTCTTCTGCCGGCAAGGCAGGGAAGTTGACATTGAGGCATATACCCGGAGGCAGAGGTTCACTGAGAAGCATTGAACATATTTGCCTGATGTACTTATCGCATCCGGAGAAGTCAGCCGAGGATGAGTAGCTGTTAAGTGAAAAACCCACCGAGGTGATATTGTAAAGGCATCCCTCCAGTGCGGCTGCCATAGTGCCGGAATAGAGTATGCTGGCTGAAGCGTTGGAGCCATGGTTGATTCCTGAGGCTATCAGATCAGGCTTACGTTCAAGCAACTGGTTCACCGCCAGCTTGACACCATCAGCAGGGGTACCGCTGCAGGCGAATATGCGTTTATGTTCATCCTCCTCCAGCAGCTTGACCCTGATTGGTTGTTTGACTGTCAGAGCCTGTGACATGGCGCTGCGGCTGTCAGTGGTGGATATGACCACCAGTTTGCCAAAATCCTCCATGATGCGGATAAGGGTTCTCAATCCTCCTGCATAGAGCCCGTCATCATTTGTAATGAGAATCAGTTTATCATTTTCTTCTACTTTCATCTGCTTCCCTGTTGAGGTGCAAATATAATGATAATGACGTTGCTTTTAGTAACGGAGCCTTTGATGCTGCAAACCTTTTTTCCTTACTTTTGCATCTTAAAAAACAGATAATTTTACCGCGATGAAGATTTCTTACAACTGGCTCAGGGAGTATCTTGATTTTGATGCCGGACCGGAGGAGCTCTCAGTTATTCTTACTTCTCTCGGTCTGGAAGTGGAAGGCATGGAAGAGTGGGTCTCTGTCAGGGGGGGCATGAAAGGTGTTGTTGTGGGTAAGGTCCTTATTTGTGAGAAGCACCCTGATGCTGACAGGCTGAGTGTAACCACTGTTGATGCAGGGGGTACTGACCCTTTGCATATTGTTTGCGGGGCGCCCAATGTTGCTGCCGGCCAGCTGGTAGCTGTAGCCCTGCCGGGGACAATGGTTTATCATGGCAATGAGCAGTTTGAGATCAAGAGATCGAAGATACGCGGCCAGCTCTCGGAAGGGATGATCTGTGCTGAGGATGAGCTGGGTATAGGAGATGATCATGAGGGCATAATGGTTCTCGACAGCAGTGCAAGGGTGGGCATGCCGGCCGCTGAATACTTCGGTGTAACCACTGACACGGTGTTTGAGATAGGGCTGACGCCCAACATGATTGACTGCAGCTCCCACTTCGGGGTGGCACGTGATCTGGCAGCATATTTCAATCTGCAGAAACCCGTCAGGGCCAGGCTGCCGGAGATAACCTCCATTGACAAGGAAAGCGACACTGGCGCCATCAGCATAACTGTGGAAGCTCCGGAGGCATGCATTCGATACTCGGGACTGACAATCAGAGGCATAAAAGTTGGCCCCTCCCCGGCATGGCTGCAGACAAGACTCAGGGCTATCGGGCTCCATCCCATCAATAATGTAGTTGACATCACCAACTTCGTTCTGCATGAGACAGGTCAGCCCCTGCATGCCTTTGATGTGGCTGCAATAAAGGGAGGGACCGTCCGCGTAAGACATCTCCCTGACAAAACCAGATTCGTTACCCTTGACGGTGTGGAACGCACCCTCGCATCCACTGACCTGATGATATGCAACCAGGAGGAGGGCATGTGTATTGCGGGTGTTTTTGGGGGACTCCATTCAGGTGTCTCAGAGAGCACCACAGACCTGTTCCTTGAGAGCGCCACCTTCAGCCCGGTGTCTGTACGCCGGACCTCACGGAGGCATGATCTGCGCACCGACGCCTCGTACAGGTTTGAGAGAGGGACCGATCCGGAGATGACCATCTACGCGCTTAAGAGGGCTGCCATGCTTGTCAGGGAGCTGGCTGGCGGCACTGTCACAGGTGATATTATTGATGTCTACCCTGCCCCCGTAAGGAAAGCCGTGGTACGGTACTCTCTTGACCGGATGACCCGGCTGATAGGGAAAGAGATACCTGTTGAGACCGTCAAGACTATCCTGTACAGCCTTGACATAAATATCACGGCTGAAGAAGAGGGGATACTGACACTTGAGATACCCACCTACCGCGTTGACGTCACCCGTGAGGCTGATGTTACCGAGGAGGTGCTGCGTATATACGGTTATGACAATATAGGCATCAGCAATGAGATGCACACTATGCTTTCACACACTGACAAGCCTGACCGTGAGAAGATGGCCGCCAGTTTATCTGAGATGCTGTCCGCCAACGGCTTCGTGGAGATAATGTGTAACTCCCTATCTCCTGCCGCATGGTTTGAGACTACCGGCGACTTTGAAGTCAAAGACCTGGTCAGGCTGGCCAATCCCCTCAGCAGTGACCTTAATGTCATGCGTCTCTCGCTGCTGCCGGGGATGTTGAATGCAATAGCCTGGAACATCAACAGGCAGAGCAGCAATCTCAGGCTGTTCGAGCTCGGTTACATCTACCGCCGTAAAGGAAGAGTAAACACCTTGGAGATAACCGACAACTTTGCTGAGAATCAGGTGCTTGCCATGGCACTGACAGGGAACATGAACGACAAGCGCTGGAATGCCCCTGAAACACCCTCGGGATTTTTCCATCTCAAGGGTTATGCAGAGATGGTACTGTCACGCTTCGGAATCACCCGACGTGAAATGGTGGCAACTGAAGTGCAGGGGGGATGGTTCGCCGAAGGCATTCAATACACTGCAGGAGGTCTTGATGTAGCCTCCTTTGGGAAAGTGTCAAGAAAGTACCTGTCAATGTTTGATATCAGGCAGGATGTTTTCTACGCGGAGATTGTCTGGGAGAACCTTATCAGGCTTACAGGTACCAGGGCTATCCGGTTCAGCGAGCTGCCGCGATACCCGTGGGTCCGTCGAGACCTGGCCCTGCTTGTTGACAGATCAGTAAAATTCAGCCAGATACATGACCTTGCCTTCAGAACAGAACGTAACATCCTGCAGGAGGTTGATCTCTTTGATGTCTATGAGAGTGAGACAATAGGAAGGGATAAGAAGTCATATGCTGTCAGCTTTATCCTCCGTGATGAGAGGCAGACTCTTACTGAAAAGAACATTGAGAAGACAATGGGGGCTCTGGTCAAGGCCTTCGAGCGCGAATTCGGAGCCACTCTGCGATGAAGAAGCTGCTTGGCAGGACACATGATTATCTCTCACTGGTCAGGTTCAGCCACACTGTCTTTGCCATGCCGTTTGCCCTTGCGGGCTACTTCATCGGTGCCACGGAGCCCGGTTACGGATTCTCACTGAGGACCTTCCTCCTGGTGCTGGCATGCATGGTCTTCGCGCGCAGCGCAGCCATGGCCTTTAACCGGTGGGCTGATTACCGGTTTGATGCAATGAATCCGCGCACGGTGGTCCGTGAGATCCCTTCAGGAAAGATTTCGCGCCGCCAGGCGCTCATCTTCGTAATTGCCAGCTCATTGCTCTTCATCATCTCTGCAGCCTTCCTGAACAGGCTGACTCTCATCCTCTCACCAGTGGCACTGCTGGTGGTGCTCGGATACAGCTACACAAAGAGGTTCACCCCGCTATGCCACCTGGTGCTGGGCCTGGGCCTCAGCCTTGCTCCGACAGGAGCTTATATTGCTGTCACCGGGGCCTTTGCACTTCTGCCACTTATCTATTCCTTTATCGTGCTAACCTGGGTAAGTGGATTTGATATAATTTATTCTCTTCAGGATGACCAGTTTGACCGTGATGCAGGGCTCTACTCAATCCCTGCCGTGATGTCACGGGGAAGAGCGCTGGCAGTCTCAACCGCACTGCACGCTGTCACCATCATTCTGGTGGCATCGGCCGGCATCACAGGCAATGCAGGATACCTCTACTGGACGGGTGCGGCAATATTTACCGCCATGCTGATCTACCAGCATCTGATAGTGAAACCGGATGATCTAAGCAGGGTTGATATGGCCTTCGGCACAACAAACGGCATCGCCGGCGTCATCTACGGAGTGGCGGTGGTGCTTGACCTCCTTCTTCTCTAGAACTTGAAAATGAATGAGACTCCCAGCAGTTCCTTGAACTGCACCATGGGGGCCTTCTTCTGCTTGCCGTCAGTGTCAAGCACCGGTTCTCCCCTGTCATATACCGGGAGAAGAGTGTTATCATCATAAATCAGGTGCACATTCATCCTCAGGTCGGTGAACCAGTTGAGAGGCATGGTGGCAATCATCTCCCAGTCAATATCAATGTTCTGCGGCTTAGAAAGGAAGTTGGAGAAGAGCTGAAGCCTGTTGGTCATGTTAATTTTCTCAAAAAGAAGCAGTTTGCTGTTTATTGTCAGGTATGCCCCCAGCTCATTCTTGGACCATCTGTCTGCTGCAATCCCGTATTTCGTCTGGTTGATATTTGCCGTGTCAGGAACAAAAGTGCCTTTATATGATACCGGGGAGAAGCTTATTGATGTGTTCTTATTGGGTTTGTATTCAAGGCCATAACCCAGGATAACAGTGGCAGGATTGAAGAACTTCGAGACCTTGATTGATGTTGAGTCATTGGGATAGGTATATCCCGGAAGGAACTGCGATTTGAACTGGAAGAGGCCTGAAAGGTCAAACTTGCCAAAGGCCTTGTGATTGATCTTTGAGTTTATCTCCAGTATATCCAGGTTTTTCCGTATACCACCGTATTTGCCCGAAGCCTGAAGGCCGAGTGCGAATCTTGCAGAGGTGGCTGAGTTAACCTTTGTCACCTTGTTGTTGTAATTGAGCGCCGAAGTGACGTCCAGAACGGAAGAGATATTATTCTCCCCCCCCTTGGCCCAGTTTGAGACCACACCCTGCGAGAGCAGGTATGAGAGATCTGTTTTGAATTTCCACAGGTCAGGCTTGATCTTTGTCAGTGCAACCCTTCTCAGGTCCTCCTCCTTAGCCGTGATGACATTGACCCGGGTGTCAACATACCTGTCATGCCAGACCTGCTTCCTGAAGAGCACACCCTCCTCAGCCCTGAGAGAGAGTGTGTTTCGTGCGGGACTTCCTATCCACACGGTAACCGAGTCATTTTCGCCGTCAGGCAGCCAGAAACGCACAAGATTGTCAGACTGGCTGTTGAGCCAAACATCAGCCCCTCTGCCTGATTCGCTTGTGAGGCGTATAACGGTTGAATCACGCTTTTCAAGATAGCTGATGACTGAGCTGACTGCAGCCTGAAGTGAATCAGCTATGTACGGATTACGGAGATATCTGAAGGGTAAGCCGGTGTGTGCCAGTGAAACCTCCGGCAGTGTGTCAGTGATTACCAGCACTATAGTGTCATTGGTTGCGTGGGGCAACCTGGCAGGGATAAAATCGCCCATCAGGATATATACGGAATCATTCAGCCGGAGGGTGTCATTCCTGGTTATTGGCTTAGAGTCAGGGGTGAGTCTCACTTTTTCGGTTCTTGCTCCGGCCCTGATGAACATCTCTTCAGCCCTGGCAGCTGTTGTGTCACCTTCAGCCTGCAATGAGTCAGGCTCAACTATGGGCAGAATTATCCGTACCGTATCAAACATATAGTACCTTTCTGCCGGTATGCGGATATGTTCAAAAGGATATGCTGACAGGTAGCTGATCACCGTGTCCTGCGGTGGCCTGGAGGCAAGCCAGATCAGGTTCCTGATAGCCTCGCGCAACGGGTCATTGCTCTTCTTCCAGAGCGCTGGTGTGGCATAGAACCGCTCAAGATACCTGAGCGACTCATCTTTGCCCAGGTGTACGTCCTGCGGACCGTTTATTCCGGGCACGGGAGCAGCCTTGATCTTTCTCAGGAGACTTTCAGTAACCTCGAGAGTATCAGCAACAGGTTCAGCCACAGGCGGCACCACGGGTGCATCCACAACCTGCCCCTGAAGGGAAATGGTGCCCGTGAAGCAAAGCAAAAGCAAAAGAATCTTTAAAGTTCCCAGTCTCATTTCAAGATGTTTAAACAATTCCGGATTGTACCCCAAACGTAAAATGATTATATTTGCAAAAATAGCCGATTTCCATGAATTCACGGCATTACAGGGCATCAAACAGGAAGCTGATATTCCGTAACATCAAGAACAGGGACGCGTTCTGATCCGCATGGTTGCACGCTGCTGTGCACCGAACTGCCTGCTTTTGTTAAATAATCTTAATAAGTGACCTGAGTCAGAATACTGCAGTCTGCAGTACCGCTTAGCGGTTAAAGTGTTGTAAAAAGCCAATCCCATGAATTTACCATATTGTGAACCATACAAGATAAAGACAGTCGAGACCATCCGCCAGAGCACCCGCCAGGAAAGGGAGGAGTGGATGAAAAACGCCTCGTACAACATGTTCAACCTCCGGTCAGACCAGGTTTTCATTGACCTGCTGACCGACTCCGGCACCGGTGCCATGAGTGACCGGCAGTGGGGAGCCATAATGACCGGCGACGAGAGTTATGCCGGGGCCTCTTCCTATTTCAAACTGAAAGAAGCCATACGTGACATAACCGGTTTTGAATACTTCCTCCCCACCCACCAGGGAAGGGCAGCAGAAAACGTCCTCTTCTCGGTACTGGTGAAGGAGGGCGATGTTATCCCCGGCAACGCCCACTTTGACACCACCAAGGGGCATATTGAATTCCGCAAGGCGAAAGCCGTTGACTGCACCGTCTCATGGGCAAGGGATATCACCCGTAATGACCCCTTCAAGGGAAATGCCGACCTCGGTCATCTTGAACAGGTGCTGAAGGAGACTCCGCGTGAGAGGCTGGGCTGTATAGTGATGACTGTCACCAATAATACGGCCGGAGGGCAGCCGGTGAGCATGGCCAACCTCCGTGGCGTGAGGCAGCTTGCTGACAAATACGGCGTTCTGTTGGTCATTGACTCAGCCCGCTTTGCCGAGAACGCGTACTTCATCAAGACCCGGGAAGAAGGCTATGCGGAAAAAAGCATCAGGGATATCACCCGCGAGATGTTCTCATATGCTGATGCCATGACCATGAGCTCAAAGAAGGATGCCATTGTCAACATAGGCGGATTCATCGGCATGAAGGACCGTGAGCTTTTCAGGAAAGCTTCAACCTTCAACATCATGTTCGAGGGTTACATCACCTACGGCGGCATGTCAGGCCGCGACATGAACGCGCTGGCACAGGGACTGTATGAAGGGACCGAATCTGATTACCTGGAGGCACGCATAGGCCAGGTGGCGAGGCTGGGAGAGAAACTGCATGCTGCCGGGATACCGGTACAGATGCCCATCGGCGGCCATGCTATATTCATTGATGCAGGTAAATTCTACCCGCAGATACCGGCTTCCGAATTCCCCGCCCAGCGACTGGCGGTGGAGATATACCTCGAGGGAGGCATCCGGGGCACCGAGATAGGAACACTTATGGCCGACCGTGACCCGGTCACCCGCGAGAACAGGTACCCTGAGCTGGAGCTGGTAAGGCTTGCGATACCGCGAAGGGTTTACACTGACAACCACATGGACTATGTGGCGGCAGTTGTGCAGAACGTATGGGATAGAAGGGAAACAGTCAAACGGGGCCTGGCAATACGGTGGGAGGCGCCAATCATGAGGCACTTCACCGTGGAACTTGACCTCCTTGGCTAAGAGAAAAAACCTATCTTTATCACTGTAATTACCACAACACAATGATAAGATCGATGACCGGCTATGGCAAGGCCATGCTGGAGACACCGCAGAGAAAGATCACCGTTGAGATTAAATCGCTCAACAGCAAACAGGCAGACATAAACACCAGGCTCCCATGGATTTGCAAGGAGAAGGAGCTGGATATCCGCAACATGGTCATAAGAAAGCTTGAGAGAGGCAAGATTGATATCTCAATTGGTTTTGATACCATGGACGGAGAGCAGGCGCCGGTGATAAACAAAAACAATGTCCGCAGCTATTATGATCAGATGCAGGAGATAAGCAGTGAGCTGGGCATCAAAGACAACGCCGGCCTGCTGGCTATTGTGATGCGGCTGCCCGAGACCCTCCGCACGGAAAAACCTGAACTGACAGATGATGAGTGGCAGCGAATAGCAGGCCTGACAGAAGAGGCTCTGGCAATGGCCGACCTGTACCGGCTTGAGGAGGGAAAGGCCATGGAAAAAGACCTCTCAAAATCTGTTGCCTCCATACTCAATTATCTTGATAACCTGGGCGCCGTTGAGGGCGACCGTATCTCGCGCATGCGCGAAAAGCTGACAGCCACCCTTAAGGAGGCTGTGGGATCGGAAAACATAGACAAGAACCGCTTTGAGCAGGAGCTGATCTTTTACCTTGAAAAGTTCGATATCAACGAGGAGAAGGTCAGGCTGAAGAAGCACTGTGACTACTTTCTGGAGACAATGAAGACCGAAGGCACCAACGGCAAGATGCTAAACTTTATTTCTCAGGAGATGGGCCGTGAGATCAACACCATCGGTTCAAAGGCCAACGATGCCGCCATGCAGAAGCTGGTGGTGATGATGAAGGATGAGCTGGAGAAGATCAAGGAACTGACACTCAATATTCTTTAAGCTGATGCGCCGCGCTGAGAACAAAAAAGTACTGATCATCTCCGCACCTTCGGGAGCAGGAAAATCAACCCTGGTCAGTTACCTGCTCAGTTCAGGAATGCCTCTTCTCTTTTCTGTCTCGGCAACCAGCAGGAAACCGCGCGGCAACGAGGCTGACGGAAGGGAATACTATTTCATCACTGCCGGCGAGTTCCGGAGAAGAATTAAGAGAGACGAATTCATAGAGTGGCAGGAGGTCTACAGGAATCATTACTACGGGACATTGCGGCAGGAGATAGACCGTATACGCCGTGAGGGCAGGATACCCCTCTTCGATGTTGACGTTCAGGGAGGTATTAACCTGAAAAAGATCTTCGGCCACCATGCGCTGTCAATATTTGTCATGCCCCCCTCAGTGGAGGAACTGGGCAGGAGATTGATGCTCCGTGGCACAGACTCGCCTGAAAAGATTGCTATGAGAGTGGAGAAGGCTGCCTCGGAAATCCTCCTGGCAGAGCACTTTGACACCATCATTATCAATGACAACCTGGAGAAAGCATGTATTGCGGTTGCCAATGTTGTCAGGGAATTTATTGACAGGCCATGACTGAGACAGGACTCTTTTTCGGATCATTCAACCCGGTGCATATAGGACATATGGCCATTGCCAACTATATCACCGAATATACCCCTCTCAGGGAGGTGTGGTTTGTTGTCAGTCCGCACAATCCTCTGAAGGTTAAGGAATCTCTTCTCGGAGAACGGGACCGGTTCTATATGACCCAGCTGGCAATAGGTGATGATCCGAGGTTCAGGGCATCTGACATAGAGTTTACCCTGCCCCGACCCTCCTATACCATTGACACGCTGGCATATCTTACAGAAAAATATCCATCCCGACGGTTCACCCTCATCATGGGTGAGGATAATCTGACCACACTGCATAAGTGGAAGAATGCTGAGCTGCTGGTAGAACAATGCCCTATAGTTGTCTATCCCAGGCTATACCCTGGCAGGCGCAGCAGCAAGAGGTTGCAGGAGATACTGGCCATGGCCTCAGTACAGGAGATTGACGCACCCATAATGGAGATCTCGGGCACATTCATCCGCAGCGCCATCCGTGAGGGAAAAGATGTCTCGTGGTTTCTCCCCCCTGCCGTATGGAAGTACATCAGGGAGATGCATTTTTACGAGTAGGCAGTACCAGTCAGCAGTCGGCAGTATCAGTCGGCAGTATCAGTCGGCAGTCAGCGGTCAGTTAATATGATACTCACTGCCGAGTGCCGACTGCCGACTGCCGATTTCCCGATGCCAGGATCAAACTTTATTAATTAGTTCCATTCCCCGCTTGATTGCCTCCTCGTTCTTGGGTATGAGGTTATGGTAGCGTTCGGGGAGCGATTTTTTCAGACCTTTTAGGACATAATCTGTTTTAAGGATCGGCTTTACCTTCATGAATCCGCCCAGGACAAACATGTTGAACATCTTCTGCATCTTCAGCTTTGAAGCCTCTTCGGCGGCATCTATGCGGTATATTGTTATATCCTTTCGTTCGGGATGGCGTGTGATGCCGTTACCGTCATAGATGAGCGTACCGCCCGGCTTGACTGACTTCTCGAACTTGTCCATACTCTGCTGGTTAAGGATGATGGCCGTGTCGAAGCTGCGGAGAATCGGTGAGCTGATCCGCTCATCGCTGAGTATCACGTTGACGTTGGCGGTGCCGCCCCTCATCTCGGGACCGTAAGAGGGCATCCAGCTAACCTCCATGTCCTGCATCATGGCTGAATAGGCCATGATTTTTCCCATTGAGAGCACTCCCTGCCCGCCAAAACCTGCTATAATAATTTCTTCTGTCATGATCTGCTTGATTAAATCATCATTTTTACTTCTGCCTGCCGGGTGATCTGACTCCTCCCGGCGAGTGGTTTCATTCAGCCGGCACCTTTATATCTCCAAGAGGATAGTATGGGAACATGTTCTCCTCCAGCCATTTATTTGATTCAACAGGGGTCATCTTCCATCCTGAAGGACAGTTTGAGACCACCTCGATAAAGCATGTGCCTCTATTTTCATTCTGATACTGAACCGCTTTCTTCAGAGCCCTCTTGAATTTCCTTACTCCGCCGGCTGTATTGACGCTATGCCTGGTGACATAGCATGTGCCGGGAAGCATTGCCACTATATCTGCCATCTTGATGGGTGAGCCCATCATTGAGACATCGCGGCCGTAGGGGGAAGTTGAAGATTTCATCCCGGGCAGGGTTGTGGGTGCCATCTGGCCTCCTGTCATACCGTAGATGCCGTTGTTGATGAAGATGATCAGTATATTCTCTCCCCTGTTGCAGGTGTGGATGGTTTCCGCGGTGCCTATAGCAGCCAGGTCACCGTCACCCTGGTAGGTAAAGACAAACTTCTCAGGCATCAGTCGTTTTACCGCTGTTGCCAGCGCAGGCGCCCTTCCGTGTGCAGCCTCCTGGAAGTCGACATCTATATAATTGTACATCAGCACTGAGCATCCTACCGGAGTGATCCCCACGGTCCTTTCCTGGAGGTTTTCCTCCTCCAGCACCTCAGCCAGCACCTGGTGTGCCGTTCCGTGTCCGCAGCCCGGGCAGTAGTGCATGACATTGTCTGTCATCAGCTTTGACCTCTTATATGCCAGGTTCTCGGGCTTGATTATATCATTGAATGTTATCTCTGCCATCTTTCTTATCCTTTAATGAATGATTTCAGGTTTTCAACCACCTCTTCGGGAGTCGGGATCATGCCTCCCATCCTTCCGAAGTGACTAACCCTTGTTTTTCCGTTTACTGAGAGCATCACGTCCTCAACCATCTGACCGGCGCTCATCTCCACAGCCAGCATGCCTTTCATCCTGTCTGCGAGCTCATTGAGTCTCTTCTTCGGGAACGGGAACAGTGTTATCGGTCTCAGCAGCCCGGCTTTGATTCCCTCAGCCCTTGCCAGCTGCAGCGCTTTCTGGCATATCCTTGAGCTGGTACCGTATGCCACGAAGATATAATCAGCATCTTCTGTCATGAACTCTTCGTACCGGACCTCATTTTCCTCCATCTCCCGGTACTTGGCTATCAATTTCAGGTTGAATTTTTCCTGTCTGGCGGGGTCAAGATCAAGCGATGTGATTATGTTACGCTCGCGCGTGGCAGGTTTCCCTGTAGTTGCCCAGGGAAGGATCTCTTCCGACCTCTTCTTCTGAGGTTTGAGCCATACTTTCTCCATCATCTGCCCGATGGCGCCGTCAGAGAGGATCATGGCCGGATTCCTGTATTTGAAGGCCAGGTCGAAGCCCAGTTCGACGAAGTCAGCCATTTCCTGGACTGATGAGGGTGCAAGGACCAGCAGGTGATAGTCGCCGTGACCGCCTCCCTTGGTAGCCTGGAAATAATCGCTCTGCGCCGGCTGAATGGTTCCCAGTCCCGGGCCGCCGCGCACAACATTCACTATCAGGCAGGGCAATTCCGCACCTGCGATGTAGGTTATGCCCTCCTGCTTGAGGCTTATGCCGGGGGATGAAGATGAGGTCATCACCTTCTTGCCGCAGGCAGCTCCTCCGTAAACCATATTGATGGCAGCCACCTCGCTCTCCGCCTGCAGGACCACCATCCCGGTAGTTGCCTGTGGGTTGGCCTCCATAAGATATTCAAGTATCTCGCTCTGCGGAGTGATGGGATACCCGAAATAACCGTCAGCACCGGCGCGTATCGCCGCCTCGGCGATAGCTTCGTTGCCCTTCATCAGTCTCAGTTCCTTTTCCATTAATCTATATTGTTTCTTTTCTTATCCAACCTTTACTTTATATACTGTTATCACGCCGTCAGGACAGACAACAGCGCAGTTAGCGCAGCCGATACACGCATCGGGATTAGCCGCATAACTGTAATGATAGCCTTTTGAGTTTACCTCCGTTGCCAGTGCAAGTGTTTCGGTGGGGCATGTAACAACGCACACCTCACAACCCTTGCACCGCTCGCGGTCAACAACAACTGCTCCTTTTATCTTTGCCATATCTCTTATGAATTTTACTGCGGTTTAAATGTATTATTTATTTTTCTATCGGATTGTTTTCACTGAACAGTGCGAGTCGTTCTTCCAGCAATGGAAGCTGTTTACTCCTTACCTGCGAAACGCATGCCCGGAGTCCCTCATGTCTCTCGCTGCCGCAGATATTGAGCGTGATGGCTGCTATTCCATAAGCCAGCAGTTCCTGAAGGAGCTCTCCGCCGCTCATGCCGGGGTAGGAGATGGTAAAATAGAATCCGTCAGCAACGGGCCTGTCTATGTCCATATCATAAACAATCCTAAAGCCGTTGCTTGTGAACATCTCCTTCATTCTGGCAGCCTTTTCACCGTATACCCTTGTGTTGTCCACAAAATTGTAGAGACCCTCATTGACAGCTTTCAGTATTGCTGTAAAACCGTACTGTGCCGAGTGGCTCACCCCTGAGGAGAGGGCATATAGTGCCCCGAAGATCATGGCCCTGCCGAAAATCTCCGATGAATAATATCTTAGAAGATCCGGGTAACGCCTGTTATACAGGTGGTCAGACATGATCAGCAGTCCTATTCTCTGCCCGGCATAGCTGAATATCTTTGAGCTGGAGATCAGGAGGATGTAGTCATCACAATATCTTGCCACAGTAGGCTGGAAGGGCGGTTGGCCGGGAACCGAGTAGTCTTCACGGAAGTCCATCCCGAAATAGGCAAGGTCTTCAATTACGATTGCGTCATACTTTTTGGCCAGGGTGCCTATTGTACGGAGCTCGTTATCAGTGAAACAGATCCATGACGGGTTGTTGGGGTTGGAATAGAGAATGGTTGACACCTTTCCGCACTCAAGTATCGATTCCAGCTTTGGCCCGAGCTTTTCTCCGCGGTAATTATATACGTCAAACGACCTGAAATCCTGTCCGAGTATACGTGTCTGGGTTTTCTGCACAGGGAAGCCCGGGTCAATGAAGAGTGTTCCCTCCTTTGTGTGGTCATTGCGGTTTGCCACCATGAAGCTTGCCATCCCTCCCATCATGGCGCCGCCGGTGGGGACGCAGCATTCGGGCTTCACATCAATATCGAGAAAACTCTTTACGAATTTTGATGCTTCCGTTTTCATCTCCGGCAGGCCTTCGATGTCAGGATAGTCAGAGGCGACGCCTCTTCTCAGGGCTTCTATCTCTGCCCTTACTCCCACCTCTGCCGAAGGGAGACCGGGAACACCCATCTCCATCCTTATGAACTCCACCCCTGTCTCACGGCGAAGTACATTCACCAGCTTGACTATCTCTCTTATGCTTGCGCGCCCCAGGTCTGTGATGCCGCTGGATACTATGGCATTGCTTACTGTTTGACGATTAATGGGGGTGTTTTTCATAAATTTTTTATTTAGTGCCCTCATCTGAGGCCCTAAGATAAAAATTTATAAGTGAACGATTGCTGCTATTTGTCATATTTCAAAAAGGTCTGACGGTACAAGGGTCCAAAGGTCTAAAGGTCCAAAGGTCTAAAGGTCTAAAGGTCTAAAGGTCGGAAGGTCGGAAGGTCGGAAGGTCTGTCGCTTCGCTCCGTCATGCAGTCTTGCAATCCTTCTGTTCTGATCCTTTGACCGCAAGAGAGCAAGACCGAGTTACCTCAGACCTTCCGGCTTCCTGCCTGTTCCCGCAGCCAGCGCCAGTATCACTCCCAGCACGGTACTGTAGAGGGCGGCGATGAGGATCCTGAATTCTTCCGGGAGAAGGAAGTTGACTGTCTGTGCCGGTATCCAGAAGAGTGGTATGCTCTTTTTCAGCACAATACCCCACATGCTGTTCCAGTCGATTGATGCAAACAATCCTTTCACATCGGGTACAGTCAGAAGCTTCCGCCTGTCTCCTGCTGCGGAGGCAATATGAAGGTCACTGATACGATGGGTCACCATCAGCACCGGCGCATAAAAGATATTCAGGAATGTGCTGATTGAAAAGGCAAGCAGCACCCTGGTGCCGGTGACCGGACCAGCCATGACCACAGCGGCATTCTTCATGCCCAGGTGTTCCAATATCAGGGGTGTACCGCCGGCGAAGATCACGAAGGCTGCCTTGACGGTCATACCGAGGAATCCCCAGACAACGGCCCGGTACAACAGTGCAAAACCCGCCGGCAGGTAAATGCCTGTTCTGATCCTGCTGCCGAGCATCTCGCCCATGGTGGCAAGGATTGCAAACTTCATGAAGCTTGCAGTAAAAGCCCATTCGGTACTGAACCAGATAAAGAAATCATATAGTTTGTCAGACAGGAAAAACGGCACAAACAATCCGACAAAAACGAGAATAAAAATTATATCAGAACGCTTCATATGGATTTGCGAATTGCGATTTTCGAATTGCGATTTTGGGGTTGGGGTTTTGGGCATGCTATTCTACAATTCTTATTGGTCTACGACCAATTTCCATGTGATTCAATTTTCTGTCTTTACTGCAGACCGGATGCGCGAAGCGGATCAAGAATTGTATAAACATGTCACCCGGGAATAAAGGGGCGGGTGGGCGGGGCCTGTCTCCTACAATTCTTATTGGTCTACAACCAATTTCCATGTGATTCTATTTTCTGTCTTTACTGCCGACTCTTATCCTGGCGTCCACTGCAACTATCTTATCAGGAGTTCCCAGCAGCGGATTGATATCCATCTCGGCTATCTCCGGAGCCAGGGCAAGGAGGTCCGACAAAGAGGTAATCACCCTGGCAAACGCCTCTTCGTTGACCCCTTCTGAACCCCGCACACCCTTAATTATCTTATATGACTTGAGTGACCTTATCATTGATCTGGCTTCATTTTCTGAGACAGGTATCAGCGCTGTGGCCACATCCTTAAAGACCTCTATAAATATCCCTCCCATACCGGCCATCACCAGGTGGCCGAAGCGGCCCTCGGCGGTGGCGCCGCAGAAGAGCTCGCTACCGCTGATCATCTTTTGGATCAGTATACCGGTCACTTCCGGAAGTGCCATCATTCTCGCATACTCCTCCCTGACCCTCTCCTCTCCGCTGATGTTCAGTGCAACCCCGCCAATATCTGACTTATGCACCGGACCTGCCACCTTCATCACTACCGGGTAACCCATCGCGCCAGCAGTCCTGACGGCCTCTTCGGCAGAGGTGACAACACTCTCGGGCACCGTCTCAATGCCGGCAGCCCTTAATAGTAGCCCGACTTTTTCGGGCGGAAGGTATCCGTCTCCGGCGCCATCAATGACCTCCCTGATCACTCTCATGTCAGTTCGTGCAGAGCTGCCATTCAGATCAGATGATCCGGCCGTGACATCCTCCATTTTCTCCGGCACTGCCGGGGCAGGTGTTGCGTTGACCCGGCAGAGTGCCCTTCCAAAGAGCACCTCGTCAGTGAAGATGGCATTGCCCCTGGCAATGAAATCAGCTATCTCCCTCTTCACGTTGATGACTGACGGCATGACGGGATAAACCGGTTTTTTGCAGCTGCGGATCTTTTCGTGGAGCAGGTTATAGACATCATCCACCGGAAAGAGTCCCGGGCTGCCGAAGATGACCGCAATAGCATCAATCTCGTTAAAGTCGTTTTCACATGCATCAATAATATGTCCGAGCTGTTCGGCGGTTCCTGTGGCCAGAAAATCGATGGGGTTAGCCACCGATGAGCCCGGAAAAAGTTTTTCCAGGAGCCTCTCTGCTTCCGGTCCTGACAGATGGGGTATCTCCATCCCTCCCTCGCTGAGAGCATCGGTCAGCATCACAGCAGGGCCTCCGGCATGTGTTACTATAGCAATTCTCTTTCCTTTAAGCGGTTTATATGTAAATAGTGCAGCCACTGTAGCCAGGTCGGTACGGCTGTAGCACCTTACAACACCAGCCTTTCTCAAAAGCGCATCCACTGCAGTATCGGGTGAAGCCATCGCTCCCGTGTGTGATGATGCGGCCCTGGACCCCGCCTCTGATGAACCTGCCTTGATGGCAGCAATCCTGCACCCCTTTCTGATAAGTGAGGCTGAGTGCCTCAGGAACCGCTGCGGATCTGCGATGTTCTCAATATACAGTAGTTTGATCCGTGAACTGGTCAGCGGGTCAAATGTATTATCGAGGTGTTCCAGCACATCCTCCACACCGGTCTGAGCGCTGTTGCCGACCGACCATACGCTTGAGAAGGGAAGTCCTCCGGTAATGGCCGTTTCAAGAATAAAAACAGCCGTCGCCCCCGAGCCTGAGATGAAGTCAATGCCCTGCGGCGAGAGCCTGGGTATGGGCTCCGTAAAGACCCCGTGATAAATATTGTTGAGGTAGCCTATGCAATTGGGGCCAATAAGAGTACCCCCGGTACTGTTTATAATATCAACAATCTCCTTTTCCAGGGCAGCTCCCTCCTCATTCTCCTCGCTGAATCCTGCAGAAAGAATAATGAATCCGCCAGTGCCCTTCTCCGTTGCCAGCGTCCTGACAATTCCCGGGCAATAGCGGGCAGCAACGGCAATCACTGCCAGGTCGGTACGGGGAACCAGTGACACATCGGCATATGCCGTCAGCCCCTGGACAACAGTCGCTTTGGGATTTACAACATAAAGGCTACCGGGAAAATCGCCGCTCAGAAGGTTCTTGAGTACCTTGCCTCCAGCCTTGGTGATGTCGTCTGATCCGCCGACAACGACTATACTTTTAGGATTCAATAATTTAGCACTGATCATAACTGGGGTCTCTGTTGCTGGAAAGGTAGAAACATTTTAAAACTTACCAAATGATATGTTAAACATGTTGTGCAATTCAGTTATGATCACCGGTATGTTGTAGAATATTATCTTTGAGCGAGCCTGATTGGGAAGCCTGATTATTTTTGTTGCTGAACTGTAATGCTTTTTCACATGAAACCAACTTTCCGATTCTACTCCGCCGCTCTGACGATCCTGTTACTGAATTTTACCCAGATTTCC
Organism: Bacteroidales bacterium; assembly: GCA_012513795.1. Classification (GTDB taxonomy): domain Bacteria; phylum Bacteroidota; class Bacteroidia; order Bacteroidales; family VadinHA17; genus SR-FBR-E99. The sequence continues at coordinate 8,529 of JAAZBN010000214.1, read as the reverse complement.
TATTCACAAACTAGAAAAAACATTGACCCTGACGGACCCGGCTACGCCGAAAACTGCACCAGCATCATGGTCGGCAGACTGGCTTCCACCGACGGGTCGGTGATGACCTCTCACACCTGCGACGGAAGATACCGCACCTGGCTCGAAGTGGTTCCGGCAATGACTTTCGAAAGAGACACTGTGCACCCTGTCTACTGGGGCACCATGCACACCGAGGAGTCTTGGGACATGACCAACGTGACGCGCAAGGGCGAAGTCCCCGAGGTGAAGGAGACATACGCATACCTCAACACGGCATACCCCTGCCTTAACGAGAAGCAACTCGCCATCGGGGAAACAACCATTTACGGCAAGAGGGATCTGATCAACCAGGATGGTCTATTCCTGATTGAGGAGCTTGAGAGGATAGCGCTTCAGCGCTGTACAACGGCACGCCAGGCAATAGCACTAATAGGATCGTTGGCAGAAGAGTATGGTTACGGTGACCTTGCCGAATGCATCACAATTGCAGACCCGCAGGAGGTGTGGCAGCTTGAGATAGCCGGCTCGGGACCGGGTAAACCCTCGGCACTCTGGGTGGCTCAGAGGATACCTGATGACCATGTTGGTATTGCCGCCAACATTCCAAGAATCTCCGAAGTGAATTTCAAGGACCCCGATCACTTCATGACCTCCGCCGACCTGCGCAAAAAGGCAAAAGATCTTGGTTTCTGGGACGGGAAGGAACCGTTCAAATTCTACAAGGTAATAGGCACCGGGAAGCCCTACGCCATCCGCGATTTTTTCGTGCTCAGCACCCTCGCACCCGGACTGAACCTGACGATGGAGATGGAAGAACTCCCCTTCTCGGTGAAGCCGGAGAAAAAGCTCTCTGTCAGTGATGTGATGGCTCTCTTCCGCGAGACCTACGAGGGCACACCATATGACATGACGAAAAACCTGATGATTACTGTTAGGAAAAAGGATGAAGCCGGCAATGAGGTTACCGATACGGTAAAGTCACCCGCCTTCAACAACTGGATGAATAATGACATCCGCACCCTCATCAACGAGCTGAAGCCAGGCACCATCGAGAGGCAGCGTACAATTGCAATCGCCGGTTGCTCATACTCGCACGTCATACAATGCCGTTCATGGCTGCCTGACGAGGTTGGTGCTGTGGCATGGTTCTCGTTTGACAACCCGGGCCAGAGCCCCCGCATCCCGATCTTCTCCGGCACCATGGCACTGCCGCAGAGCTTCCGCATATGCGGGCAGCACCGCTATCGCGAAGACGCAGCCATATGGTCGTTCCGCGAAGCCAACAGGCTGTCAGCGGTGAACTGGGACCGCGGTCGCAAACTTCTGGAACCGGCTGTTGCCGAAATGGAACAGAAAGCGCTTGCCGAACTGCCAGCACTGGAAGAGAGAGTGAAAGGACTGGTTAAGGAAGGCAAAAACGATGAGGCCAGAAAGGCGGTAACGGAATATACCAACGCATTTGCTCATGGCGCCATGAGCCGCTGGCAGGAAATGAAAGCAGAATTCTGGCAGATGTTCGGCAGGGGATTCTGATTTAATTGATACCGTAGGTGAACTCTTCAGGGTCCCGCTTGTTAACGTTATACAATTCACAAGTAAGATGGGGGACTCCATAGCATCTGTTCTGGGAAAGGCAAACCCTGACCGGTCAGACATACTTGCCATGCTTCAGTGCAATGAGGAGGAGGCTCCCCTGCTCTATCGCAGAGCAGCAGCCGTCAGGGATCGCTATGTGGGGAATCATGTTTACCTGAGGGGACTCATTGAATATTCTAACATTTGCGGCAAGAACTGCCTCTATTGTGGCGTCAGAAGTGACAACGTGAAGATTGAAAGGTACACCATGTCACGGGAGGAGGTGCTGGAAGCTGCAATGACTGCCTACAAACTCAATCTGGGCTCAATAGCCATACAGTCAGGAGAAAACTCATCAAACAGTATTGTTGAAACTGTTGAGGAACTGGTAAGGTCTATCCGGAAGATGACTGATAACAGGCTTGGAATAACACTTTCTCTCGGCGAGCAGAGCAGGGAGACTTATCAAAGATGGTTTGACGCCGGCGCCCACCGCTACCTGCTGAGGATTGAAGCCTCCAGCGAGGCTCTCTACCGGAGGGTGCACCCTGATGATGACATGCACAGGTACCACAGGAGGCTTGAATGCCTGAAGGCAATACAGGAGACCGGTTACCAGACCGGCACAGGTGTGATGGTGGGACTGCCTAACCAGACCATGAGCGACCTGGCGGATGATCTTGTTTTCATGCGTGATTTTGATATTGACATGTGCGGTATGGGGCCATTTATTGAGCACTCAGACACTCCGCTGGGATCAAGAGGTACGGACAACCTGTTCCTTAATGAACGTTTTAATTTGACTCTCAGGATGATAGCAGTATTGAGGATCATCATGAAGGATATCAATATTGTAGCCTCCACAGCCATGCAGACCATTGATCCTGCCGGTCGTGAGAAGGCAATATCATGCGGAGCCAATGTGGTGATGCCCAATCTCACTCCCGCCAGATACAGGTCAGGCTATCTGATTTATGAAGGCAAGCCCGGATATCGTGAGGCAGATGAGTCAAATGTCAGCGGACTGAACCTCGATCTGCTACCAGGAACAACCGTAGAGCTGGGCATATGGGGTGATACTCCCCACTACGGCAGGCGGCGGACCGTGAGGTGATTATGCTGCAGAACAAGCAGCTGCCGTAACAACCAATCCTCTTTTTTCCGAAATTGCTCGATGTACATAAACCTGATGTGATGAAGAGAACGCTCCTTTCATCAGTGATCCTGCTGGCATCACTGATAAGTTTTGGTCAGACACACCCGACACTTGAATATTATATGCCAGCAGGAGTCTCCTTTGACAGCAGCATTCCTCCACCCGCCTCCATCGGTCATGAGGTCGGCGAATGGCATGTCACCCATGACAAGCTGGTGGGTTACATGAAACAGCTGGATGCTGTCTCGGACAGAGCAAAATGGGAAGAGTATGGCAAGAGCTGGGAAGGAAGGCCACTGGGGCAGCTGATCATTACCTCTGAAGAGAACATGGCCCGCCTTGAGGAGATAAGGCTTGAGCACCTGAAGCTATCCGATCCGGCGGTTGCCAAAAGCATCAACACGGCTGAGATGCCGCTGATCATCAAGCTTGGTTACGGAGTGCACGGCAACGAGTCGAGTGCCCAGAACGCATCACTCCTTACAGCTTATTATCTTGTCGCGGGTCAGGGAACCAAAATTGATGAAATACTTGACAGATGCATCATACTGGTGGACCCTTCGCTCAATCCTGACGGACTGCAGCGTCACTCAACATGGGTCAATATGCACCGGGGAATGACTCTGTCCACCGATCCTTCAGGCCGTGAGTTCAACGAAGCGTGGCCCGGAGGCCGGACCAACCACTATTGGTTTGATCTTAACCGCGACTATCTCATGCTTCAGCACCCGGAAAGCGTAGGCCGCGTTGATGCATACTACTCCTGGATGCCCAACATCAACACTGACCATCATGAAATGGGCGCCAACTCCACATTCTTCTTCCAGCCCGGCGTACAGTCGCGCAACAACCCCGTGGTCCCACCGGACAACCAGATACTTACTGCTGAGATTGGCAGTTACCATGCAAGGTATCTTGACTCCATCGGCAGCTTTTATTACACTGAGGAGAGTTTTGACGATTACTACCTCGGGAAGGGCTCTTCCTATCCGGATATTCACGGGTCAGTTGGAATTCTCTTCGAGCAGGCCGGCACCAAAGGGCACCTGCGCGAGGTGCCGGGCGGAGTGCTTTCCTTTCCCTTTGCAATCAGGAACCAGTTCACCGTTTCACTCTCAACCATAGAGGCAGGGATAAACATGAGGGTCAGACTGCTGGATATGCAGCGTGAGTTTTATCTCTCTGCGCTCAGGGAAGCTGCTGCTGCCCCTGTAAAGGGCTATCTCTTCAACGCCGGCACCGACCGTAGTGCCTGTGCTCATTTTATCGAGAATCTGCTGCGTCACAGGATAGAGGTATACAGGTGCAGCCGCCAGATCACCAAAGGAGGCGTCACCTACAGCCCCGGCGACAGTTATTTTGTTCCTGCCAGACAGAAGGAATATCGTTTCGTCAGAACCCTGTTCGAAACGGTAAAGACATTTTCGGACACCGTCTTTTATGATATCTCCACCTGGGTCATGCCGATGGCCTTCAACCTCAGCTACACCTCACTGGGCAGCACCGAGGCGGCCGGCATTGCAGGAGAACGGGTGACGGCACCGCTTTTCCCTGCCGGAACAGTCAACAGCACGGAAACTGATTATGCATGGCTCTTCGAGTGGGGTGACACATATGCACCGAAGGCACTTTACATGATCCAGTCGGCCGGCCTGACCACCAGGGTTGCAATGGCACCATTCACTGCAGTTACAAATGACGGGAAGGAAAAGAACTTCGGTTACGGTACTATCATGGTTCAGCGGGGAGAGAATCTGCTCACTTCCGCAAAGATCACCGCTACTCTCCGCAGGGTGGCAGCGGAGTGTGGCATAACTGTTCACGGCGTCACCTCCGGACTGACCACGGCAGGAATAGACCTTGGCAGCGGAGGGTTCACGGTCCTGAGCAGGCCGTCAGTGATGCTGGTTATTGAGGATGGTACACCGGTGGATGATGCAGGTGAGATTTGGCACCTCCTGGATGTGCGCTACGGCATGCCTGTCACTCTGGTCACTCCGTCAAGAATGGGGTCGGCCAATCTTAGCAAATACAACGTGATAATCATTGCCGGCAATCCGTCTATGTCACCCGTCGTGATTGAGGGTCTGCGCAACTGGTCACGCTCGGGAGGAACCATTATAGGCTACCGTGGAGGCAACCGCTGGCTGGCGGCAAACGATTTTGCGGACATTAGTTACATTGAAGCCGCAGGAACTGATCCGGAAAAGGAGAGTATTTTCTCCGGGAGAAATGCAGCAAGGGCTATACAGTCAGTTCCGGGGACGATCTTCAGGGCAGAGGTTGATATCACTCATCCACTCTGTTACGGGTACACGCAACAATACCTGCCGGTATTCAAGACTGATGCATCGGCCGTGAAGGTAACAGGAAGAAGCTATAACACTCCGGTTAAATACATATCTGACCCGTTGCTTAGCGGGTACTGCTCAAAAGAGAATCTGCAGCGGATTGCCGGCAGCGCCGTTGTGGCTGTTCATCCGGGTGCGGGGAGGGTGATCTCGATCTATGACGACACCAACTTCAGGGCCATATGGTTCGGCACCTCGAAACTGTTCATGAATGCAGTATTTTTCGGCCAGACTCTGAGACCGGAAGGAAGGTACGGATATTAACGGTCTATCGCGTTGAGTGAGGTCAGGAACGGTGATTTTCCTATCACGCAGTCAGTAGAGGAGGAACGGTGATCAGCTCTTTGATCAGGCATATCAGAAGATAAGCTCCCTCATCTCCCCTGCTCCTGCGATAAGGGCTTTAGCCGCATCAGCCGTCATTCGGCTCGCATCCAGCCGTTTATGAAAAAATAGAGTCATTCTTTTGCCCGGGATATCACTCTCATAATTCTCCAGGTGAAGGAAGAGATCAGGCAACGGCGCAGCGTTGTCAGGAATAAACGCCATACCCCTTGAAAAGTATGTCTCTGCCGCACATGATACTGCGTACAGGCCCGGTGCAGGCAGGAGCTTGGTGACATCAGATACGGGAATACGTATCATCGGCACCTGTGGACTTATAGCCGGATCCTCCTCTACTGCGGTGCCAATGACAAGATAGAAATGGTCCAGATAAGCATTGGCGCGCTGGATATATCCCTCTGTCAGCGCCTGCCTGATACGCGTAGAGCTGACAGTCTCATTCTGCACCTCCTGCATGGGTATCTCTTCGGCCTCAAAGCCATATTTTTCCCTCCAGGCCCACAGCGTACGATAGTCGCCCTGCTGGTTAAACCCGAAATGATGATTATGACCCACCACTATAACCTTTGCTCCAAGGGTGCCACAGAGGATGTCTCTCACGAACTCTTCGCTGGTGATCCGCGCAAAATGGCGTGTGAACTCAATAATAATGATATTGTCCAGTCCCGCCTTGCGCAGCAGTTCAATCTTCTCTTCCTGTGAACAGATCAGCTTTAGCCCCTTGCCGGCTGTCTCGGGATAGAGGACCACCCTTGGATGAGGATGGAATGTTATCAGCACACTCTCCCCGTCATGTTCGGAGGCAAGCTTTTTCAGCCTTTTAATGATTGTCCTGTGGCCAATGTGAACACCGTCAAAAGTACCCGTTGTCACTACGGGGGATTGTATTACAGATGCCTCCTCAAAGCTCCTGAAAATTCTCATAACCCTGCAGGCTGCTGGTTTTCTTTGACGAAGTATGCCACTTTCTCTATTGAGGTTATCATGTCAAACTCTTCAAGGTAAACGTTATCCGGGACGTTCAGCGAAACGGTTGTGAAGTTCATTATACCCCTTATTCCGTTACTTACCAGCGTAGAGGCCACAGAGACCGCCTGATCAGCCGGAACGGTCAGAACGGCGACAGAGATGTCAAGCTCCTCGCGCAGGCTCCTTAACTGGTTAATATTATGGCATCTGACTCCGGCCACTACCTTGCCAACTTTTTGGGGATCAACATCAAAGGCAGCCACCACATTCATATTGGTGCGCTTGCCCTTAAAGTAACCCGTAATTGCTCGCCCCAGGTTACCCATGCCTATGATTGCCACATTGAGTCCGCTGGGGGCATCAATTATCAGTCCGATTGTTTTTATCAGTTCTCTCACATCATAACCTTTTCGCATCACGCTGCCGTAGCCAATAAGCATAAGATCGCGACGCACCTGTACGGCTGTGATATGCAGCATTGCTGCAAGCTCATGCGAGAACACATAGTTGCGATTGGCAGCCAGGGTGGCGGCAAGGGCTCTCCTGTACTGACTGAGACGTTCAACTGTCTTTCCGGGGAGTGTCTTCATATTCCGGTCTTTAAATTGGAAACCTGTGACCTTGGTATTATCACCGTGAAGACTGACCCTTTATCCGGATTACTCTCCACGTTTATCACGCCATGATATAGATCGACTACCTTTTTGACTATGGAGAGGCCCAGACCGCTGCCGCTGATGTTGCGGGTCTTGTCATTGCGTATCCTTGAGAACTCTTCAAAAAGCATGTCACGCTCTTCATTGTTCATTCCTATGCCTGTGTCTGCCACCGAGAGCGAGAACTCATTGTCATTGCAGTCGAGGGTTATCGTTACCGTACCTCCGTGATTATTGTACTTGACGGCATTTGAAACGAGGTTATTCATGATTATCTCGAAATCATTGGGATCTGCCCAGATGGTTTCACATCCGTTGACCTCGGTAACAAAGCGGATGTCTTTGTGTATGGCATAGGGACTGACGGTCACCACTGCCATCGAAGCCAGCTCACGGAGGTTAACGTTCTGCATCTTTTCCATCTGCCTCTCAAAACTTACCTTGGTGAAGTCGAGCAGATCCATTATCAGGTGTCTCATGCTGTCTATCCGCTGAAGTGACCTTTCTATGGCAGATGAATACTCATCGAGGGAGTCACCCATCTGTCTCTCCTGCATCATCTTGAGGTATCCTTCAACTGCATTCAGCGGGGCCTTCAGTTCGTGCGACAGTACAGAGAGGAACTGAAACCGCACCTTCCTGCCTTCAACCTTGAGCTTATGGGTTATACGGCGCAGGTATTGCTGCTTGGTAATCTGCTCAATGGAAGACTTCAGTTCCTGTGGCGTGAATGGTTTGGGTATAAAATCTATAGCTCCGTCATTGTGCGCTTTTACAGCGACATCAATGGAAGCATATGATGTGATCATCGCCACCACAATATCATAGTTCTTTTTCCTGACATATTCCAGCACCTCAACCCCCTGTATCCCCGGCAGCTTATTGTCAAGAAGCAGTATATCAGGCATCTCGCGGTCAATTATTTCTATACCCTCCTCGCCTGTGGCTGCTTCCAGTATCTGAAACGTATAATCCTCATCCATAAAAGGATAGGTCACATGGAAATTACCCAGTATCCTTGATACGCCGGAGCGGATTCCCGGTTCGTCATCTACAACCAATATCTTCAGCTGTGCCATGGTCAGATCTTTAAGAGCTTTCTTAACTCCTGTTCAAGTTGTTCGGGCCTGACCCCTTTCTCAAGGTAGAGATCAGCCCTGATCCAGTCGCGGTCCTGCTCCCCGCTGAGTCCGAAGGTTATACCGGTTTCACGTGATACTGCCGTAGCAAGTATCACCGGCACTTCGGGATACCTCCTCTTTAGTTTGTAACAGAGAATGAAGCCGCTGTCATCACTCTCCATCATAAGATCAAAGACAGCAATGTCCGGTTTCATCTTTGCAATGACCTGCTCCGCTTCAGCCTGGCTCTCCACGGCAATCACCTCGAAACCTTCCTTACGGAGGTAAAAGGCTACCTGGAAAAGGTAATCGGGATCATCATCAACCAGCAGTAC
>JAAZBN010000213.1 GCA_012513795.1 Bacteroidales bacterium | reverse complement strand
CAGTCGGCAGTAGGCAGTACCAGTCGGCAGTACCAGTCAGCAGTAGGCAGTACCAGTCGGCAGTCCGCAGTGCAAAATTGACCGCACGACCGCACGACCGCACGACTGCACGACTGCACGACTGCACGACCGCACGACCGCAAGACCTTTAGAATACCGGTACAGCTGAATTCAACAGTGACTGGTCAATCTCTTCTGCAGTAGCTTCATGGTCAGGGAGGTTACCTTCGAAGTATTTCTCATAGGCGGTGATATCAAAATGACCATGACCGCTTAGATTGAAGAGTATGGTCTTCGACACTCCCTCCAGGTCAGCCCTCCGCGCTTCGTCAAGTGCTCCGGCTATGGCGTAGGATGACTCAGGGGCAGGAAGGATTCCTTCCGAGCGTGCAAAGAGGATGGCGCCCTCAAAGCATTCACGCTGGAATTTGGACTTCGCCTCAACAAACCCGTCCTTGCGCAGCTGGCTGACCAGCACACCGGCGCCGTGATAACGCAATCCGCCTGCATGTATCTTGTCAGGGATGAAGTTATGCCCGAGGGTGTACATGGGGAGCAGTGGTGTCATACCCGACTGGTCACCGAAGTCGTAGGTGAATTTTCCTTTGGTGAGCTTGGGACAAGAGGCGGGTTCTACCGCCACCAGCCTTGTCTTTTTGCCGTTGACCAGGTTCTCCCTGAGGAATGGGAAGGCTATCCCGGAGAAGTTAGATCCTCCGCCGAAGCAACCGATAACCACGTCAGGATAATCACCTGCCTTTTCCATCTGTTTCATTGCTTCCTGGCCAATGATGGTCTGGTGAAGGATCACATGGTTGAGCACACTGCCGAGCGAATATTTGGTATAGGGGTCCTGCGCTGCTATTTCCATAGCCTCGGAGATGGCTATTCCGAGGCTGCCCGGTGAATCGGGATCTGTCTCAAGAACCCTGCGGCCGGCGGCGGTCATGGTGCTTGGCGAGGGTACCACCCGGGCATTGTATGTGTTCATCATCAGCTTACGGCCCGGTTTCTGGTTATAGCTTACCCTGACCATGAACACCAGCAGCTCGAGGCCGAAGTGGTTGCATGCGAAGCTCATGGCGCTGCCCCACTGGCCTGCCCCGGTCTCGGTGGTGATGCGGCGGACTCCTTCCTGTTTGTTGTAGTAAGCCTGAGGTATGGCAGTGTTGGCCTTGTGCGAGCCGGAATAGTTGCCCCCTTCGTACTTGTAATAAATCCTGCTCTTCGTGCCAAGTGCCTTTTCAAGGTTGAGCGCACGGTAAAGAGGTGAGGGACGGTATATCCTGTAGAGATCAAACACCTCTTCCGGGATATCAATGTACCTTTCAGTTGACACTTCCTGCCTGATCAGCTCCATGGGGAAGATAACCGACAGGTCTTCAGGACCTGCCGGCTTTCCTGTGGCCGGGTTAAGCGGAGGCAGAGGTTTATTTGGCATGTCAGCCGCGATGTTATACCATTGGCGGGGCATTTCGTTCTCAGTCAGCAGAATCTTTGTAATCTTTTCCATTTTAAGTGTTGTTTATGAGGGTTAAAAAAACAAGAGGCACGCTGTGATCAGCGTGCCTCTTTGTATAATTATCCTGTATGGGTTATATAACGGCGTGATTCACAGCTTCATCCTATGAGCTGCACCAGCGCCAGTTATTTAACCTCATTGCTTTCATTGACGCAAACATAATGATTATTTTCAGTCGCAACATCAAACCGGCATAAATTTTAAAGAATTTTATCAGAAAAACTTTCATTCCGGTTTGTGTCTTGAGAGCAGGACTTCCTCTATTTCAGAGAGATTGACTGATTTTGACCTGAGCAGAATGAGCAGGTGATAGAGAAGGTCCGCCGCTTCGTTTTTAAAGAGGCCGTTGTTGTCACCCATAGCTTCAATGACCAGCTCGACTGCTTCCTCTCCCACTTTCTGGGCGATTTTACCTGTTCCCTCATTGAAGAGCCTGCTGGTATATGACCCGCTGCTGCCCTCTTCAATCCTGCTGTTGATGATCTCTTCCAGCCTGTAGATAAATCCTTTTGCTGATTGTTCCCCGAAGCATGACCATGTACCTGTGTGACATACGGGGCCGGCCGGCTCGGCCTTTATCAGGATTGTATCACTGTCGCAGTCAGTTTCAATTGTCACCACCCTCAGGTAATTTCCCGAGGTTTCGCCCTTGGTCCAGAGGGATTGCCGGCTGCGGCTGTAGAAGGTCACGAGGCCCTCATCTGCCGTTTTGCGGTACGCCTCCTCATTCATGTAACCCACCATCAGCATCTGGAGTGTGCTGTTGTCCTGTATGACGACGGGTACCAGCCCGTCACCCTTGTTGAAGTCTATGTTCAGCATCTTTGTCAGTTATTCTTATTCTTGTTTACAATCCGCTGTCTCTCACGCATCCAGGTTTCAGTTCTGGCCAGGGGGCTGTACCTTACTTCTATATTATTGCGCAGGAGAAAGTCTTTTAGTTCAGGAATCTTTATGATCCCGTAATGAAAGAGAGTGGCAGCCAGTGCTGCCGTGCAGCCTGTTTCGGCAAACACCTCCCTGAAGTGTTCGGGTGACCCTGCGCCTCCTGATGCGATCACCGGGATATTCACGCTGTTGCATACTGCCGAGGTTATGTCAATTGAGAATCCCTCGCCGGTTCCGTCGCGGTTGACGGAGGTGAGGAGAATCTCGCCGGCGCCGAGCCGTTCCGCCTCACGGGCCCAGCTGATGGCCGGCAGGGTGGTAACGCGCTTGCCTCCGTGGGTGCAGACCACCCATGTGCCATCAACAAGCTTAGCGTCTATTGCCACCACCACGCACTGGCTGCCGTACTCATCTGCCAGTTCGGCAATGAGCGGCGGGTTAAGTATTGCGGCTGTATTGACGGAGACCTTGTCAGCTCCCGAGCTGATCAGCACTGAGACATCCTCCCTGGTGGTGATACCACCACCCACCGTGAAGGGGATATTTATTGCGGCCGCTATCTTTTCCACCAGTGGAGCAAGGGTCTTCCTCCGTTCATCGGTTGCCGATATATCAAGGAAAACAAGCTCGTCAGCCGACTGTTCAGCATAGGCACGTGCCAGCTCAACAGGGTCTCCGGCATCACGAAGGTTGACGAAACTGATCCCTTTTACTGTGCGTCCGTCCTTTATGTCAAGGCAGGGTATGATTCTTTTTTTCAGCATAATTCAGCAATTTCGTTGTATGTTATCCTTCCTTCAAGCAGTGCCTTGCCTGTAACTGCTCCTTCACAACCGGCATCACGGAGTTTCATGAGGTCAGTGGCATCAGCTATCCCTCCGCTGGCAATTACAGCCAGTCCTTCCAGCGAGGTCAGTTCCCTGTATATATCTGCGGAGACCCCGGTTAGCATTCCGTCTTTGGAGATATCGGTGCAGAGTGCATAGCGGACCCCTGTCAGACTGTATTCCCTGAGGAAATCGGCAATGTCTCTCCCGGATGTCTCCTGCCAGCCTCCTGTGGCTACCTTTCTTTCCATGAAATCCGCTCCCAGGATAATTTTGTCAGGCCCGTACTGACCAAGCCATTGCCTGAGCAGGTCAGGACGGTGGACCGCAATGCTGCCAATGGTCACCTGTGCAGCGCCGCTGCTGAAGGCAAGTAGGATATCCTCCTCTGTCCGTATGCCGCCGCTGAAGTCGATTTTCAGTCCGGTGGCAGAAGCGATTCCTTCAAGCACCCTGTGGTTCTTTATGCTCCCGGTACGGGCGCCGTCAAGATCAACCAGGTGGAGGTACCTGATGCCGTTATCCTCCATCTCCCTTGCAAGTTCAACGGGATCAGCACGGTAAAGGGTCTTCCTGCTGAAGTCGCCCTGGGTCAGCCTGACGCATTGACCCTCAATGATGTCTATTGCTGCGATGATTCTCATAGCTCAAGGAAATTTTTAAGCAGCCGTGCTCCTGCCTCCGCTGATTTTTCAGGGTGGAACTGCACCGCATGGAAGTTGTCTCGCTGCATAGCTGCCGGGAAGGGGAGTATGTAATTGCAGATGGCTTTTGTATCACTGTTCAGCTCAGCATAGTAGCTGTGAACATAATAGAGGTCATCGTCCGGTTCAAGACCCTTCAGCAGCGGGGTGCCGGAGAGGCTCTCAAAGTTGTTCCAGCCCATGTGCGGCACCCTTTCATCAGGGGGGAATCTCCTGACAACGGCGTCAAAGATGCCAAGGCATTCAGTGTCATTCTCTTCCGACCGGCTGCACATCAGTTGCAGCCCGAGGCATATACCCAGCACCGGCTGTTTGAGGGAGAGGATCAGCGAATCGAGACCCCTTTCCCTGAGGTGACTCATTGCCGAACGTGCTTCACCCACACCGGGAATTATAACCCTGTCAGACTTCAGCAGTATTTCAGGATCGGACGTAACCACAGAATCATGTCCAAGCCTCCGCAGGGCCACCTGCACAGACATTGTATTGCCGGAGTTGTATTTAAGTATGGCTATCATAATGTTCCTTTGGTTGATGGCAGGATTCCGCTGCCTGTTTTTGCCACAGCCATTCCCAGAGCCCTGGCAAAGGCCTTGAATATTGCCTCTGCCTTATGATGGTCATTATCCCCCGTGGCCCTGACATGAATATTGCATTTTGCGTTGTCACTCAGTGACCTGAAGAAGTGCCTGAACATATCCGTTGAGAGGATTCCTGTACGGTCTGACCTGAATGAGGCGTTCCATTCAAGCCATGGCCTTCCCCCCAGGTCAATCAGTACTTCTGCAGCAGAGTCATCCATTGGCAGTGCAAAGCCGTACCGCGTCATTCCTTTCCTCCTGCCAAGTGCCCGGTCAAGAGCCTGCCCGAGCACGATGGCCGTATCCTCAACCAGATGGTGCTCATCAACATGCAGGTCGCCGGAAGCCTTCAGTGTAATGTCAATGCCGCCGTGCCTGGCAACCTGCTCAAGCATATGGTCGAAGAAGCCGATACCAGTGCTGATTGTACCCTTTCCGGTACCGTCGAGGTCAATCTCAACGGAAATGTCAGTCTCATTTGTTTTCCTTGAGACGGATACTCTCCTGTGGATCCCGGTCAGGAAGCGTCTTATCTCCTGCCAGTCGCTGGTGCAAAGCGAAGCCTCCCCGTTCTGCCTGTCACTGATATAAATGGCCCGGCAGCCGAGGTTTTTTGCCAGTTCTATGTCTGTGAGGCGGTCACCGATCACGAAGGAAGAGCCGAGGTCGACGCCGCCGGCAAGATACCTGGTCAGCATTGCCGTACCCGGTTTGCGGGTAGGAGCTCTGTCAGACTCAAATGACCGGTCAATGAATATCTCCGCAAATTTCACACCCTCGCCGGCAAGGATGCTGAGCATCTTGTTCTGCGGCGGAAGGAAATCCTCTTCAGGATATGCGGGGGTACCAAGACCATCCTGGTTGGTAACCATCACCAGTTCGAAGTCGGTCTCCCGGGCTATGGCTGAGAGAGCCCCTATCACCCCCGGCATGAACTCCAGTTTCTCCAGGCTGTCTACCTGTTCATCGTCCGGCTCCTTCAGGATGGTGCCATCGCGGTCTATAAACAATACCTTTTTCATACGCTTATCCTTTCAAGTTCACTTATCAGTTTTTCGTTTTCTTCCGGGGTGCCGGTGGTGATCCGGATGCATCCGGGGATCTCGCGGCTCCGGTTTCTGACTACAATTTTCCGCTCAGCAAGGGTATTGTATATATAGTCTGCATCCTTTATTCTTACCAGCAGGAAGTTTGAGTCGGACGGCCAGACCTTCTCCACCATGGGAAGCGCAGTGAGTCGTAAGGCAAGTTGTTCACGCTCTGTAATTATCGACTGCACATGCCGGGCCACAGTGTCTGCCTCGCTCAGCCTCAGGAGTGCAGCCTCCTGGTTGATGGTGCTGATGTTATAGGGTGGCTTCATGGCAAAGAAATACCTGAGCAGGTCAGCATCGGCAAATGCCATTCCCACTCTTGCCGCAGCCAGCCCCATCGCCTTGCTGAATGTCTGCATTACAATGAGGTTGTCAAATTCGCCAACGCGCTCTGCAAAGGATGGCTTCCCGCTGAAGTCGGCATAGGCTTCATCAATAACCACTATCCCGTTAAATTCACTGATGATGGTCTCAACGGTTTCAGGGTTCATACAGTTTCCGGTGGGATTGTTGGGTGAGCAGATGAAGACAAGTTTAAGGGTATCTTCCTTCAGCCATGGTTTTGCAGCCTGGAGGTCGATATTGAATGTGTCATCGAGGGGAATCCTGACAATTCCGATGTCATTTACCGAGGCGGCCACGCCGTACATGCCGTAAGTGGGGGTAAAGATCATCGCCCTGTCTTTGCCGGGATTGCAGAAGATGCGGAAGCAAAGGTCGATTATTTCATCGCTGCCATTACCCAGGAAGATATTCCCGGCGGGAATTCCCTTATGCCTGCCTATGGCTTCACGCAGTTCGCACTGCCGCGGATCGGGGTACCGGTTGAGCGGCCCGTACGGGCTCTCGTTGGCATCAAGGAAGATGCCGTCACTCCCCTCGTATTCATCCCTCGCGCATGAATAGGGGACAAGCTTCAGAACGTTTGGCCTTACAAGTTTATCTGTTCGTTTCATCATCAAGGTCTTATATCAATACTTCACTGCTGCAGGTTGGTTTTCTGCTGTCCGATTTTTGACTTCAATGCTTTTGCGGATAATTCAACCATTGCAGTCTTGTTTTCACTTCTTATGCCTGTCTTTATCAAGGTAATCAAGCCTGACCGAAACTGCCGCCGCGTGTGCACCAAGCATCTCTGCCTCTGCCATCAGTACCGTGTCAGGCCCGATGTTCCGGATCCCTTCTGCCGTCACCTCCTGGAAGAATATCCTCTTCATGAAGCTGCCCAGGGTGACTCCGCTGAAGCTTTTAGCAAAACCTCCCGTCGGGAGGGTATGATTCGGTCCCATCATGTAGTCGCCGGTGCTTTCGCTGCTGTAGTTGCCCAGGAACACCGAGCCTGCGCTTGTAACACGTTCAGCTGAACGTATCGGGTCGGGGGTGGCGATTATCAGGTGTTCGGGTGCGTAGTGATTTGCTGTTTCAAGACACTTTTCCTCTGATTTAAAGAGTACCAGGGAGCTGTTTTCGAGCGACCGGGCTGCAATGTCTTTTCGTGGCAGCAGTGCCATCTGGCGTTCTGTCTCCTTCTCCACGAGGGTTATCATCTCGCGGCTGTCAGTGAGCATAATCACCTGGCTGTCGGTGCCGTGTTCAGCCTGTGAGAGGAGGTCTGCTGCAACAAAGGCGGGATTGGCGTTACTGCCTGCAATGACCATCAGTTCGCTCGGCCCGGCTGGCATGTCGATGGCGGTGCCCTGCAGCTGCACCAGCTCCTTGGCGCGGGTGACGTACCTGTTACCGGGGCCGAAGATCTTGTACACTGCCGGAATTGATTCTGTACTGTATGCCATGGCAGCTATCGCCTGGGCGCCGCCGGCACGGAAGATGGCTTTCACCCCGGCAACCTTCGCCGCATACAGTATCAGCGGGTTGATCTTACCGTCCCTGCCGGGCGGCGTGCACATGACTATCTCCCCGCATCCTGCCAGCCGGGCCGGGATACCAAGCATCAGTACAGTGGAGAACAAGGGAGCGGTTCCTCCCGGGACATACAGTCCCACTTTTTCTATGGGTGAGTCGCGATACCAGCAGCGGACACCGGGAGCAGTTTCGGTGACCTCCGGAGCGGTCTCTACAAACCTTGCAGTTCCGGCCCCTGCAAGGTGGAATTTCTCAATATTTGATGCAGCTGACAGGATCGCCTTTTTCAGTGCCGGGCTGACCTCACGTTCAGCCTGCTCAATCTCGTCAGCTTCAACCCTCAGGGAGGCAGCCACAAAGCCGTCAAATTTCTCAGAGAACTCCCTTAGTGCAGCATCTCCGCCGCTTCTCACTGCCATGAGAATCTCCCTGACGGTCATGTCAATCTCGCTGTTCCCTTCGGCAGGACGTTGCAGGGCTGCCGCCAGCTCAGCAGCACCTGGGTATAGCAATATTTTCATTACACAATCATTTTTTCGATGGGTATTACAAGTATTCCTTCAGCTCCGGCGGCCCTCAGGCGGTCTATCCTTTCCCAGAACTCATCCTCCCTGACAACCGAGTGGAGGCTGCACCATCCCTTCTCTGCCAGGGGCAGTATTGTGGGGCTTTTCATCCCGGGAAGGATTCTGCATATCTCCGGTACGGCTGATTCCGGGGCATTGAGGAGTATGTATTTGTTTTCGCTGGCGTTTTTCACAGCCCTGATACGGAAGAGCAGCTTTTCAAGTATCTCCCTCTTCGGGCCGCTGATGTTCCGGTTGGCAATGATAGCTGCCTGGCTCTTCATGACTGTCTCCACCTCCTTCAGCCCGTTGGTGAGCAGGGTGCTCCCCGAGCTGACGATGTCACAGATGGCATCTGCCAGCCCGATTCCGGGAGCAATCTCAACACTGCCGCTGAGCTCCTCTATCTCAGCCTTGATCTTCCTTGACCTGAAATAATCAGCAAGCAACGCCGGATAGCTTGTTGCCACCCTTTTGTTCATGAAATAATCAGGGCCGGTGTAGTTCTCCTCCTTTGGTATTGCCAGCGACAGGCGGCATCCGCCGAAGCCAAGCTGTTCAAGGATATCCACATCCTTCTCTGTTTCAAGTACTATGTTCTCCCCAACGATGCCTATGTCAGCTACCTGTTGTTCAACGTATTGCGGGATGTCGTCATCACGGAGGAGGAGTATCTCAGCCGGGAAGTTGCCTGCCACCACCTTCAGGGTGCCGGCACTGTTGCTGATCCTGATACCGCATTCGTCAAAGAGTTTCCGGGAGCTTTCACTCAGTCTGCCGCTTTTCTGGATTGCTATCTTCAGTATGCTCATTCTGCATTTTGTTTTTTATGCCAGAGCAGACCAGTGAGAAAACAAAAAACCCGCCTGATCTGCTCAGACGGGTTCATGATATTCAGTTTTCACCACACACCATTTTCATCTCGCCTGAGAGCAAGTATGATGATGATGATGGTGATGTATCGTGTATGTGTTCATTGTCTGTTATCCGGTGCAAATATAGCCTTTTATTAATTCGAAGCGCCGCCGGACAAAATTTTATACAGAAAATTCTCTCAAACGGCTGCATATTCTTTCACCGGCAACAGTTGTGGAGCAGGGATTTCTGTCCTCAAGGTCAGCCGTAACGTATCCTTCTTTCACAGTCTCCTCCACCGCAACTGTTATCATCTCAGCTTCCTTCGCCAGACCGAAGCTCAGGTCAAGCATCATTGCCGCTGATAGTATTGTTCCCACGGGATTTGCTATATTTTTTCCCGCTGCCTGCGGGAAAGAGCCGTGTATGGGCTCGTAAAGGGAGGTTGACAATCCAATGGATGCCGAGGGCAGCATTCCCAGTGATCCGGTTATCATGCTGGCTTCGTCGGAGAGGATATCTCCGAACATGTTCTCGGTAACGATGACGTCAAATGCTGACGGGTTCCTGACAAGCTGCATGGCGGCATTGTCAACGAACATGAAATCCATTTCGACATCAGGGTATTCACCGGCAATTTCTTTTGCTGTCTCACGCCATAGACGTGATGTAGCCAGCACATTTGCCTTGTCAATCACAGTCACCTTCTTTCGTCGTTGCCTGGCATACCGGCAGCCCAGGTGCACCACACGCTCAATCTCGCTACGGCTGTAAGTGCAGGTGTCATAGGCTGTCAGCCCGTCCTCTGAGCGCCCACGAGGTTTGCCGAAATAGATGCCGCCTGTCAGCTCACGGACCATCACAATATCAGTTCCTGCCACTATCTCTTCCTTCAGCGGCGACATCCCCGCCAGCGCCGGGATGCTCTTCACCGGCCTGACATTGGCATACAGCCCCAGCTCACTCCTCATCCTCAACAGTCCCTGCTCCGGCCTTACCTTTGCAGAGGGGTCATTGTCATACCTGGGATGACCTATTGCACCGAAGAGGATGGCATCTGACCTGCGGCACAGGTCAAGGGTCTCATCAGGGAAGGGATTGCCGGAGTGATCGATGGCCACGGCACCAACCAGCCCTTCAGTGAAGCTGAAGGTGTGCCCGGTTACCTCACCGGTGACTTTCAAAACCTTCACAGCCTGTTCAATCACCTCCGGTCCTATGCCATCGCCAGGAAGAAGAGCTATATTATAATTCATCTGTTATTGCTATAAGTTTATTGTGCTTATGGTTTGTCTCGTTGCAGCAGATTATGTTCAGCATCTTTTCTGTGGCCTTGATGGCTGATTCGGTCTGGTCGGCATCAAGCCCCCTCGTCCTGAACTCCCTGCCGTTATGGTTCCATCTGATGACGGTTTCGACAAGGGCGTCGGTTTTTCCTCCGGGGGGAATTGATACCTCGTAATCTGTCAGCAGGGGCAGCCCGGTGCCGAGTGATTCATAAATCATTCTCAGGGCCTTCATGAATGCGTCATACTGCCCGTCGCCGGCAGCAGTCTCCTGGTGAAGGATCCCGTCAATCTCCACCTGCACGCTTGCTGAGGGCTTCAGGCCGCACGTGAGGTTCAGTGAGTAGTTCCGGATGAAGACCCTGTATCCTGAACGGTCTTCGCCCAGGACGTCGGCAATGATGAAGGGGAGGTCTTCGCGGGTGACGCTCTCCTTCTTGTCTCCCAGCTCTATAACACGCTCGGTCACCCTGGCTATCAGCTCCGGACTCAGTTCCATCCCGTACTCCTCCAGGTTCTTTCGGATTGTAGCCTTGCCTGACTGCTTTCCGAGTGCATACTCCCTCTTTCTCCCGAATCTCTCCGGGCTCAGGTGGCTGCAATAAAGATTATCCTTTCTGTCTCCGTCAGCGTGCACACCCGAGGTCTGGGTGAAGACATTCGCGCCGATTACCGGCTTGTTTACCGGGATCCTTATTCCGCTGAATTTCTCCACCATCCGGCTGACACGCGTAATCTCATACTCCTTCACACCTGTTTCCGCATTGAGGTGATCTCTCAGCAGTGCGATGACGCTTGAAAGCGGAGCGTTGCCGGCTCTCTCGCCCAATCCGTTTACAGTGGCATGAATCCCTTTTACCCCGGCCTTCACTGATGCAAAAACGTTGGCAACAGACAGGTCATAGTCGTTATGAGGATGAAAATCAAAATGGACTTCCGGATGCCTGGCAGTCATCTGCGAACAGAAGTCAAATGTCTGGTCAGGATTCAGTATCCCGAGGGTGTCAGGCAGCATGATCCTCCTTATGCTGCTTACTGACAGGGCATCAACCATCCTGAAGACGTATTCAGGTGATGAGAGCATGCCGTTTGACCAGTCTTCAAGGTAGATATTGACAATCATGTCCCTGGCCTCTGCCATCGCCACGATATCAAGGATGTCACCTATATGTTCATCAGTGGTCTTTCTCAGCTGCTTTTCCAGGTGGCGCAGCGAGCCTTTGCAGAGCAGGTTGATCACCCTGCCTCCTGCCTCCCTGATCCAGTCAATGGAGCCGGTGCCGTCAACGAAACCCAGCACTTCAACCCTTTCAGCCATACCGTTCTGTTCTGCCCATGAGGTTATGAGGCGCACCGCCTCCTGTTCCCCGGGGGAGACCCTTGCCGAGGCCACCTCAATCCGGTCAGCCTTCAGATCACGCAGGAGCATTGTGGCTATGTGCAGCTTCTCCAGAGGTGAGTAGGAGACCCCCTGTGTCTGCTCGCCGTCCCTGAGGGTGGTATCAAGTATTTCAACTTTCATCCTTAGCGGCTCCTTTCATACGCTTCTATCTCCTCTTTCATTGCAAGGAGGTAATCAATGCTGTCAAGTCCTTTCATGAGGCACTCCTTCCTGAAGCCGTTCACCGGGAAGCCCGACCGCAATCCGGTGCCGGGGACGGAGAGAAGCTGATCATCCAGGTCAATCCTGAT
The DNA here is from genome assembly GCA_012513795.1 of Bacteroidales bacterium. GTDB lineage: Bacteria > Bacteroidota > Bacteroidia > Bacteroidales > VadinHA17 > SR-FBR-E99. The sequence goes on along the minus strand of JAAZBN010000213.1, from coordinate 3,765 downwards.
CCTTGTACCAGGTTTTTCTGTAACCAGCGCTGTCAGTTGCGTCAGCAGGCCGGAGTGAATGACCACGGGCAGAAGGCCATTGTTAAGAGCATTGTTCATAAAGATATCGGCGAAGGAGTCAGATACCACCGCCCTGAACCCGTAGTCAGCAATAGCCCAGACGGCATGCTCCCTGCTTGAACCGCATCCGAAGTTGCTGCCGGTGATGAGTATCTCACCACGGTATTCGGGCCTGTTAAGCACGAATCCGGGCACGGGATTACCGTTTCCGTCAAATCTCCAGTCGCGGAAGAGGTTCTCCCCGAATCCCTCCCTCTCCGTGGATGACAGGAAGCGTGCCGGGATAATCTGATCAGTATCAATATTTTCCAGTGGCAGGGGAACGCATGTTGATTCAAGTATTGTGAATTTTTCTCTTTTCATCTTGCGTAACAAATTTTTTTTACCATCTGAGATTCATCTCCCTGGGATCGGTTATCCTTCCTGTCACTGCCGCCGCCGCGGCCGTCAGGGGTCCTGCCAGGAGTGTTCTTGCACCGGGTCCCTGTCTCCCCTCGAAGTTGCGGTTTGAGGTGGAGACGGCGTACTTGCCTGCGGGGATCTTGTCATCATTCATTGCAAGACATGAGGAGCAGCCCGGCTGTCTCACCTCAAACCCGGCAAGGCGCAGTGCGTGGGTCAGGCCCTCACGCTCAGCCTGACGTGCCACCTGCTGTGACCCGGGGACGATCAGTGCAGTGACGCCGGCTGCTTTTTTCCTTCCGGCCACGGCGGCGGCGAAGAGCCTCAGGTCTTCAATGCGGCCGTTGGTGCAGCTGCCCAGGAAGATATAATCGACAGGGTGCCCCAGCAGCTTCATCCCTGGCTTGAATCCCATGTATTCGAGTGATTTAAGATAGGAGCCGTTGGCTGACGGCCCTGCTTCGCCGGGCAAGGGGATGATGCCGTCAACGGCCATACCCATGCCGGGATTAGTGCCGTAAGTGATCATTGGAGGCACCAGCTGAGCATCAAAGGTTACCTCGCTGTCAAAGGGCGCATTCGTATCGCTCCTCAGTGAGGGCCAGTTATCCACAAGGCGTTCAAAGGCAGGATTGTCAGAGAGCGCGGGTATCTGTGAGAGCCAGCTGAAAGTGATCTCATCAGGGGCTATCAACCCGCCACGGGCACCCATCTCAATACTCATGTTGCAGACAGTCATCCGCGACTCCATGCTCAGACTGCGGATGGCCTTGCCGGCGTATTCAACAAAAAAGCCCGTTGCCCCTCCGGTTGTGAGTGAGGCTATAATATAAAGAATCAGATCCTTTGATGTTACGCCTTCGCGGAGTGCCCCCTCAACGTTAATTCTCATCTTCAGCGGCCGGGTCTGGAGGAGGCACTGTGTGGCCAGCACCATCTCCACCTCGCTGGTGCCTATACCGAAGGCGATGGTGCCAAAAGCCCCGTGCGTTGATGTATGACTGTCGCCACAGACAATTGTCATCCCCGGCAGGGTATAACCCTGTTCGGGGCAGGTGACGTGGACTATGCCGTTACGCGGATCACCCATCCCGAAGTAGGTGATACCCGCAGTATGGCAGTTATCCTCCAGGGTCTCCACCTGAGACCTGGAGACAGGGTCGGCAATGGGCAGGTGCTGGTTGACGGTTGGAATATTATGGTCAGCGGTAGCGACGGTTCTCTCCGGCCTGAATACGCTGATCCCCCTCTGCCGCAGGCCGCTGAAGGCCTGCGGGCTGGTTACCTCATGGATATAATGACGGTCAATAAAAAGTACATCAGGACCATCCGGCACAGACCTGACAAGGTGGGCATCCCAGATCTTGTCAAAGAGTGTCTTTCCGCTCATTGTCTATCTTTGAAATTGCGTCTATAAATGCCTCCACAGAGGCAGTTACTATGTCAGTGTTTGCCGAGAACCCATAATAAATTCTGCCTTCATGCTCCACCTGTATGTGTACTTTCCCGATATCGTCACTGCCCCTTGTGATGGCCTGGATGAGGAATTCCTCCAGATGGACATTATCATGCACCAGGTGTTTGACAGCCGTGATTGCAGCATCGATAGGGCCGTTACCGGGGGCGGTGGAGGTATGCACCTCCCCGTTTATCCTTACGCCCACAGTGGCTACCGGCATCACCGAGTTACCGCAGAGGACCTGAAGTGACTCGAGTTTAAGCCGTTTCTCTCCCCGGAAGACCTCACCTGACAATATCCGGATATCTTCATCATTGATCTCCTTCTTCTTGTCGGCCAGCATCAGAAAGCGGTGGTATATCTCATCCAGTTCCTCCTTTCCGAGTTCAATTCCGAGGGCCTCAAGCCTGTGGTTCAATGCCGCTCTTCCGCTGCGGGCCGTCAGTATGATAGACGATTCCCTGACGCCCACCTCCTGCGGGTCAATGATCTCATAGTTTTCGCGTTTCTTCAGGACACCGTCCTGATGTATTCCTGAGGAGTGAGCGAAGGCATTACGGCCCACGATAGCTTTGTTAGCCTGCACCGGCATGCTCATCAGGGTTGATACCAGCCTGCTGGTGCTGAAGATAAGCTTCGGTCTGATGCCGGTAGACAGGTTAAGATCATGATGGCTTTTGATGATCATGGCCACCTCCTCCAGTGAGGTGTTTCCTGCTCTCTCCCCTATGCCGTTGATAGTCACCTCTGCCTGCCGGGCACCGTTGATGATGCCCATCATGGTGTTTGCGGTGGCCATCCCCAGGTCATTGTGGCAGTGGGTAGAGATGATTGCACGGTCAATATTGGGAACATTCTCCATGAGATACCTGATCTTCATGCCGTACTCCTCAGGGAGGCAGTACCCGGTTGTATCAGGGATGTTGACCACCGTGGCTCCGGCGGTGATAACCGCCTCCGTCACCCTGGCCAGGTACTCATTGTCGCTCCTGCCGGCATCCTCGGCATAAAACTCCACATCTTCAACAAAAGTCCTGGCATATTTAACGGCATCAACGGCTCTTCTGATGATCTCTTCAGGGGTGGTTCTGATCTTGTACTCAATATGCCACGGCGAGGTGCCTATGCCGGTATGAATACGTTTCCGCGTGGCATACTGAAGCGCTTCTGCCGCCACCTCAATATCCTTCTTTACTGCCCTGGTTAGTGCACAGATGACCGGTTCCCTTACGGCCTTTGAAATTTCCACCACCGAACGGAAATCGCCCGGGCTGGATACCGGGAATCCTGCCTCAATCACATCAACACCCAGTGCTTCGAGTGCCTTTGCCACCTCGATCTTTTCCACCGTATTGAGCTGGCATCCCGGCACCTGTTCGCCATCGCGGAGGGTGGTATCGAAGATTATTACCCTGTTCTTGTCCATGATTTCAGTACTGAGGTTATTTCTTTTCCGCCGGTCTCAGTGTTCTTACCGCTGCGCCTGCCCTCCAGAGCTCAGATGAGCCCATCTCTGCCAGCTCGGCATTGAGTTCCTCCCGGTATCCGGGTGACCCGGTTGAGGTGAGTACCCTGACACATTCCTCGCCGGAGCTCACCTTCTCATACAGCTCCCTGAAGACAGGCAGGGTTGCCTCCCTGAACCTCGGCTTCCAGTCGAGCGCCCCCCGCTGGGCCGTGGCGCTGCAGTTGGCATACATCCAGTCCATGCCCTTCTCATCGACAAGCCTGATAAGGCTCTGTGTCAGCTCCTCCACCGTCTCATTGAACGCTTCCGATGGCGAGTGGCCGTTTTCACGAAGAACCTGGTACTGGGCCTCCATGATCCCCTCGAGGGCTCCCAT
>JAAZBN010000212.1 GCA_012513795.1 Bacteroidales bacterium | reverse complement strand
TGGAAGATATGGTTCCAGTTGATCCGAGGGTTACAATGGAGATTGCCAACTCGGTATGGGTTGAGAAAAGGCTGACAGTGAAACAGCCCTATATTGACGCCTTGAAGGCATGGTACCTGGCTGAGGCAAGAAATATTGACGTTTCAGACCCGGGCGCAGTGGATTTGGTTAACGGATGGATTGAGGATAAGACGCATGACAAAATCCGGGACATGCTTGATTACCTGAGCCCCGATCTGGCCATGCTGCTCATCAATGCCATATATTTCAACGGCAAGTGGAGGTACCAGTTTGACAAGAAGGAGACATCAGACAAACCGTTCTATATCACTCCCGATGCTCCGGTTAATGTCCCGATGATGTACCAGAAGGAGAACTTCGCGGTAACGCGAACTGATAATGCAACCCTGGTTGAACTTCCGTACGGTCAGGGGAACTACAGCATGGTTGTCATGCTTCCCGATGAGGGAGTATCACTAGCCAATGCGGCATCAACGCTGAATCCGGAGAGCTGGAGTCAGTGGATGCAGCAGCTTTCACATGGCACTGCAGAGGTGCAGCTGAGCCTTCCGAAGTTCGAATATGAATATAAGCGGAACCTGAACGATGATCTGAAGGCAATGGGTATGGGCATCGCCTTTACCGGAGCCGCGGACTTCAGTAATATTTCCGATCAGAGCATATTAATATCAAGGGTTCTTCATCAGACTTATATCAAGACGGATGAGGAGGGAACCGAAGCTGCAGCTGCAACAGTAGTGGAATTTGAATTGACCTCAATGCCTCCTGGTATTACTGTGGTCAATATCAACAGGCCGTTCCTCTACTTCATCAGGGAGAGCACCACAGGCACCCTGGTCTTTATGGGCCAGGTGGTTGATCCCAGGTGACAAAGGGTTAATCCTGCCGGTCTTTCCCTGGGGCCGGCAATAAGCATGCGCAAAAAATAAGACGCATGGATAATATTTTTGATGGGGAGACGGGGGGAAAGAGTGTTCCGGCTTATGCCGGGGCACTCTTCATTTTTAAGGCATTATATTTGTAAACAAATGTTTGTACCTTAACGGGATAAATATGAAAAGCAGCTTTTTAAACCTGGCAATTATTTTTGTTGCCGGAACAACAGGACAGATGGCATCATGTGAGAAACAGCCGGAGAGGACCCTGCCGTCCGATCCCGTGGAGATAGAGCTTACGCTCAAGCAGAGAGAGGTGGTTACCTCGGCCAACAGGTTCGCCTTTGACCTGTTTAAACCGGTTGTGGCCGGTGAGGAGCCGGGCACCAACATAATGATCTCTCCGTTCAGCATCACCAGCGCTCTTTCCATGACACTCAACGGCGCCGCGGGCGAGACCTTTGACGCTGTAAAAGCGTCCCTGCGATATGACGCGATGAGCCTGGATGAAGTCAATGATACCTACCGCAAGCTGGTCAGTGAGATGGTGCCGGTGGATGAGCGGGTTGTCATGGAGATAGCCAACTCAGTATGGGTTGAGAATCAGTTCCCGGTGAAGGATGAATTCATTGAAGCGTTGAAGAAGTGGTACCTGGCAGAGGCAAGAAATTTCTCCGTCTCCGATCCGGGGTCAGTGAATATCATCAACGGATGGATAGAGGAGAAAACGCATGACAGGATACAGAAGATGATATCACGGCTCGATCCTGATCTGGCTATGCTTCTAATCAATGCGGTATATTTCAACGGAAAATGGAAGCATCAGTTTGACCCTGAGCTCACAACCGACCGTCCGTTCTATATCTCATCAGGAGACCCTGTTAATGTGCCCATGATGTACCAGAAAGAGAAGTTCGCGGTGTCCAGCACAGACAGGGTCACCCTGGTTGAGCTTCCGTACGGACAGGGTAACTACTCAATGGTTGTGGCCCTGCCGGATGAAGGGATTACACCGGCGGAGATACTGTCCGGACTTGATGCAGGCAAATGGGAAGAGTGGATGCAGGGACTGTCGTACGGGCAGACAGAAGTGAGGCTCTACATGCCGAAATTCAAATATGAATACAAGCGCAGGCTGAATGATGACCTGATCAGCCTGGGCATGGGACCGGCATTTGACCCGGGGACTGCTGACTTCAGTAAGATCAGTGATGTTGAGGTATTCATCTCATTCGTGCTGCACCAGACCTTCATTGAAAACAAGGAAGAGGGCACTGAGGCTGCTGCGGCTACGGTGGTGGGCTTCACCCGCACCTCGCTTCCTCCCGAGCCGCAGGTGATAAATCTTAACCGGCCGTTCCTCTACTTCATCCGAGAGACAACCACTGGCACAATAGTTTTCATGGGGCTGGTGGCGGACCCGGAAGCGTGAGGTCTGAAGGTCCGAATGGCAAATATATTTTATTGCCATTCTGACCAAAAACCTGTTTCTTTACGCGAATGAACCTGACCTATATCGATTTTCTTGTCAGCGCGGTACTGGCTACCATCATGTTCGGGGTGGGGCTGTCAATCAATCTCAACGATCTGCAGAAGATATACCGGTCACCGAAAGCCTTTATCCTGGGCCTGGTGTCACAGATGATTCTGCTGCCCCTGATGGTCTTCCTGATAATCGGGTTCACCGATCTGCCACCGACAATTAAGGTGGGATTCATCATTCTGGCAGCCTGTCCCGGCGGGACCACATCCGGATTTGTTACAGTGCTGTTCAGGGGGAACGTTGCTCTTTCAGTTTCGCTGATAGCGGTTAACAGCCTGATCACCCTGGCCACCATACCTCTGCTCGTCAACCTTGCACTTACTGTTTTTACCGGGAAACACTCCCCCTTTGAATTGCCGCTGGTGGCATCGTTCCTCC
>JAAZBN010000027.1 GCA_012513795.1 Bacteroidales bacterium | reverse complement strand
TGAGAACCCCGCTCTTACTCCAGCGATTCATGCGCACATAGACCGTATGCCAATTCCCGAACTCTTTAGGCAATGCCCTCCACTTGCAGCCGTTCTCTGTGACATACAGAATTGCGTTCACCAGTTGGTGATTGCTCATGCTTACATTCCCGCGCTGTCGCGGCAAATACGGAGAAATCTTCTCAAATTGAGCTGCTGTCAGTTTCATGAGGATAATCTATCACATAATCATCGATCATGCAATAGTGTGAACAGGCTCTAAAGCAAGCCGGGCTAATTTTTGTTAAAATAGGGTTATGAAACAGATTGGATTATTTGACGAAAGCAATCATCTGAAGAAGTTAAGCTCCCTGGGAGATCCGCTGGAGAAACTAAATAGCGTCATTGATTGGCGTATGTTTGAAGGCGCTCTGAACAAAGTGTTTGCAAAGGAGCAAAAAGGTGTGGGAGGACGGCCACCCTACAGCTACCTGCTCATGTTCAAGGTTTTGATCCTTCAGCGGCTGTTCAATATTTCGGATGACCAGGCAGAATACCAGATCAACGACCGTGAGAGCTTCATGCGTTTTCTGGGGCTGTCGCTGGGAGATCGAGTCCCGGACGCGAAGACGATCTGGCTGTTCCGGGACACCCTGGTAAAAGCGAATGTCATGGAGGATTTGTTCAAGCTCTTCAACCTTCAGCTGGAGCAGCAGGGCATCATTTCACATAAAGGAACAATTGTGGACGCAACGTTTGTGGAAGCGCCGCGGCAGCGCAACACTCGGGAAGAAAACCGACAGATTAAGGAAGGCAAGACACCCGAGGAATGGGATAGACCCGAGAACGTCAGCAAAATACGGCAAAAAGATACTGATGCCCGCTGGATGACGAAGAACAAGGAACGGCATTTTGGGTACAAGGATCATGTCAAGGTGGATGCGGACAGTAAACTGATTACAGCGTATTCAGTGACAGACGCTTCAATACACGACAGCCAGGAGCTGATTGAATTGATAGATGAAAAGGATCAGGTGTTATATGCGGACAGCGCGTATTCCGGCAACCCTATTGCCGATAAGCTTCCCAAAGAGATAAAAAACCAAATCCATGAAAAAGGATATTGCAATAGGCCGATAAGCGAAGAACAGAAAGCAGAGAACAAGAGAAAATCCAGAATCAGGGCGCGTATTGAACATGTCTTTGGGTACATGACCGGGAGTCTGCACGGGATTACTGTTCGCAGTATCGGAATTGCTCGTGCGAAGTTCAACATAGGGCTGACCAACCTGATCTACAACCTGTGCAGGTACGAAATTTTAAACCGTGTAATGCCTTCTGCAGGATAGCCATGCTAAAATCCAGGGAAAGAGTTGATTTTAAAGGAAAAACTAAGCAATATCCGTCACTTTGGAAGGAGATCAAGGGGGAGCGTTTTTAAAAAACCATGAAAACTATTTGCTGATTCGGGAAACGCTGGTTTTTAGATGTTCCCAAATATTATCACATGATGGAAGCCTTAAAGTTTTGAGGTAGCATAAGGCATATTGGGAAGGATGACCCGATGGTTTGGCCCGTGGCAGGGAATACATCATTATTTCCGTTGAAGAGGGATGATACCGGATCAAAACGGATATGCTGAGGGATTACCTCTTTCCGGCTGATTTGTTTGAAGCGATCGAATAAAACACCGTTCTTTCCTTCCGGTACAAACGGATATCGCAGTCCGGCAAGAAAAACGGTTGAGGCGGTTCATAAAAGACAGGCATAATGATATGATAATCATCAAGGCAGGCT
>JAAZBN010000211.1 GCA_012513795.1 Bacteroidales bacterium | reverse complement strand
CCTGGGCATAACCGGCTGATACAGCCGAATATAGGTGCAGTCCGGGTATTTTTCTGAACCGGATAAAAGCTATTATGTAGCTTAAAATGAAGATTGCCAGGAAGATGTATAGAATCCACGCATGCGGACTTATCTCGGTCCACTTGAAGATGAACATGCCAAGAAGAGCCATCGCGATGGTGCATATATCCGCGAGGTTGTCAAGGGCAGCGCCGAAATGGGTCTGCAGCTTAAAGATACGGGCTATGTTTCCATCAAGGATATCACTCACCAGGCTGATGCACAACAGAATCACAAACCAGTTTTCGCGGCCGGTGACAGCCATATAGAGGATTACCGGGAAAACCAGTAAACGGTAAAGGCTTACGAAATTAGGAACATTAACAATGTTTTCACCCCGGACCATTATCTGTTTCATTTTTTCGCTGCTTTAAGATTCACAATTATATTTTTGGTTGCCTCAGAGGAATAATTGAAGTACCAGGAGGGCGCTCAGGGGTATGCTGAGATTGTCAGATCCCCGCCAGCTGACCAGCTCGGCCAGCATGGTAACCACTGCAACAAGCAGCGCCAGCCAGAATGTTTTGAGATCAAATACACCCCTGAAATAAAACAGGGCTATCAGGCTTATTATGAAGCTGGAACTCAGGAAGGCACCCGTTCCAAGCCATGTTTTATTCAGCTGCATTCCGCAGAGCCTGATATTATGGTTATGATTCTTTATGTTTATGCCAAGTATAGCCGCAAGCGGATCACATACGGCAAGGATAAGGATGGGGAGTATGAACAGGATCTTGTTATCCAGCAGATCGGCCCCCAGAAAGGTAACATAAACAGAGATAGGTAACAGGTAGCTTCCCATGGATCTCCTGTCTATATCATGAATCGACTTAAGTAGTCTCCCTCTTCTGGTGATGAACAATACTGCGGCAAACAGAACAGCCAGTACCAGTACGTACCAGTGTGACGGGAATATGTACGGAAATGGCACTGTAGACAGCAATGATGTAAAATGTGCCAGCTTGCGTGTTATCTCACCGGGAGGCTTGAGTCTCCGGTAGAATAATTCATTGGCAACCAACAACAGGCTTATTCCTGTCAGGTAGATGAATGACAAAACAATAATATTTCCCATCACCGGTTCCATTTATTTCAGAAATAAGTTAAAACATAATGCAGCCCAGGCGCCTCCTGATATTAGGCTGTCGAACCTGTCGAGAAAACCGCCGTGCCCGGGGATCAGGTTGTTGAAATCCTTCACCTCGTATTTTCTTTTATAGAGGGAAGAGAGCAGATCTCCGGTGAATGCGAACAACAGGGTGCCCAGTGTAAAAACAATCAGTTCCGTAACTGAACCCGTAAACAGACCTTTCAGTAGAAATGCGCTGACTATTGACACGATTGTTCCCCCGACAACTCCTCCGAGTGTTTTCCCTGGACTTATTTTTGGCATTATTTTTTTTCGTCCCCAGAGCTGGCCGGTTATCTGGCTGAAGCTGTCAAATATTGAAAGGATCAGGAAGGCGAACAGTATCAGTTTGTACGGCAGAAGTCCGAATTTCATAAATCCGGTGCAAAAGGCCGCATAGATCAGTAATGAGAGGATGAAGAATGTGACATGCTTCAGGCCGGACCGGTAAAACAGGTTTATCAGTTCAAGGCTTCCCGAAATGGCTATCATGATGGCCAGGTAAAGGAAGAAGCGGGGACGGATTGTAATGCTGAGAAACAGGATGTTGATTATGAAGAAATAAACGATGAATTTGGTATAGCTCTTTCGTGCAACCGATGCTTCCTTTTTCCTGTTGATCAGGTAGAAGCCAATACCTCCCAGGACAAAATAGATCAGGATGATAATATAAATGGTCCGTATCATAGATCCGTTCATGAGTGATTGCTTCCCAGTATCATCAATATCCCTATGACCACCATAACCGCACCATAGAAGTATGCTGCCGACTTTTCAGCTCTCTCCGGCTTTAATGCGGCAAGTATTCCCGGTCCTGCCAGTGCACCCAATACCGAACCGGCAGTGAGAAAAGACACAAGTGTGAGGTCAACCACACCAATGTAAAAGTGGGCGGCAGCAGCAAAGGCAGTATTGAACAGCATTACAGCCAGCGAGGTGCCGATGATTATTCGTAGCGAGTTACGGAGTGAGAATAATCCTGCCATGATCGGCATTGTTCCGCTGGTCCCGAATGTGCCGGTGATCAAACCGGCTACCAGACCGTAGAAAGAACCTCTGATCACCCCCTTGAATCCCGTACCCTCTTCTGTTCGTCCCCTCTTTTCCGCTCCCTGTTGTTTCCTGAAATTTCTTATCGCAATGGCAATTCCTATCAAGACAGAATAGACACCAAAGGCAACCTTTAGCTCTCTTTCGGTGATCCAGGCGGTAATCCTGGCTCCCGCAATCACACCTATTATTCCTCCTGAAATGAGTATGGCGGCCACCTTGAGATCAATGTTGTTCTTGCGGTAGTGCCCGATTGAACCAACAATGGCAATTGGCAGGGTGGCAACCAGGGAGGTCAGTACAGCGGTTTTGGCCGGGACGCCCAGCCACAATGTGAGCAGCGGGATAAAAAGCAAGCCACCACCTCCGCCAAACATCGTTCCGAACACGCCAACCACAAATCCCAATACCGGCAAGATAAAATAACTGTTTTGTACTTCTGAAAACTCAATCATTATCCGTGTCTTCTTCAGAAAAACAAATATTCTTTCCTGCTGCCAGGCCGCCACACCTCCTTTCCGGGATCCGGGTATCGGGTTGCATTCGTTTGTTGATCTCCGGTCTTGGATTGTTATGCCCCGGGATTTTAATTACTTACAGGAGGTTATTCCGTCAATAACAACCTAAAATTACACTTTTAAAATTCAAAACAACAAACTGCCTTTACAATTCACTTTTTAATTCCATTAACCGGGTCAGAACTCAATGTCTGCCGGTCAAAAAAAAGATGCACAAAAATCACCTTTTCACGTAACAAATTTTCCCCTGTTTCTGACATTCTTCAAAATTTATTTTAGTTTCGTGGCAAAGCATTTTTTTTGAAGGTTCTTGTAATATATAACATTGATCATACCTGGGATACTTCTGAGATAAGTGACACCCGGAACTCGAACAGGATTTTAGCTGAGGCACTGGCAGATGAGGGGCTTGAGACCTGTCTCGAGGAGTTGAGTGATCCCCATCTTGACCGGATACTTGAAAGGCATTCTCCTGAAGAAACGATTATCTTCAACCTGTGTGAGGCTCTCCCGGGCATCCCGTACAGTGAAAAGAAAGTAACCGAGATCCTCTCAGGCAGGGGCTTCACCTTCACGGGTAACGGGCCGGAGGTGATTGACCTGAGTTATGACAAGCAGAAGACGAAAGAGCGGCTGATGTCTCTTGGCATTCGCGTACCTGAAGGGGCCGTTCTCACACCGGAGGAGGCTGACATCTGGACCCTCTTCCCCGCCATTGTGAAACCATCCAGGGAGCACTGCAGCCTGACAATTACGGATAGATCAGTTGTGTTTGATACTGATTCACTCAGGGAACAGATCATGCTGGTAAACAATGAGCTTAATCAGCCGGCCATGGTAGAGGACTTTATCGACGGTCGTGAGTTCCATGTCTCGGTATGGAACAACGGCCCGCCCGAGATACTTCCTGTAGCTGAGATGGACTTCTCTGCCTTCACCGAGCCGGGAGAACGGCTCTGCACCTATGATTCCAAGTTCATTCCCGGTTCAGAGCATTATGAGAAGATTGAGACTCTTATCCCCGCTCCCCTGGATGAGCATCTGTACAAAAGGCTTGAGGAAAAGGTTCTGGCTGCCTGGCAGGGATTTGGTTGCTTTGATTATGCCAGGTTTGACCTCAGGCTCCGCGACGGTAAGTTCTACCTGCTTGATGTTAATCCCAACAACGATATCAGCTTTGATACCAGCTTTGCAATGGCGGCAGAGATGAATGATTATCCCTACAGCCGGATGGTAAAAAGAATAGTCATGATGGCAGCCGAAAGACATCCGCTCTTCGGTAACGGTAATGATAGTTGAAAATAGTCACAGAAGGTCAGTTTTTCTCACGACCCTGAAACGGAGGTTATCACCTCAAAAACCGGTGAGGCATTGATGGTTTTCTTAACCAGGCATAGTTCTGCCGCATTGATCACCGCTGCCCTGTATTTTTCCGGGAAATCTGCCGGGAGTTGTATATCCAGTTTAAACAGTGAAGGAACCCTCTTCTCAGTATCAAATTCCATTGACTGGATGATCCTGATACCTTCAGTCGGTATGTTTCGCTGGTCACAGAATGATTTGACATAGATCCCTGCACAGGTGCCTATTGACGCCAGGAAGAGCTCAAAAGGTTCGGGGGCGGAGCCGCCCCCTCCGTTCCTGGCTGACTGATCCGTTTTAATACTTTTTCCGTTAATGTGTGCGGTGATGACCTTACCACCGTCAAGTGTTACTTCCATGCCGGCCATAAATACTCTGTTATTTGATTTTTAGTTATAATAATTTTTCTGTAGTGTTATTTCCTGACGGCAGTCATCAGAAAGACCTGGAATTGTTTCCTGTTATTATCCGCTGTTATCTTGTCAATAAGATAAACGTCGGAGTGATCAATATCCGTAAATCCATGTTTCTTGAGTAAGGCTGCAAGCCTGCCGGTATCAAATCCTTTGTGACCTGAAAAACCTTCTCCGTGGAATGAGCCGTCTTCGCTGTGAAGGTCGGCAAGGGCAAGATATCCGCCCGGCATAAGCATGTTGCTGAACCGGTCAAGCACACGGTCAAGATCACTGACATGATGCAAAACCATCAGCGTATAGACCAGATTGAACTTCTCAGCAGTGTAATCTTCCTTTTCGAGGTTAATCATTGCCGCCTTCATGTTGTCAGATCCTGAATTCCTTATCTTTTCATTCAGCACATTCACCATTCCCCGGGAGCTGTCAATCATGGTGATCTCACCCAGGTATTCCCTGAGATTGAAGCTCAGCAATCCCGTTCCGGCGCCATACTCCAGCGCTTTAATATTTTTTGTGAGAGGCAAACGGCTGAGGATTTCGTGAGCCACCACCTTCGCACGTTCCCGGTGCATCACGCTGTTATCCCATTCCGTTGCCTTTATGTCAAATTCATTCATGTGTTGCATTCTTCGTTTTCCTCTTTATCTCAACATGAAAAATGTCGTTTTGTTTAACAATCATGTATAAGAATAACCGCCCGACTGTCAGCTAAGCCTGTTCCTGATAATTACGGGCTGTTACAGCTTACAAATATTGATTATATTTGCGTGTTGCAGTACAAAAGACAATCTTTTTTTCAGACTTATGGACAGGGGGAAGGCATTATCGGTTCTTGAGATTACGTTGTCATCAGCTCTTATTCTTGCTGTGCTTTGCGGTATCGGGGTCAGGTATCTCGAAGGACCTGATGCATTCAGGTATTACGTCCGTGAGGACGGTCCCGTGGAGTATGCCACTGCATTTTTTCTTTTTGCGGGCAGCCTGGTTGCCCTCTGCAGGGCCGTTACATGTTGCCGGGGTAAGAGACATCTGCCCATACTGACCTGGTCGGTCCTCGCTTTCCTCTTCTTTTTTGCCGCCGGCGATGAGATCAGCTGGGGCCAACGTATCCTCGGCCTGGAAAGCGGTGAGTTCTTCCTGAAGCACAACAAACAGGAGGAGATCAATATACACAACCTGATAATTGCCGGGAAAAACCTGAACATAATCATCTTCTCCAGGCTGGTGATTCTTGCATTGCTGTTTTATTTCATTGTTTTTCCGCTGCTTGTCAGGAAACCGGGGTTTATCCGCAACCTGGTTGCCAGGTTCGGACTGCCGCTGCCGTCAGTACGTCATATAATAATTATGGGAGTCTCAACGGTGCTGATAGCAGTCATCGCTATGGCAAAGGGCAGTGAGTTGAATGAGCTCGCCTTTTCAGTGATTTTTTTTATGATTTTCCTGAATCCGGTGATTGTCGGCCGGGGTTAACATTATCCTGGTCTCCCCGGCACTATTTGCACATTTTCTTACCGGTTCAATGTGAATATTTACGAAATTGCGGTTGAAGGCAGGATGAAATTCTGTATTCATTTTAAACCGTACCGTTATGAAAAAAATCATTTTTTCAGTTTGTCTGTTAAGCGTTTTTACCATGTTACATTCTCAGTCGTTCAACACATTTCCCGTAACTACCCAGAAGCCCCCGTTGCACGGAAAGCACTGGATGGCCATCACAGGCAAGCCGCTGGCTGCCACAGCAGGGGCCATGATCTTTGACCGCGGCGGCAATGCCGTTGATGCTGCCTGCGCCATGCTGGCTGCCACCTGCACTATGTGGGATGTTCTCAGCTGGGGAGGTGAGACCCAGGCTCTGATATATAATCCCCGTACAGGAAAAGTTATGGCAATCAATGCGCTGGGGGTGGCTCCCACAGGCGCCACGGCAGGATTTTTCAAGTCAGAGGGATACAAATACCCGCCGCAGTACGGGCCGCTGGCTGCAGTCACACCCGGCACTCCCGGGGGCTTGATGGTCATGCTTTCCGAGTACGGTACCATGAGCCTGAGAGAGGTGCTTGCCCCGGCAATGGAGATGGCTGCCGGTTACCCCATCGAGGCACAGACGGCAAACTCAATAGAGAGAAATAAGCGAAGGATAAAGGAGTGGCCCTATTCGGCAAAGGTCTTCCTTCCCCATGCGGGCGAAGAGCGCGAAGCTCCTGCTGCCGGAGAGATTTTTGTCCAGGCCGACCTGCTGGCAACCCTGACAAAGCTGGTTGAGACCGAGAAGCTGGCTCTGAAAAAGCACAAGTCGCGCAAGGAAGCTATCTATGCAGCCTATGACCGGTTTTACAGGGGTGACATAGCTGCCGAGTTCGCCCGCGGCTGCCAGGAGCAGGGAGGACTGATCACCACGGAGGACCTGGCAAAATGGGAGGTGAAGATTGAGGAGCCGCTGATGACAGAGTATCGTGGTATTGAAGTTTATAAACTCCAGCAGTGGACACAGGGACCGGTAATGCTGCAGACGCTTAATATCCTGGAGAACTTCAATCTTAAGGAGATGGGTTACAACTCAACAAGGTATATTCATACACTCTACCAGGCAATGAACCTTGCATTTGCAGACCGTGATTTCTACTATGGTGATCCGGCTTTCCCGCCTGAAGAACCGATGCAGGGACTTCTCTCGAAGGAGTATGCCGGTGAACGCGGCAGGCTTATCAATACTGAACGTAATGACCCGGCTGTCAGGCCGGGGGACCCTTATCCCTTCGAGGGTAAAGTAAATCCGTTTGCCACCCAGCTCAATGCGTGGCAGGCAGATGCGGGAACCATCTTCCCCTCTGATGATCCAGGGCAGTATGAGAGGTTCCTTGATACTTTCACGTCAGGAACAACATCAATAGAAGCGGCTGACGAGGAGGGATGGGTTGTTTCAGTAACCCCCAGCGGTGGGTGGGTGCCGGCATGTATAGCAGGCAACACTGGCATCGGGATGAGCCAGCGCATGCAGAGCTTCGTGCTTGATGAGAAGGAAAATCCTTTCAATGTGGTTGAGCCCGGCAAAAGACCCCGCGTGACTCTTACTCCCACACTGGCCATGAAGGATGGAAAACCTTTCCTCGCCTTTGCAAAGCAGGGAGGGGATGAACAGGACCAGCTGCTGCTGCAGTTCTTCCTCAATATCGTGGAGTTCGGTATGACAGTGCAGGAAGCATGCGAGGCTCCTTCTTTCAAGACACTGCAGATGTACTCCAGCTTCGGGGATCATGAAAAAGCATCAGGAGGACTGGTGCTCAATAACAGCATGCCAGACTGGATCAGAAAAGAACTTGGCAGCATGGGGTACAGGCTGACATTCCAGGAAAGAACATCCGGTCCGGTCAACGCAATAGCATTTGACCGTGAACACGGCACTTTCTGGGGAGGTTCAAGCAATTACGGGGAGGATTACGGGATAGGGTGGTAAGCCAGTCGGCAGTCGGCAGTCGGCAGTAAAAATAAAGGTACTGCTGACTGGTCCTGCTGACTGCCGATTGCTGAGTGCTTACTTTTCAAATGGCAGTTTCCAACATCATTGTTATCTTTGTGCCTTCGGTCATAAAAGCAAATGGCAAAAAAAGAAAAACGCAAGGAGAAGTGGAACGACAGGTTCCGATTCGCTGTTTTCAATGACACCACCTTTGAGGAGCTCTGGCGGGTACGCCTTACCAGGGCCAACGCCCTGCTGGCAGCAGCATTGCTGGTGGTGTTTATCCTTGCCCTGAACACCTCACTGATTGCATTCACAAACCTGCGGGAGTTCATCCCCGGTTACCCTGACGTGGAGATGCGCCGCAACATATTGATGAATGCCATTATGCTCGACTCCCTTGAGCATGAGCTGGAGATCAGGGACAAGTATTTCCGTGATCTGAACGACGTCATCTCGGGTAAACAGCCCATCAGCTCTGTAGCCATGCGTGACACCACGCGTGACTATGACAACATTGTCTTCAGGCGGTCGGCAGAGGACTCACTGTTCAGGGCCAGGGTAGAGGAGGAGGAGAAGTACAGCCTGTCTGCGACATCCGCTGTGACAGGCACTGTATCAGAGCAGGGCACCAGCCTTGCCAACATACACTTTTTCCCTCCGGTCAAAGGAATCATCTCAAGCAATTTCGATACCCGCACACGCCATTATGCAACTGATATTGTCACCCAGCCCAAGGCTGTGGTCTCATCCACCCTCGAGGGTACGGTAATAATGACCGGATGGACAATGGAGACCGGTTTTGTGATAGCCATACAGCATGCCAATAACCTGCTGTCAGTATACAAACACAACGCCAGGCTGTTGAAGGAGATGGGTGACAGGGTATGGGCCGGTGAAGCTATCTCCATTGTAGGCGATTCCGGTGAACTGTACACCTCGGGTCCTCACCTCCATTTTGAGTTGTGGCATAACGGGGTGCCCCTTGACCCGGCACAATACATATACTTCTGAAGGGAGGACGGGTGATGCATAAACGGCTGGCAATTATAGGATCCACAGGATCTATTGGCACTCAGACACTCGGTATCGTTGCACGTTACCCTGACCTGTTCACTGTCTCTGTTCTTACGGCCGGCAGCAATGCAGAGCTTCTGACAGAGCAGGCGAAGCTGTTTCGTCCCCGGACAGTGGTTATAGGCAATGAGTCTTATTACAGTAGAGTAAGTGAAGAATTGGCAGGATTGGGTATTGAAGTCATGGCAGGGCAAAATGCCGTTGAGGAGGTTGCAGCGTCAGACGCTATTGACACTGTTGTTGCAGCCATGGTAGGCTTTGCCGGGCTGCGCTCCACAGCTGCTGCCGTGGCCTCAGGCAGGGAGATTGCCCTGGCCAATAAGGAGACACTTGTTGTGGCCGGTGAGATGATCACACGCATGGCCAAAGCCTCAGGCAGCCGTCTGCTGCCGGTAGACTCGGAACACTCGGCCATTATGCAGTGCATCAACGGCGAGCCGCAGAGCTCTGTTGAGAGGCTGATCCTTACCGCATCAGGCGGGCCTTTCCGGGATACACCGGCAGGGCGGCTGGCAAAGGTAACACCCATGGAGGCGCTGCGTCATCCCAACTGGACCATGGGCAGCAAGATCACCATTGACTCAGCCACCCTGATGAACAAGGGACTGGAGGTGATAGAGGCACGATGGCTCTTTGGAATACCTGAAGAGAGGATTGATGTGCTGGTCCATCCCCAGTCAATCATCCACTCGCTGGTACAATTCACTGACGGGTCGGTCAAGGCACAGCTCGGAGTGCCGGACATGCGCCTGCCAATCATTTATGCCCTCACCTGGCCGGACAGGCTGTTGACAGAACTGCCTCGCCCGTCACTGGCTGATATCGGTTCGCTCACTTTCGGAGAGCCCGATAACATCCGTTTCCGATGCCTTCCCCTTGCTCGCAGGGCACTTCAGTGCGGAGGCAACATGCCATGCGCCCTCAATGCTGCCAACGAGGTGGCTGTGGCGGCTTTCCTCAGAGAGGAGATTGGCTTCAACGATATTGCCGGCACTGTTGAACATGTACTTGATAAAACACAATTTGACAGAGAAGCATCAATGGAGGTTTATGCCTCTACTGATGACCAAAGCAGGGTGCTGGCGAATGATTATATAAGCAAACTAAAGAAAAAATGACTGTCCTTATAAAAATAGCGCAGCTGCTGCTGTCATTGTCCATACTGGTTATTGTCCATGAATTCGGACACTTTCTTTTTGCCCGTCTCTTCAAGACCAGGGTTGAAAAATTCTACCTCTTCTTCGACTGGCCCTTTGCCATCTTTAAAAAGAAGTGGGGCGAGACAGAGTATGGTATTGGCATGATCCCTCTGGGCGGATATGTAAAAATCTCAGGGATGATCGATGAATCTATGGACAAGGAGCAGATGAAGCAGCCGCCGCAGCCACATGAATTCAGGTCAAAGAAAGCATGGCAGAGGCTCATGATCATGCTCGGAGGAGTCTTCTTCAACTTCATCTTCGCCCTGCTTATCTATGTGGCGGTACTGAGCGTATGGGGCGAGACCTATCTTGCCACCTCAAACGTAAAGTACGGGATCCTTACTGACTCCACCGGATATGCAATGGGACTGCGCAATGGCGACAAGATCATTGCCGTAGATGGTGAAAAGATTGAGAACTTCTATGCCATCATTCCTGACATACTGCTGAATGAGAGAGAGGTGATAACCGTTGACCGTGACGGCGAGATAGTGGATATCCCGGTCAGGCGCGAATTCATTCCCATACTGCTTAAGAATCCGAACATCATAGATGCAAGGATACCTTTCGGGCCGTTTGTTATCTCAGAGGTGGCAGCCGAATCGCCTGCCGCCACTGCCGGCCTCAGTGCCGGTGATGAGATCATAGCCCTTGACGGTAATCCGTTCATATGGTATGATGAGTTTCAGAGTTATCTTGCATCTCACCGGGCTCAACAGGTGACAGTATCAGTAAGGAGGGGAGAGGAGCAGAAGGAGATAATGGTGACCCCGTCAGAGGCAGGGATACTTGGCGTTTACCGTGAGACCGGCAATATCCTTGAGCTGAGCACAAAACACTACAATCTCTTCGAAGCCATCCCTGCAGGGATCTCAAAGGGATGGAAGACTACCGGTGATTACCTCAAACAGTTCAGGCTCATCTTTGCCAAAGACACAAAGGGGTATGAGTCGCTGGGAGGCTTCATAACAATAGGCAGTATCTTTCCGGGCAAATGGAACTGGCAATCGTTCTGGAATCTTACGGCCTTCCTTTCACTCATACTTGCGGTGATGAACATTCTTCCCATTCCTGCTCTTGACGGCGGCCATGTAATGTTCCTGATCTTTGAGGTGGTAACAGGCAGGAAGCCAAGTGACAAATTCATGGAGTATGCACAGATCACAGGTATGATCATTCTCCTTGGCCTGCTGATCTTTGCCAACGGGAATGATATCCTCAAACTGCTAAGGAGATGATAATTCATACGTGAAGGTGGCCTTGTAATAAAGAATTAGTACATTTGCATAAACAAAACATGTTGAGAAATGGGAAAGATCGGACCTCTTGAAATCATCCTGATATTGCTGGTTGTGGTACTGATGTTTGGCGGACGCAAGATACCCGAGCTGATGAAAGGCATTGGCCAGGGCCTTAAGGAGTTCAGGAAAGCAAAGGACACACCCGATGCTGATGCCGAAAAGGGCAGCGGAAAGGATAACTAGAATCATAAAAGCATATATTTAAGCCTGCATGAGAATGCGGGCTTTTTATTTCAATAAAAAAGAGATCATGAGAAACACTTCAATCTGCCTTCTGTTGTTAACTGCCTTAATAACATCTTGCGGCGATTCATCACTGACAAGGACCCTCCCCAATGTAACAGGCACTACGGGTGAGGTCCTGGTGGTAATGAACAGGTACATGTGGGACGGCAGTCCTGGCCAGGCCGTGAGAGAGCAGGTAAGTCCGATGCTTATAGGCCTGCCGCAGGAAGAACCGGCATTCACCATATTGCCTGTTAACCCTGAAGGCTTCCGGGATATCTATCTTGCCCACAGAAACGTAATACAAGCTGTGGTTGATCCGGGTAAACCTGACCCCGAAGTGGTATATGCCCGGAATAAATGGGCAGAAACCCAGCTGGTTATTTCTGTCACAGCCCCGGATACGGCTGCTCTGGCGCAGTGTATCAGGGATAACGGTGAAGCCATCCGGCGAAGCATCAATGATACAGAGAGAGAGAGGCTGACACACTGGCTGACCAACTCGGCAGGCAGAGCGAGAAGTGTGATGAAGGCCGGGGAGACACAATGGGAGGTAGTGCTGCCGGCAGGCTGGAAGCCAGATTTCAATCGCGAAGGAATAATGATGATCTCCGCGGAGACGCCCTCCACAACACAGTCAGTGATGGTATCTGTCACTGACCGGACCACAGCAAGGATTGGCTGCATTGAGCTGGCGGACCTGACCCAGCGGCGTATGTCTGATGAGGTGAAAGGACCTGACGGCGGTTCATTCATGGTCATTGAGCAGAAGGTGCCGGTAAGCTGCCGCTCATTCCGCCGCAATCAGACTGACTATATCGAGATGCGCGGACTATGGACCCTTGAGGGCGGCTTCATGGGCGGCCCCTTCATCTCCTGTGCTTTTATTGACTCCGCAACAACACGGGCCGTGGTGGTCACCGGATTCGTCTATGCGCCCAGGGAAGAGAAGAGAGAGCTGCTGCGCCAGGTGGAGGCGCTGATGTATACGGTTAAAAAGCGTACGGAATAGGATAACAGAATCCCTGCTTTAGACAATTCTTAAAGCTCTACGAGCTTTCATTATAACTACTGCCGACTGCCGACTGGTACTGCCGACTGCCGACTGCCGACTGCCGACTGCCTACTGGTACTGCCGACTGCCGACTGCCGACTGCCGACTGGTACTGCCGACTGCCGACTGGTACTGCCGACTGGTACTGCCGACTGCCCACTGGTACTGCCGACTGCCTACTGGTACTGCCGACTGGCACTCCTAATCCACAAAATCATAGCGCTGATCCCGCCTCTTCGGCGTGAAACCTGCCTCACGTATAATCTCCTGCATGGTCTCCGGGTTAACGCGGAAGGGCTCTCCGGCGGCGCTCACCACGTTCTCCTCTATCATCACAGATCCCAGATCGTTGGCGCCGCAGTGAAGGGATATCATCGCCGTCTCTTTTCCCACTGTCAGTATTGACGACTGGATATTACTGATATTATCAAGCATCATCCTGCTTATGGCAATCATCTTAAGATACTCCGCAGCAGTAACCCTGCTCCGTATCCCGTCCTTCTCCGCCAGCCTGGTGCCACGGTCCATGAAAGGCCATGGTATGAATGTGATGAAACCGTCATGACCTTCAGGCCGTGCATCCTGCAGCTTGCGCAGCAGGTCAAGGTGCTCCAGTCGTTCCTGCACCGTCTCGGCATGCCCGAACATCATTGTTGCGGAGGTGGGGAGGTTCAGCCTGTGTGCTTCCCTCATCACTCCCAGCCATTCCGCTACGGTTGCCTTGGAGGGTGAGACCAGCTTCCTGACCCTGTCAGAGAGTATCTCCGCCCCCGCGCCCGGCAGCGAGTCAAGCCCGGCATCGTGCAGTGCCGACAGCACATCACGGTAACTCATCTTCTCAGCCCTGGCCAGCCATGCAACCTCCGGAGGCCCCAGGGCATGCAGTTTGACGCCTGGCCAGCGGCTCTTGAGCCTGCTGAAGAGGTCCGTGTAGAAGCTGAGTCCCAGATCAGGATTCATGCCGCCCTGCAGCAACAACTGCTCACCCCCGAGAGCCAGCAGTTCTTCTATCTTCCGGTCATACTCCTCATCTGTTGTTACGTAGGCGTCATCACTTTTAGCCGTACGGCAGAAATTACAGAAACGGCATTGTGAAAAACAGACATTTGTGATGTTGACATTGCGGTCAATCATCCATCCCACCATTTTTCCCGGATGCAGTTTCCTTCGGAGCAGATCGGCAACGTACATGAGTTCCTCAAGCGGAGCATCATGCCAGAGGTTTAATGCTTCCCCGACGGTGATACGGCCGCCCCCGTACAGACTGTCATAAAAATGTTCTCTGATACCCATCCTGTGACCTCCTGCGCATTGTAGCCGGAGCAGGTAAAGGTAATACATTAAAGCTAATTCATTCAATAATTTGATTAACTTTACCAACCCGGTCAGCCTCTTCGCTGCCGGTCAGAGATGAATCACAATGGATAAGAAAACGATAATTGCAGGTATCACACAGGGAGACATTAACGGCATCGGTTATGAGATCATTATGAAGGCGCTGTCTGACACCGCTGTCACCGACCTGTGCGTACCGGTTGTCTACGGATCGCCCAAGGTGGCGGCATATCATCGCAAGGTGCTTAATATCAACAATTTCAATTTCTACAACATCCGTTCTGCCGCTGAAGCGAACCAAAAAAAAGTCAATCTGGTCAATTGCCTCGGTGATGATGTGCGCGTAGAGCTGGGTAAGTCCACTCCCGAGGGAGGTCAGGCCTCCCTGGCTGCCCTTGAGAGTGCCGTTGCCGACCTGGCGGATGGAAAGATTGATGTGCTGGTCACCGCACCCATTGACAAGCACAACATACAGTCTGACAGTTTCCGTTTTACAGGCCATACTGATTACCTGAAGTCGAAGATCGGCTCTCATGAAGTGCTGATGCTGATGATCAGCGAGAGCATGAAAATAGGTTTTGCCACTGAGCATCTCCCGCTGCGCGAGGTGGCCGGAGCCATCACGATGAACAGTCTTCTTGGCAAGATCCGACTGCTGAACAGGTCATTGTTGCAGGACTTTGCCATCCGCGGGCCGAAGATAGGGGTGTTAAGCCTCAACCCTCATGCGGGCGACGGCGGACTTCTGGGCAATGAAGAGAAGGATATTATTATCCCCGCTATCACCAGGGCGAACGAAGAGGGGATACTGGCCTTCGGGCCCTACTCATCAGACGGATTCTTCGGATCAGGCGCCTTCAGCAGGTTTGATGCCATTCTGGCCATGTATCATGATCAGGGTATGGGGGCCTTCAAGGCGCTCGCCTTTGACACAGGCGTGAATTTCACGGCCGGATTGCCGGTAATACGAACCTCCCCGGTACATGGGACAGCTTTCGACATAACGGGGAAAAATGAAGCATCAGGCAACTCCATGCGCCAGGCCATCTATTCAGCTGTTGATATTTACCGCAACAGGGAGATGTATGAAGAGATAACCCGCAATCCTCTGCAGCCGCAGAAGATAGAGATCCATCCCGAGCATGTGGATGAGCTGCCTCCCGAACCGGAAAATGACGACCATCACCTATGATCGATTATATTACCGGCACAGTGACCGAGCTCAATCCTGCCTGCGTGGTGGTTGAATGCAACGGGATAGGGTACAGCATAAACATCTCCCTGAATACATACGCTGCACTTGACAGGGCTGACAGATGCAAGATAATGATACATGAATCCATCCGTGAGGATGCTCATATCCTCTTCGGGTTTGCCACAGAGGATGAGCGTGATCTCTTCAGGCAGCTGATAACCGTCTCAGGTGTTGGCGCATCTACAGCCAGGATCATGCTCTCATCGGTCAAACCGCCTGACCTGAGAGAAGCAATTATCAGTGGTGATGTCGGCATTCTCAAGGGAGTCAAGGGGATAGGTTTGAAGACTGCCCAGCGTATCATTGTAGACCTGAAAGACAAAATTGGAAAACATGTTGGTTCCGGCGAAATAATTGCGTTTTCCGACAATACTGCACGTGAAGAAGCGTTATCTGCTTTAGTGATGCTTGGCTTTGCCAGGAACAGCGCCACGAAGGTTGTTGATAACCTCCTCAGGGAAGACAAAAAACTCCAGGTGGAAGAAATAGTCAGAAGGGCGCTGAAACTGTTATAAACAGGGTGCCGGATTGCAGTTTTTTTCACATATTAGAGATCTTTGGATCAGGGTGGGACTATTGACACTTCTCGCTCTGTTCCCATTTATACTCTCTGCCCAGACACTCCCCGGTGACACGCTTCTCAAACTGAACAATGATCCCGCTTTTCCATGGGAGGCAAAGCAGTCATCTCCCCTCTCCCTCAGCAATCCGTCCAATATCACCACCAGGGTTGAATATGACGGCCGGAACAGGCAGTACATCATTTATCAGAAGGCAGGCAGCATAGACTACCGGCCGCCTGTTTACATGACCCCGGAGGAGTACCGGAGGTATGAGTTTAACCAGGCTATGCGCGAATACTGGGATGCCACCCTCCGGGGAGACGCCAGCGGATTCCGTTCGTCACTCATTCCCCAGATAGAGGTGGGAGGTGAAACATTTGACCGCATCTTTGGCAGCAATGTCATCAATATCGTCCCGCAGGGATCGGCCGAGCTTATTTTCGGGATCAATATCTCCCACACAGAGAACCCTACCCTCTCGGAGAGACTGCGTACCATACCCACGTTCGACTTCCAGGAAAAGATCCAGATGAATGTAACCGGCACCATCGGAGACAAGATGCAGCTTGGCATCAACTACAATACGGAAGCAATGTTTGAGTTTGAGAACCGTACCAAACTGGAGTACTCAGGCAAGGAGGATGAGATCATCAAAAAGATTGAGGCGGGTGATGTGACCCTGCCGCTGAACGGCACACTTATTACCGGCAGCTACAGCCTCTTCGGGCTTAAGACGGAGCTGCAATTTGGCAAGCTGACCATGACATCAGTATTCTCCCAGCAGAAGGGTGAGTCATCTGTGGTGGAGGTCAAGGGCGGATCACAGATAAGTGATTACGAAATCACCGCTGACAGTTATGAGGCCAATCGTCATTTCTTCCTCTCGCAGCAGTTCAGGGAAAACTTTGACGGGGCACTCTCAAACCTCCCCATAGTCAGCACAGGGCTGAACATTGAGAAGATAGAGGTATGGATCACCAATGAGACCAGCCGATTTGAAGATGTGAGCAACAGGAATATAGTTGCGTTCCTTGATCTGGCGGAGAACCAGGCAAACATCTATAATACCATCCCGGAGTTCCAGGAGATGCCCGGCGGACCCCTCAACCCGTCGAACAATACGAACAGTATGTATGAGCAACTAAACACCACCTATGCCAGTATCCGCAATATTGACCAGGTGGCTGATGCTTTCGCAGGCTTGTATCCGGGGTTCCAGATAGGGCGTGACTATGAAAAGATTGAGAATGCACGCAAGCTTACCGAGCGGGAGTACACGATCAACAGGCAACTGGGTTACATCTCCCTCAATATTGCCCTGAATAATGATGAGGTGCTGGCAGTGGCATACGAATACACCCTGAACGGCCAGGTCTTCAAGGTAGGCGAGTTCTCCACCGACGGCATCACAGCCCCTGATGCTCTCATACTCAAACTCATCAAGGGTACCACCCTGAGTCCGCAGATCCCTACCTGGAAGCTGATGATGAAGAATATCTACAACGTCGGGTCAGGGCGGCTGGAACCCAGGGACTTTCAGGTTAATATCCTCTACCAGGATGACAAGACGGGCAATGCACTGAACTACCTGCCAGGCACGCCCCTTGACGGCAAGGTGCTGCTGCAGGCACTTGGTCTTGACCAGCTCAACTCACAGCTTGACAGGCAGCCTGATGGCCTGTTTGACTTTGTTGAAGGGGTTACGGTAATGGCTGACAGGGGGCGGATCATCTTCCCCGTGCTGGAGCCATTTGGGCGGCATCTGTTAAAGTATATCACTGATCCTGAGCAAATAAGGAAGTATGTCTTCACCGAGCTCTATGATTCAACCCAGACCGTGGCAAGACAGATGGCCGAGAAGAACAAGTATCTCCTGCGGGGGCAGTTCACCTCTGCCACCGGGTCAGAGATAAGGCTGAATGTGGCTAACATACCGGCCGGATCGGTAAAGGTGACTGCCGGAGGGGTAACCCTGACTGAGAATGTTGACTACACTGTTGACTACAACATGGGCTCGGTCAAGATCATCAACTCAGCCATCATAGAATCACAGACGCCTGTCCAGGTCTCGCTTGAGAGCAACCAGTTCTTCGGCCTGCAGACAAAGACCCTGGTAGGGACCCATCTCAATTATCGTTTTTCGGAAAATTTCAACCTGGGAGGAACAGTTCTCAGGCTGACCGAGAGACCCTATACTCAGAAGGTAACCTACGGGGAGGATCCCATCTCCAACACCATATATGGTTTTGATGCCTCATACCGGGCTGAATCACAGCTCCTCACCAGTGCTATTGACTGGCTTCCGTTCATTCAGACGAAGGCCCCCTCATCCATCAACTTCTTCGGCGAGTTTGCCCACCTGGTACCCGGGCACAGCAGAGCAATCACTTCTGAGGGGGCAGTCTATATTGATGATTTTGAAGCCAGTGAAATATCGCTTGATCTGAGGGCCTTCAATGCATGGTCACTTGCCAGCGTGCCTCAGGGACAGGATCATCTCTTCCCCGAGGCAAGGCTGAGCAAGGATATCCGCTCCGGCATGAACCGTGCCCTGACGGCATGGTATGTCATTGATCCCCTCTTCCTGCGTAACGGCTCCACCACACCCGGGCACATACGCGCCAATCCCGACCTGCAGTCGAGCCACTTTGTCCGTGAGATTTACGAGACCGAGATTTTTCCGTTCAAGGAATCGCCCAGCGGTATTCCCACCAATATCTCTGTGCTCAACGTAGCCTTCTATCCTGAGGAGCGCGGACCCTACAACTTTGATGTACTTCCCGGAGCCTATTCGGCAGGCCTGAATACCGACGGACTGCTCAACTCACCCCGCACGCGATGGGGAGGGATGATGCGCGAGCTGCTCACCAACGATTTTGAATCTGCCAATATTCAGTACATAAAGTTCTGGGTCATGGATCCCTTCGTGGAGAACCCTGATCATGAAGGTGGTGATCTCTATTTCAACCTCGGCAACATCTCTGAGGATATCCTTCGTGATTCGCGGAAGCAGTTTGAGAACGGGCTGCCCAACTCACCGCTGCTGGTCAACGTTGATACTACTGTCTGGGGCCGCGTGCCCACAGTGCAGGCCGTGGTCCATGCTTTTGACAATAACATTGACTCACGCCGCTACCAGGATGTGGGGCTTGACGGCCTCAGTAACGAGGATGAGGCATCTTTTTTTGACAGCTTCCTTCAGGAGGTTGGCGTAGTAGTCAGTCCCGAGGTCCTTGATCAGATACTGGATGATCCGTCAAATGACGACTTCCACTATTTCAGAGGTTCCGACTATGACAGGTTGGAGCTTGGCATTCTTGAACGCTACAAGAGGTTCAATGGCACCGATGGCAACTCACCCACGTCCGAAATGTCGGATGAATCCTATCCCACCAGCGGCACCACCCTGCCGGACATGGAAGATATCAACCGTGACAACACACTGAGCGAGACGGAGAGCTACTACCAGTATCACATCAGCCTCAGGCCCGAGGATATGGTTGTAGGAGAGAACTTTATAGTTGATGAGCTTGAATATACTGCAACTTTTGCCAACGGGGAGAAGTCGCCTGTCAGATGGTACCAGTTCAAGATCCCTGTCACTGATTATGAGAGAAGGATAGGGTCAATACGCGATTTCAAGTCGATACGGTTCCTTCGAATGTTCATGCGCAATTTTGACGAGCAGGTCATCATGCGTTTTGCCCGCCTCGAGCTTGTAAGGTCAGAATGGCGGAAATACAATCTCACCTTCTTTGAGGGCGGAGAGCGCATAACCATCCCTGAAGAGGATGATGGTACATTTGAGATCAGCTCGGTGAGCATTGAGGAGAATGCCGGCAAGGAGCCTGTTAACTATGTCCTTCCTCCCGGTTTTGACCGTGTGATTGATCCCGCCAACCCGGCACTGAGACAGCTCAATGAGCAATCTATGGTCCTTCGTGTACGCGAGCTGGCCGATGGTGATGCCCGGGCTACATACAAGACTGTCGCCCTTGACATGAGGCAGTACAGGCGGCTGAAGATGGAGGTGCATGCTGAGGCACTCATTGGCGAGCCGCTTGATGATGATGAGATGACGGTCTTCGTAAGGCTGGGATCAGACTACCGGAGCAATTTCTACGAGTATGAGATTCCCCTGAAGCTGACCCCATATGGGCGGTATAACAATGATATAGAGGAACAGAGGGCTATTGTCTGGCCTGAGGCGAACAAGATAGACATAGATCTTTCCTTGCTGCTTGACGCGAAGCAGGCCCGCGATGCCTCGATGCGACAGCCGGGGTCATCCATCAGCGAAGGAGATATCTACTCCACCCAGTCCGGCCTGGCGCGCATCTCCGTCAGCGGCAATCCCAATCTCAGCAATGTGAGGGTTGTGATGGTGGGTGTGAGGAACCCGATCAGGACCCGTCGTCCACAGTATGATGACGGGTCGCCGCGTTCGGTGGAGGTGTGGATCAATGAGCTGCGCCTGAGCGATTTCCGCGAGGATGGCGGGTGGGCCGCCAACGCGCAGATGCAGGCCAGGCTGGCCGATCTGGGAACGGTTAACCTGGTTGGCCAGACCAGCACCCCCGGTTGGGGAAGCATAGACAAGAATGTCAACCAGCGAAGCATGGAGCAGGTAATTCAGTATGATCTCTCCTCCAACCTGGAACTGGGCAAGTTCTTCCCCGAGAAAGCAGGCATCCGGATACCAGTGTATATGGGCTTCTCGGAAAACCGCATAAGGCCGCAGTATGATCCGCTTGATCCTGACATCATGCTCAATGATGCACTTGACAACCTTGAGACGAAGGCAGAGAGAGACAGCCTCCTCAACCTCTCGGAGGAATATTCCCGCCGCCGCACACTGACAGTAAGCAATGCCGGAACCACCAGGAGAGGAGAGAAGCCTCACGCATGGGACCCGGCAAACGTCACCGTCAGCTACGCGTTCAACGAGGTATTTAACACTGATCCTACAACTGAGGTCGACGTAGAAAGGACATACAGGGGAGGTATTGCATACGATTTTGATGCCCGGCCAAAAAATATCACACCCTTCCAGAAAGCCCGTATATTCAACTCCCCGGCCTTCAGGCTTATCAAGGACTTTAACCTTTACCTCTTCCCGAAGCATATCACCGTGCGCACAGACCTCTACAGGTACTATAACGAAGTCAAGACCCGAAACATAAATAACCCAGACCTGCTCATCGAGCCCGTCTTCACAAAAGATTTCCAGTGGACACGGTTCTATGACGTCAAGTATGATATTACAAAGCAGTTAAAGGTGGACTTCACTGCCAGCAGCATAGCCCGCATAGATGAACCGGAAGGAGGCGTTGACCGCCGGAGATACCCGGAACTGTTTGACGTGTGGCGTGATTCAATAATGACCAACCTTGGCCAGTTCGGTCGGACAACGAACTACTACCACCTGCTGAACCTGAACTACAATGTTCCGGTCAATAAGCTGCCCCTGCTCTCATGGGTGACTTCCAACGCGAGGTACAGCGCCAGGTACGACTGGCTGGCAGGAACCATCTTCCCTGACTCGCTTAATATTAATCCTGGCAATACCATCAAGAACTCAAACAACGGTCAGTTCACCCTGCAGGCCAATCTGACCAATCTATATAACAAGTCTAAATTCCTGAAGGAGATTGAGACCACCACCCAGCCAGGTGCCCGGCGGCGCATGAGCCTGGGCTATGAAGAGGTAACCCATTCGCGCAGGGGCATCCCCCTCAGGGCCGGAAGAGCGCGCATTATCAACCATAATCTCAAAACCAGGGATGTGACAATCACCGTCACGGCATCTGACGGCACTATCGTCAGCGGCAAGCATGAGGTGGTGTCAGATACGCGCGTGGATTTCACGCCTGACAATGATGTTAAAAGTGCCAGCATTGACATTAAGGGAAGGGTGGAGAAGAAGCCGGGCATGGCCAGCATCCTGGGCCGATATGCAGTGCGAGGGCTGATGGCACTGCGTAACGTTTCAGCCACCTATACCGTTGAGCAGGGACATATACTCCCGGGATACATGCCGGGAACATCTCTCCTCGGACAACAGAACTATGGAGGGATGTCATCACCGGGCTGGCGGTTCCTGGTGGGTCTTACGGATGAGCGGTTCTTTGATGAGGCTGTCATCAACGGATGGATCACCACCGACACCCTTCTGAACAATGCTGCCACTTTCAGCAAGCGCGAGCAGATCAACCTCAGGGGCAATATTGAGCCTTTCCCCGGGCTTCGCATTGATGTGACGGGTGACCGCCGCTATTCAGAGACCATCTCTGCTTACCTCCGGGCAGACAGAAACGGCAACTTTCCGGACAGCACCAGGAACACCCGCATCACCGGCAACTTCACAATATCAGTAGTATCATGGGGAACCGCTTTTGAGAAGATTCCCAAATCAGGCGAGTATGTCTCCGCGACCTTTGAACGCTTCCGTGATTACACTGCCATTATCTCTCAAAGGAGGGCCAATGACCGGCAGCAGACAGACAACCTGTATGATCCTCATTTTGACCCTGTGACAGGCGGGCAGGTCACCGGCCCCTATGCCAGCGGTTATGGCCTCACCTCGGCCGAGGTCCTTGTTCCGGCATTTCTTGCCGCCTATACAAGGAGAGACCCCGGGAAGATAACACTCTCATCCTTCCCCTCCATGCTTCACATAATGCCTAACTGGAGGATAAATTTTGAGGGACTGACAAAATTCGAAGCCGTGAGGAAAGTCTTTAACTCGGTGAGTCTTTCCCACCAGTACAGGTCAACCTATACCATAGGTTCATTCAACACCAGTCTCTATTATGATCCGGATGAGTCGGGCATAAGCCGGATTCGCGACATGAAATCAAATTTCATTCCTCAGTATGAGATCAATACCGTGACCATCAATGAGCAGTTCAGTCCGTTCATCAACATTGACATGGGGTGGAAGAACTCGCTGACCACCCGGATCGAGTATCGGAAGTCGCGTACCGTTACGCTCAACCTGGCCAGCAACCAGGTGGCTGACATAAGGAATGACGAGATTACCATCGGAGCCGGATACCGCTTTGACGATGTGGCTATAACGCTGCGTTCCCGTACCGGGCAGAGGGCACTGAAAAGCGATCTGAACATCAAGCTTGATTTTTCCATCAGGGATAACAAAACGCTGGCCCGTAAGCTGATAGAAGAGGTGAACCAGCCGGTGGCAGGACAGAAGGTATTTACCATTGGCGCTACGGCTGACTATGTGCTCAGTGACCGGTTTAACCTGCAGGTGTATGCTGATCATTCAATGAATGACCCGTTTGTAGCCAACACCTTCCTGACATCAAACACCAATTTCGGTTTCAGTCTCAGATTCACGCTGGTACAGTGATGAAGGGAGGCCCCTGTCAAAAAAAGCCTTTATCAGGGAATAAATATTAAAAAAGATGTATTTTTGACAACCTGAAACCTGAAGATCAAAGTCTAACATAAAAATATCAAGCAATGAACGTTCCGACAAACCTGAAGTACACCAAGGATCATGAGTGGGTTCTTGTCAAAGGCAATGAAGCAACCGTAGGCATTACCGATTTTGCCCAGCATGAACTGGGTGACATAGTGTTTATTGAGATCGAAACTGTCGGTGAAGAGCTTGGCCACGGAGAGGTTTTCGGAACGGTGGAGGCAGTCAAGACCGTATCTGATCTCTTCATGCCTGTCAGCGGCACGGTTAAGGAGAAGAACGAGGAGCTCGATTCTGCTGCCGAGCTTGTGAACAGTGATCCCTACGGACAGGGATGGATGATCAGGGTTGAGCTTTCTGATCCGGCAGAACTCGACGAACTACTTGATGCCGAAGCATACAAGAAGCTCATTGGTGCATAACTGACAACCGATAAAAAAAAAAGCTGCACCTCTGCAGCTCTTTTTTTTATTGCCGGATTTAATCGACAATCAGGAACCGACAATCGCAAATCCTACAGTGTTTTCTTTACCTGTACGGTCTGATAGCCCTCAATTACATCTCCCACCTTGATATCATTGAAGTTTTCAATGTTCAGTCCGCACTCGTAACCTGAGGTGACTTCCCTGACATCATCCTTGAACCGCTTGAGTGATCCCAGGTCGCCGGTGTAGATCACAATACCGTCACGTATGATCCTGACCTTTGTGTTACGGGTGATCTTACCGTCCCGTACAAAACATCCGGCTACCGTTCCCACCTTGCCGATCTTAAAGGTTTCGCGCACCTCAACGGTAGCAACGATTTCTTCCTTGATCTCAGGTGAAAGCATGCCTTCCATGGCAGCCTTTATCTCTTCAATGGCATCATAGATAATTGAGTAGAGGCGGATATCAATTCCTTCCTTCTCGGCCAGCTTGCGTGCGCTGAGAGAAGGCCTCACCTGGAAGCCCACAATAATAGCATTGGATGCTGCAGCGAGCAGGATGTCCGATTCGGATATCTGTCCCACGGCCTTATGAATGATATTAACCTGTATCTCCTCGGTGGAGAGCTTGATGAGTGAGTCACTGAGTGCTTCCACTGAACCGTCAACATCACCTTTGACAATGATATTGAGTTCCTGGAAGTTGCCGATGGCAATACGGCGCCCTATCTCATCAAGGGTAATATGCTTCTGCGTGCGCAATCCCTGTTCGCGCTGAAGCTGTGCTCTCTTGGTGGCAATATCTTTCGCCTCCTTGTCTGACTCCATGACATTGAATTTATCTCCGGCCTGTGGTGCGCCGTTGAGACCCAGTATCAGCACCGGCATCGAGGGGCCGGCCTCGGTGATCTTCTGGTTTCGTTCGTTGTACATTGCCTTGACATGCCCGTAGCAGCTCCCTGCAATAACCACATCGCCAACGCTGAGTGTCCCGGCCTTAACCAGCACGGTTGCCACAAAACCGCGCCCCTTGTCAAGTGATGACTCAAGCACTGTGCCCAGAGCATACTTGTCAGGATTGGCTTTCAGCTCCAGCAGTTCAGCCTGCAGGAGTATCTTCTCCAAAAGGAGTTCAATGTTGATGCCGTTCTTGGCTGATATCTCCTGCGACTGGTACTTGCCGCCCCACTCCTCAACAAGGAAGTTCATATTGGCAAGCTCCTCACGGATCTTGTCAGCATTGGCTGTAGGCTTATCTATCTTATTGATTGCGAAGATAATGGGAACACCTGCGGCATGCGCGTGATTAATAGCCTCGCGGGTCTGTGGCATCACCCCGTCATCAGCGGCAACCACAATAATAACAATATCAGTTATCTGTGCACCCCTGGCGCGCATTGCGGTAAATGCCTCGTGACCGGGTGTGTCAAGGAAGGTGATGATCTTGCCGTCATCAAGGGAGACGCTGTAGGCGCCTATATGCTGAGTAATGCCGCCGGCCTCACCGGCAATCACGTTGGTGTTGCGGATATAGTCGAGCAGCTTGGTCTTGCCATGGTCAACGTGACCCATCACGGTGACTATCGGCGGACGCGGCTGGAGGTTGGTTTCATCATCTTCCTCTTCCCTGACCGCTTCCTGCAGCTCGGCGCTGACAAACTCAACGGTAAAACCGAATTCCTCAGCCACCAGGGCCATGGTCTCGGCGTCAAGCCTCTGGTTGATTGAAACAATCAGCCCCAGGCTCATGCACGTGGAGATGATGTCAACCACAGGTACATCCATCATGGTGGCCAGCTCATTCACCGAAACAAACTCGGTGACCTTGAGTACGCTCTTTTCAAGCTCCCTCTTTTCGGACTCATCCTTAATCCTCTGGCTGATGGCATCACGCTTGTCACGACGGTGTTTTGCCACCTTCGACTTACTCTTGCTCATCAGCAGGTTCACATCCCTGATGTTCTTGTCCACATCTTCCCTGTCTACCTCTGGTCTGAGGGCACGGAACGACTTCTTTCTGTCACCACGGTGATCCTTCCCTGGTGATTTCTTTTCCTTTTTGGTTTCCGTTGCCGGTGCAGGTGCAGAATCAAGTGCAACCTTTTCACGAGATTTAGGCTTGATTCTTTCTCTCTTTTTGTCCTTCTTCTGTCGACCTTCAGCAGATTGTTCACGACTTTTCCTGACCTCGGGTACAAGTTCTATCTTGTCAATTATTTTTGGTCCGGAAAGTTTCTCATATCCGGGACGGAAGATTTCAGTCTCTTTGGGTTCAGGAGCGGGTATGGTCTCCTCATGTTCAGCCGGCCCGGCGGCGGGCTCGGGTTTAGCTTCCTCCACGGGGGCAGGTTCAGCCTCAACCTTTTCCGGAGTCTTTTTAGCGGCTGCCTTCTTTGCTGGTTTTTCGGGCCTGGCCAGTTTCTCCAGGTCAACCTTTCCAACCACTTTAGGCTTCTTCTTTTCAGTTGCCTCTTCACTCTCCGTGACAGGAGTCACCGGCTTTGTTTCTGCAACCGGCTGTGCGGGTTCAGCAGGCTTTTCTGCAGGAGCCTCAGGCTCCTTTTTAGCCGGCTTGGCTGGAGGTGTGAGATCAACCTTGCCAACGGTCCGGACCTCAGGCTTGCGTATCTCGGTACGAAGGTCAATGTGTTTCTTTACCCCTGAGATATCCGTGATGAGAATCTCCTCATCGGGTTCACCCGAGTCACCCTCCCTGCCTGTTTCCATATCTTCAATGGAAAGCGACTTCTTGGGAGTGATTTTTTCCTTGAGAGCCAGTTTCTCGGCATCTTTCTTCACGCTGAGATCACCGCTGTATTCCTTGACTATCAGAGCGTAAGCCTCAGGAGGGATCTTGCAGTTGGGATCATGGGAGATGTCGAATCCCTTTTTATTGAGGAACTCGACAATGGTCTGGATCCCGACGTTGAACTCGCGGGCTGCCTTGCTTAAACGTATGGCCTTCTTGTCTTCAGTCATATATTACTTATATGATAACCTCTTTTAAAATTTCACAATACTGCCTTCCGGGAAGCAGGTTATTCTTTTTCAAATTCTGACCTGAGGATGTTGATCACCTCCTTGATGGTCTCCTCTTCAAGGTCTGTTCTCTTCACCAGGTCATGGACCGTTAGCCTGAGTACACT
>JAAZBN010000210.1 GCA_012513795.1 Bacteroidales bacterium | reverse complement strand
TCTCAGGCAGGATTGAAAGCATGAATGTCTATTACAAACATCTGTAACATGCGGATAAAAAAGGTTGTCAGAATCTGAACTATTGCAGATGAGTTGGATTGACATAACGCTTATATGCATTTATCTGGCAACAATGCTTGGCGTTGGGGTGTACTTCATGCGTAAAAATAAATCAACGGATGATTATTACGTAGGAGGAAGGAAACTCAGCAGTTTGCACATCGGTCTGTCAGTAGTGGCAACAGACGTCGGAGGCTGTAATATATACAGATACCGTGCAATGGATCATCTTAATGTCGGGGTTGCTGTTTGTGGGCCTGCCAGTTGCATTCGTAAAGATCGGCGGGCTGAAACGATAGTGAATACGCTGGAACCTTCTTTTCTCAGCCTGACTGCAATAAGCTGGCAGACAATTGTCAACTGGATGATCACCATTATTCCTATCTGGTTTATTGGCATGACCCTTTATCAAAGGATTTATGCCTCGAAAGACAGAAAGACCGCACAAAAAGGATGGCTTATCGCAGGGCTTTTCGAGTATCCCATAATGGCTTTCGTCGGGGTAATCCTGGGAATGTTCGCCAGGGTAGCCCTGGAAAATGGTCTGTTGCCTGGCTATTCTATGCAAAATCTCGATGCTGAAATGGGACTGCCGGTTTTGATAAGGACAGTGCTGCCTGTAGGATTTTTAGGAATTGTACTGGCAGCATATTTCTCAGCCATCATGTCAACCGCTGACAGTTGCCTCATGGCTGCCTCGGGCAATATACTGGCTGATGCATAACAAGTTGTTGATAACCCGGTGGCTGACATCAGGGAGGTTATGAAGGAACATGCAGCAATCAGTGAAATCAATCTCTGGCCCGGCTTTGCCCCTGAATTATCCCTGTCAGGTTACCTTCTCCCTGTTGGATAAATACTTCAGGAAGAGTTTATTTTCAACTATTTCACTTATTTCCCTGACCGCAAGAAATATCTCCGTATATGTGGTGTATAATGGAGTAATCCCAAGGCGTATATTGTCAGGCTCGCGAAAATCAGGAATGACTACATAATCTCCCACACCCGGATCTATCAGGGCCTTGCATATACGGTAGGCCTCCGGATGACGCAGCGATACATGTGATCCCCGTTTTTCAGGATCGAGGGGAGATCCCGGCCGGAAGCCCAGAGGATGAAGAAATTCCTCAGCAAGCTTTAAAAGGAATTCAGACTGCTCAACGCTTTTCTTCCGGATCCTCTCCATGCCGGCCTCGTTCATCATATCGAGGGTGGGTTCAATGGTTTTCAGGGCTAATATCGGAGGTGTGCCGGCCAGGAAACGGCTGATGCCTTCACCGTGACGGTATTCCAACGTAAAATCAAAGGGATTCTTCTCACCAAACCATCCCCATATGGGTGATGAAAGTTTATCCTGTAGATCCTTTCGTACATACAGGAATGCAGGTGATCCGGGACCACCATTGAGGTACTTGTAAGTGCATCCCACTGCAAGATCGGCCCCTGATGCGTTCAGTTCACCGGGAACCGCACCAATACTGTGGCTCAGGTCCCACAGCATCATCGCCTCCTTCGCGTGAACGAGCGATGTGATCTCCCTCATATTATACCTGAAAGCAGACTTGAATGCCACATGCGAGAGTGAGACCAGCGCAGTATTGTCATCAATATTTGCCTTCAGATCCCCGGTATCGATCGTCAAGCCATCTCTTGAAGGAACAACAGTCAGTTCATATCCGTCCCCGAACGCCTTTACCAGTCCCTGCAGGATATAAATGTCAGAAGGAAAGTTCAGTTCATCTGTCACGATCCGTCTCCTTCCCTCTTTATACTTAAGCGCTGCATGGGCCAGTTTGTAAAGGTTGACCGAAGTTGTATCAGTAACAATCACCTCACCTTCGGAAGCACCGGCAATACGGGCAATCTTATCTCCCAGCTCCCTGTTCTTCGTAAACCAGTCCGCGTTCCAGCTTCGTATCAGTCGCTCGCCCCACTCAAGGTTAACAGTCCGGTCCACTATTGCCTTGCTCTCAGCAGGCAGTCGGCCCAGTGAATTGCCGTCGAGGTAGATCAACTTTTCATCACCTGAAATGAACCTTGACCTGTACGCAGAGAGTTCGTCCTGCTCATCCAGGGCCAGGGCTTCCTTGTATGCCGATTCCATCTCCATGTCTACTCCTTTTCAATAATTTTCAATATCTCCGGAAGCGCCAGTCTTACCCATTCTGTATACATCTTGCCTGACGGATGCAGGCCATCACCGGCAATAAGAGTCAGATCTGTTTCTGCAAGCCTTGAAACGGCAGTTACGTCTACCCAGACAACTCCCCTTGAAAAAGTGATCTCTTCTTTTACAGCATTATACTGGTCTATCTCCCTGGCAATTTTCTCCCTGTCCCTGCCCGAGGCAAACGGGGTCACTCCCCAGTCAGGGATTGAAAAGACTATGACCCTGGAAGTGTCGTTTCCTGCAAACCTGATCGACTGATCTATTAGTTCGCCGAATTCCTTCCTGTAAATATTGATATCCAAACCCCTGTACTGATTATTTACACCTATCAGGAGGCTGACAAGATCATACGGACCCTGTGGGTTGGCAGCTCTTATGCCAGCCTTCAGGTCCGCTGTCGTCCAACCGGTAACTGCAATGATCTGTGGTGCTTCCACATACCATCCACGCTCAGTCAGTGAATCTGCTATCTGAACGGGATAACGCATGGCAGGGTCAATGCTTTCACCTATCGTGTATGAGTCTCCCAGAGCCAGGTATCTCAGACTGTCCCGTCCTTGTTCCATCTTGTCACCGGTATCCGGATTTTCAATAAGTGATTGCTTCATACCCTCATTACTGCATGAAAGAACTATGAGGATGACCAGAAATGTAAAAACAGATCTTCTCATTGACATTTTAATGAGGGGTTAAGATACTGCTAATAATAATATGCAGCTGTTTGAAAGAGTATCATTTTACCCACTCCTTTCCTATCGTAATCTTTATCCAACTGAAATAATAATGGACAACATTAAGCGATTCAGCAATGATAACAGAGCCGATGTCCGCCTGGTCCGTCTGAGCTATTTGCTCCGCCAGAGGTTGGGCAGAAACTGATAATATAGCAGGTGCCGCCAGGTAGACCAGTCGTG
>JAAZBN010000209.1 GCA_012513795.1 Bacteroidales bacterium | reverse complement strand
TCCTCCAGGCAAGCGGATCACCTCCTGTTCTCTTGTCTGCCTTTGAGATATAACCGCCGGTAAGCGAAGGCAGGCTATTGTCATTCTTGCCAATTTTAATTACATCTATCCTGTTATCATCAGCCTTAAGTTTTTCCTGGAGCATGTAAAGACCCATGTAAACATTGTTTACAATCACCTCGCAATATGCTGCACGGGAACCGTAGTTTCCCATCTGACGGTACAGGTTGTGGCAGTAATAATCGCGTATGAAGGCAGTGTCGAACACCATTCCACCCAGGATCCAGTCATTCTCCTCAGGCATCCCCAGCAGGCTCACATTGTTGTTGCTGGCATCATCAGCCATTCGGGTGGTGAAGCCATAATTTTTCTTGGGCGATTCCTGTGAGGAGGAGCCTCTCAGTTCGATACCAATTCTTCCGTTGTAGTTGAGATAGAGCGGATTATTCTGGTCTGAGACGTAGTTGCGTTGCCCCGCTCCACGGTCAATGATTTTCATTGTAGCCTTGATCTTGGGCTCATCAGGGATGGCCAGGCTGCCGTCAGTGTTGATTATCACAATGGGCAGATTGCTGTCGGTAAGTCCCTGTCCTGTAAGCTGTACCGACAGGAGCAGGAATAATATGGCCTTCAGTGTGATATGTCTGCTGATGCATCCCCGCATAGGGACCAAAATTAATATAATTGTACTGAAACTGAGTGTTTCGGCAGAGTCAATGAATTCCTGCACGGCGGCTGATGATACTGACTGGCAGTGGCATTAATGTTGCAGAGTGGCAGGCGGTAACTTCGGATAATAATAAATATTTAACAAATAGGATATATTGGTAAATAATATATATCTTTGGGTCTTTAAGATTTATAGATTGGTTGATAATACATCCATAGGAGTCAGAAACACATACTTTACGCCTGGCAGTATGCAGGGTGCAATGTGCGATGTCACATCAACCACCATGACCACTCCCGGTAAGGGAGTAGGTATATTCATATGATCCCCTGGCGGACTGCAGTCCGCAAATCCGGCTGAGCCGGAAAGAACAACACCCTTGTATTATTTAATCTTTGCACTTTTATGAAAGTTTTGAAATTTGGAGGCACCTCTGTGGGGAGTGCCGGTGCCATACGCACTGTGGCAGAGATCTTGCAGAGCCAGGAATGTCAGGTAACAGCTGTTTTTTCAGCCCTGGCAGGAACAACAGACAGGCTGGCTATGGCCCTTCTTCTTGCTTCAGATGGTAACATGGAGTATCATTCTGTTATCCGGGAAATTGAGCAGCACCACCTGACCGTTGCCACTGAGTTGCTTGATAAGGACCGGTATTATGACTTTACCCGCAGGATTACCGGTCACATCTCCCGGATAGACGGAGTGCTTGACAGTATATCCAGGCTGGGGGAGGCTACAGGAAGATCCACTGATCTGGTTTCAGGTTTTGGTGAGCTGATGTCGCTTGACCTGCTAGAACTGTTTCTGGAGGAGTGCGGGGCTGATGTGGGACGGGTTGATGCCAGGGAGATGATTTTTACCAGGCCCTTTAACGGTTCAGAGCGGATCGACTATGAGGTGAGCGAAAAAGCCATCAGGGAGAAGCTGTCGCGAAACAACAAAATCGTGATCACTTCAGGCTTCATATCCACCTCCGTAAAAGGCTATCCCTCTACCCTTGGGAGGGGAGGATCGGATCATACCGCAGCTATTATAGCTGCTGCTGTGGGGGCTGAATTGCTTGAGATATGGACTGATGTCAGCGGCATCTACACGGCAAACCCGGCAATTGCTCCGGATGCCTGTCCCATTGCCGGGCTGACTTATGCCGAGGCGCTGGAGATAAGTCATTTCGGTGCCAGGGTCATTTATCCTCCCTCAATTGAGCCGGTGATGAAAAGAGAGATCCCGGTCTCCATCAGGAATACCTTTGCACCATCAGAGCAGGGGACACTCATTTCCTCTGTTACATCATCCAATGGCAGTGCAATCAAGGCTGTCACCTCGGCAGGCTCTGTATGCCTTGTCTCGCTGGCAGGCAGCGGCATGGCAGGAGTGGTGGGTATTGCGGCGAGGCTTTTTACCGCCCTGGCAAAAAACAACATAAACGTGATTCTCATCACCCAGGCTTCGTCAGAACAATCAATATGCATTGCAGTGGATCAGAAAGATGGAGAGAGAGCATGTGATGCCATCAATGCCGGCTTTGAATCAGAGATTGAAGCAGGCAGGGTGAAGCCTGCCCTCCGTGAGGACGGCTTTGCTATCGTTGCAATGATAGGAGAGGGGATGAAACACTCGGTAGGCATAAGTGGTCAGGCCTTTGCAGCACTGGGCAGGAACGGTATTAATATTCATGCCATAGCGCAGGGCTCTTCGGAACTGAACGTCTCTGTGGTGGTTAAGGAGACAGATGCCCCCAAGGCTGTCAATGCCATTCACCAGGAGTTCTTCCACTCAGCAAAAAAGGTGATCAACATCTTCCTGGTCGGGACAGGAAACGTTGGTTCTGCCCTGGTAAGACAGGTGATGGACCGCTCCGCCTGGTTTGTCGGGGAGTATCAGACCGAATTCAGGATAACTGGGCTGGCTAATACCAGGAGGATGATAATAAGAAAGGAGGGGATTGCTGGTCCCGACTGGAAGTCGCTGATGATGGCCAGTGACCAGAAGAGCAATCTTGAGGACTTTATCGGTCAGATGTTTTCACTCAAT
The DNA here is from genome assembly GCA_012513795.1 of Bacteroidales bacterium. Lineage (GTDB taxonomy): Bacteria > Bacteroidota > Bacteroidia > Bacteroidales > VadinHA17 > SR-FBR-E99. Next base: position 565 of record JAAZBN010000209.1, on the reverse strand, counting down.
CTTCCAAATACTATTTTTATTGACAACACGTCAAGCAGCGATGTGAGCGTCATCTATGAAAGAATTCTTGAGAAGAGCATCTCAATAGTTACCTCGAACAAGCTGGCTGCCTCCTCATCATATGAGAACTACAGCAGACTTAAGCGAACAGCCGTGAGCAAGAGGGTGCAGTTCAGGTTCGGGAGCAATGTCGGGGCCGGGCTTCCTGTCATTCACACCATTCAAAACATGGTAAAGACAGGCGACAAGATCCTGAGGATTGATGCCGTACTCTCAGGCAGTCTTAACTACATCTTCAACAGCTATTCCAACGGAATGAGATTCAGTGAAGCGGTTCTGCTGGCCCTGGAAAACGGGTACACAGAGCCTGACCCCCTGACAGACCTCAGGGGAGTGGATATAGCCAGGAAGCTGCTGATACTGGTACGTGAGTCCGGATTTCCCCTGGAGGCTTCTGATATAGAATTTGAAGATTATCTTCCGGGACCTGTTCCGGAGAGATATGATAGCGCGGCTTTCCCTTCACAAATGAGGGATTTTGATGATTTTTTCGAACGGCAGAGGG
>JAAZBN010000208.1 GCA_012513795.1 Bacteroidales bacterium | reverse complement strand
TGCAGCTTTCCAGGGAGGCAGGATTGTCTATCATGATGATATAGGTGATTACAGCACCAATGAGCCTACCCTTGACGGCACAGCCAGCCTCAGTTATTATCTCTCCACCCTTGAGAAGGAAGGGAGAACGTACGGTGCCGGCGCAGAAACGCATATCCGTGACGCTCAGGGTGCCGTGATAAGGAAGGGCACCGGAACGAAGAACATTTACCTGGTCTTATCGGCAGATGAGCATGGCGAAGGGTTTGATCATATCCTAAACGTCCTTGATGACAGAAATATAAAAGCCTCCTTTTTTCTCACGGGTAATTTCCTGCGCAACCGGAGCTTTGCGCCGGTGATTAAAAGGATCATTGCAGGCGGGCATTATGCCGGTCCTCATTCTGACGGGCACCTGCTGTATGTGCCATGGGAGAACCGTGATACCCTCCTGCTGACGAAAGAGCAGTTCAATGATGACCTGAAAAAGAATATTACCGCTCTCAGGGCTGCCGGTCTGAGGAAGCAGGAGCCCCGCTGGTTCCTTGCTCCGTATGAATGGTACAACAGCGCCATCAGCCGCTGGAGCGAAGAGATGGGGATGACACTTGTCAACTTCACCCCGGGTACAGGCACCAATGCCGACTACACCACTCCGGGCATGGGAAACTACCGATCGTCGGATGAGCTAATACGCAGGCTGGCAGCATTTGAGGAGAGTGCTCCAGGCGGCCTTGACGGAGCCATAATCCTTATTCACCCGGGCACCGCGCCGGAACGCACTGACAAACTCTGGCTCAGGCTGGACGAGATCATTGACTATTACACAGATAAAGGATACAATTTCAGGAGATTGTAAATCAGCATGGCAGCATCAGAAAAAAAACGTTCGCCCTGGACATGGATACCCACGCTCTATCTGGCAGAGGGTTTGCCGTATGTGGCGGTTAATATTGTTTCAGTTATCATGTATAAGCGTATGGGCATTTCAAATGCTGACATTGCGCTGTATACCAGCATGCTGTACCTGCCATGGGTCATCAAGCCGATATGGAGCCCGCTGGTTGACATGCTGAAGACAAAACGGTGGTGGATAATCATTACCCAGCTCGTTCTGGCTATCGGTTTTGCCAGCATCGCACTGACAATCCCTGCCTCACTTTTTTTCAGGATCACGCTGGCATTCTTCTGGTTGCTGGCATTCGGTTCGGCCACGCATGATATAGCTGCAGACGGCTTCTACATGCTCGGCCTGACCACCAACCAGCAGGCCAAGTACGTGGGTATAAGATCTACATTCTATCGTGTGGCCACCATAACAGGACAGGGACTACTGGTAATCCTCGCGGGTTTCCTTGAGAGCTCGTCAGGCAGGGAGCCGGTGACGATCTATCTGGAGGCATCTCCCGGATACTCAAAGACTGTTCTTGAGATGCCCCATGTTGCAGCTGTTCCAGAGAGCGGGGATGAGCTCTACTTTTTCCTTGAGGAAGACTCGCTGAAGATAAGCACTCAGACTGTTGACATTGACAGCCTGGCCCTTCTCCTGGAGTCAGTCAAGACTACAAATCTCAATAACGACTTCTATACACTGGATGAGAAGGAATCAAAGGAGAGAGGGTGGTGGGCTCAGAAAGTGGCAGATCCCCTGGGTACCTGGATAAGGGATAATTTCGGGGAGGAGAGAGGCGCCGCAGCTGAGGTGACGGGAAGCGTTGCGGTGGTGCCGGTAAGGATATCGGGCAAGCCCGAACATGGCAGGGAGGTTGTCCTCAATACTGCCCTGAAGAAGGGAGACAAGAGCATTGCTATCATCCAGGGAGAGCATCTCGTCTTCAGCGAGCATAACTGGGACAGGCCCGCTTACATGGTCTTCCAGGCTGATTCAAAGCTAACGGGTTATACCTCTGTCACCTATGAGGGCCTGTCAGGTAATATCCCAATGGCATGGGCGGTCACTTTCTTTGTGCTCGCGGGGCTGTTCCTTGTCCTGAGCTTCTATCACAAATTCGTCTTGCCGAAGCCTGACACTGACAGACCGCATGAGAACCTTAAAGCGTCAGATGTGCTGAGAGAGTTTGGCGAGACATTCGTTTCCTTCTTCAGGAAGCCGCAGGTAGGGGTTGCGCTATTCTTCATGCTCACCTTCCGTTTCGCCGAGGCACAGCTGCTTAAGCTGATCAATCCGTTCCTCCTTGATCCCATTGACAAGGGAGGTCTCGGGCTGACAACAGGTGAGGTGGGGTTTGTTTATGGAACGGTAGGCATTATCGGCCTCACCCTGGGAGGCATCATAGGTGGTGTTGTTGCAGCATGGGGAGGACTGAAGAAATGGCTGTGGCCGATGACCCTGAGCATGCTGCTGACAGCTGCCACTTTCCTTTACCTGAGTTTTACACAGACGGATAACCTGCTGGTGATCAATATCTGCGTGTTCGTGGAACAGTTTGGTTACGGTTTCGGGTTTACCGCCTATATGCTTTACCTGATCTATTTCTCCGAGGGGAAATACAAAACGGCTCACTATGCCATCTGTACCGGTTTCATGGCGCTTGGCATGATGTTGCCGGGCATGTTCGCCGGCTGGCTTCAGGAGCAGCTCGGATACAACCATTTTTTCCTGTGGGTTATGATCTGCAGTGTCATCCCGCTGATAGCGGTGGCTCTGCTTAAGATTGACCCTCACTTCGGGAAGAAGACCGAAAATGAACAAAGTTAATGATCCATATCCATGAAACAGGATTCCGTATTTGACACTCTGCGCAAGGAACTTAAGGGTGATCTCTATACAGATCAGATTCAGAGAATCCTTTACGCCACCGACGCTTCGGCCTACCGTGAGGTACCTGTGGCGGTCACCAGGCCGGCGTGTGTGGATGATATAAAAAAGATACTGGCATTTGCCCGTGCCCGGGGTGGTTCGGTTATACCACGGGGTGCCGGCACTTCGCTTGCCGGGCAGGTGGTAGGGCCGGGGATAGTGATGGATATATCAAAGCATCTCAATCATATCCTGGAGCTGAATACCGGGGAGCGGTGGGTGAGGGTGGAGCCCGGCGTGGTGCTGGGAGAGTTGAATCGTTACCTTGCTCCCTACGGGCTGCAATTCGGGCCCGAGACCTCCACCGCCGACCGCTGCTGTATGGGCGGTATGCTCGGCAATAACTCCTGCGGCGCCCATTCACTCATTCATGGCAGCGTGAGAGATCATATCCTGGAGGTTGATGCGGTCCTGTCTGATGGTTCAGAAGCTCATTTCTGCGCTCTGACCACTGATGAGTTTCGCGCCAAATGCGATGGTGATCCGGAGCTGCTGGAGACGAAGATATACCGCAACCTGCGTGACATGCTCTCTGATCCGCGCAATGCGAAGGAGATACGAAAGGAGTACCCTCACCCGGATTTGCGACGCCGTAATAACGGATATGCTCTTGATGCCCTGCTGGAGACCGATCCTTTCACGGGCAATGGCGAGAAGATAAACCTATGCAGGCTGCTGGCCGGTTCCGAAGGCACACTGGCTTTCACCATATCCATGAAGCTCAACCTGGTGCCTGTCACCGATGAACGCACCGGCCTTCTCTGCGCTCACTTCAGCAGCCTGCAGGATGCAGTCAGGGCAAACATCATAGCCTTGAAGCACATGCCTGCAGCGGTGGAGCTGATAGACGACTATATCCTTAACTGCACGAAGGACAATATAGAACAGAACCGCAACCGCTTCTTCGTCAGTGGTGATCCGAAGATCATCCTGCTGATTGAGATCACCAGGCCCACCATCAGTGATATTGAAGCCACTGCAGCAGCAATGGAAAGGGATATGAGGGCAGCCGGCTACGGTTACCACTTCCCTCTCTATACCGCCGCTGACGAGATGGCAAGAGTCTGGGAACTGCGCAAGGCGGGGCTGGGAGTGCTGCTCAATATCCCTGGCCGGAGAAAGAGTGTGCAGGTGATAGAAGACACCGCCGTGCTCCCTGGTCTCTTTCCCGAATACATAGAGGAGGCCGCCGGAGTGCTTGAGAAGCATGGCCTGAGCTGCGCCTACTATGCCCATATAGCTACCGGAGAGCTGCATCTCAGCCCGCTGCTTGACCTCAAGGACCCGGATGATATCCGTACCTTCCACGGCCTTGCCGAAGATATGGCACGGCTGATAAAGAAATATCGCGGATCACTCAGCGGTGAACATGGCGACGGCAGGCTGCGCGGTGAGTTCATACCCCTGATGCTCGGGCCCCATAACTACGCTCTCCTGCAAGAGCAGAAGAAGACATGGGATCCGTACGGGCTTTTCAATCCCGGCAAGATCACCGACACGCCACCCATTACTGAAAATCTCCGGTATCCGGCAGGTGAGAGGAGGTCTTTCCCCGGACAGGTCTTTACCTTCCCGGAGGAGGAGGGTATACTCTATGCGGCAGAAAAGTGCAGCGGTTCGGCCGATTGCCGGAAGAGTTCCCTGATAGGCGGGACAATGTGCCCCACCTTCATGGCCACGCGTGATGAGGACAAGTCTACCCGTGCCAGGGCCAACATCCTCAGGGAGTTCCTGACGAGGTCGGACAGGAAGGACCCGTTTGACCACGAAGAGATATACAGGGTGATGGATCTCTGTCTCTCATGCAAGGCCTGCAAGGCAGAGTGCCCCTCAAACGTTGATGTTGCCAAATTGAAGGCAGAATTCCTTCAGCACTACTATGATATCCACCATGTGCCCTTCAGAGCATGGCTCATAGCCTGGCTCCCGCGACTATACATGCCTGGAATGGTTATAAGACCCCTCACCAACCTGATCACGGGCACTGCACTCTTCAAAAGAATGATCGGGTTCTCTGTCAGAAGGCCTATACCGGCCCTCTCACCCGTTACCCTCAGGACCTGGGGCAGGCGTCACGGCCTTGGGAACGGAGAGAACAGGACTGCAAGCGCCCCGGGTTCTGCAGCAGGCACTGGCGTTGCCGTCGGGGCAAAAGGAATAGTTTATCTCTTTGCAGATGAGTTCACCAACTATAATGAGAGTGATATAGGCATCAAGGCAGTGATGCTGCTTGAGCGTCTGGGTTATGAGGTGATCATCCCGCGTCATAAGGAGAGTGGCCGCACCTTCCTGTCGAAAGGCCTGATCAGGTCAGCCCGCAAGATAGCAGTCAGGAACATTCTCATGCTACGCGATGTTATCACGGAGGAGAGGCCACTTGTGGGCATTGAGCCCTCGGCATTGCTTGCTTTTCGCGATGAGTATCCGGAGATGGCCGGAAAAGCGCTGGAGGATGATGCGCAACGGCTCTCATCATCAGCCCTGCTCTTTGAAGAGTTCATCTGCCGGGAGATCGACAGGGGAAATATTACCCCGGAAAGCTTCACCAGCAGGCAGGCAAAAATACTGCTCCACGGCCACTGCCAGCAGAAAGCCATTGCCTCAACGACTCCCACGATAAGGATGCTGTCGCTGCCGGCAAACTACACCGTTGAGGAGATAAATGACGGCTGCTGCGGGATGGCAGGAGCATTCGGATATGAGAAGGAACACTATGACCTGAGCATGAAGATCGGTGAGATGGTGCTGTTCCCGGCAGTGCGGGCAGCCTCAGGGGAGACTATAATCACAGCTCCTGGTACATCATGCCGCCATCATATTGCTGACGGCACCGGCAGAAAAGCACTCCACCCGGTGGAGGTGCTCTATGATGCCCTCATAAAATGAGAACGCAATTAAAAAGGTATTACAATGAACACAGCAGGGTTTAGCAAGGTAGAAAAAGTATTCGTGGAACGTTCCGGCAGGAAAAGGATGACAACAAAATTGCCATACGTGATAGTGGATAACTTTCCCGGCCTGGGGCTGCTCACATCACTTCGCTTCCTGGAATGGGTGGCGGAAAATCCTGAAGGGGTCATTAGCCTCCCCACAGGCAAGACGCCGGAATACTTCATCAAGTGGACAAAATACCTGCTTGACAACTGGGATAGACCCGAAGCCGGAAAGATCAGGGAGGATAACGGCCTGTTCCTGAAGGAGAAGCCGTCACTGAGAGGCTTGCATTTTGTGCAGATAGATGAGTTTTATCCCATAAACCCAAGGCAACACAACAGTTTCTTTGATTATGTCAGCAAGTACTATATTGAAGGTTTCGACCTGGACCCGAAAAAGGCGCTGCTGATAAATTCAGAGGAGATAACACTGGCAGAAGGGAAACACTTTTCTGAAGTCTTCCCGGACAATAAAATTGACCTTACCCTCAGAAACAGGGAGGCAGGCACCAAGACTGAGAAGCTGCAGCAGGATTCACTCTTCAGGATTGACAACTGGTGCACCGGTTATGAAAAGAGGATAAGGGCCCTGGGAGGAATCGGATTCTTCCTCGGCGGCATTGGTCCAGACGGCCATATTGCATTCAACACCAGGGGCAGCGATCATAACTCGGCTACCAGGCTTACTGCAACCAACTTCGAGACGCAGGCTGCCTCGGCGGGTGACCTTGGCGGGATTGAGGTATCAAGAACACGACTGGTGATAACCATAGGACTTGGAACAATAACCTTCAATCCTGATGCCGTGGCAATCATCTTTGCGGCCGGTGACGCCAAAGCACAGGTGGTCAGGCAGGCCCTGGAAAGTGAGCCTGACAACCTCTATCCGGCTACAGTGCTTCAGGGCCTGAAGAATGCACGGTTCTACCTGACAGAGGGCGCTGCCGTACAGCTTCATGATTCGGTGGAGAGGTACTTCAGGGATGGCGAATGGACCTTCGAGAAAACTGAAAGGGCGGTCTTCGACCTGTGTCAGAAGATTGAAAAATATGCACATAAGCTTGAGCTTGAGGATATTCAGAATGATGAGTACTGTTCTCTTATTCCCGGGCTAAGCCTCAATACGGTTTCTGATGTGATTGAATCAACCAAAAGAAAGATAGAGGCAGGGCTTAAGAGGGAAAAGAACACCACCTTCTTCCATACCGGACCACATCATGATGACATAATGCTGGGCATCTTCCCGGCAATCATACCACAGTTGAGGGAGATTACCAACAGGTTCCACTTTTCCGTGCTCACCTCCGGATTCACGGCTGTTACCAATGGCATGTTGCTGGGTCTTCTGGAGGAGACACAACGCCTCATCGCCGCGGGCATGATACAGATGTTGAGGTACCCTGACTTTTTCGAGTCAGGATACAGGTTCAAATGGGACAAGGATGTAAGCCATTATCTTGACAAGGTGGCTGACAAGGATGAGGCCGGGAAACTGAGGGGGCTGTGTCACAGGATCGTCCGTGCAATGGTTGAGATCTACAGGCTGAAATCAAAGGATGAGCTGGTGGAGCAGATACAAAAGAATATTGAGGTCATCAGCAACAGTTACAACGGTGAAAAGAATCCGCCTGACATACAGAGGCTGAAGGGTATGCTCAGGGAGTACGAGGAGGAGCTGGTGTGGGCTCACTATGGTGTGCCTGTAAGAAATATTGAGCATCTGAGACTCGGATTCTACACAGGTGACATCTTCACCCAGCAGCCTGACCGCCATCGAGACGTGGAGCCTATACTGCAATGCCTGAGGAGAATACAGCCCAATATCGTCAGTCTGGCTTTCGATCCGGAGGGATCCGGTCCGGATACTCACTACAAGGTGCTGCAGGCTATAGCTGAAGCCCTGAGACAGTGGAGCCTCGAAAAGGATCTCTCGGAACTGAGGGTGATCGGTTACCGGAATGTATGGTTCAGGTTCCGTCCTTCAGAGGCCAATGTGTTCGTGCCTGTCTCACTCAACTCCATGGCAGTGCTGAACCAGTCGTTCCGCGACTGCTATGTGAGCCAGGTGAATGCTTCCTTCCCCAGCCCTGCCTATGATGGTCCTTTCAGCGACCTGTCACAGCAGGTATGGGTAGAGCAGTTCAAGCAGGTGCAGCTGATCCTGGGCAAGGATTTCTTCTATGAGAATGAAAGCCCGAAGATCAGGGGCACTCATGGCATGGTCTATTACAAGGAGATGCTGTTGGATGAGTTCCTGCAGCATGCCCGGGCACTGGAGAAAAGCGTGGAGGGGGCAAATATTCACTGATAGGCATCCGCCGCCGGAGAAGAGAGGCGTCCCGCCGGAGCCTTAACGTAGCCGGAGAAGAGAGACGTTCCTCCGGAGTCATAATTAAGCCGGGACAGGGTCAGACCATCCCGGCGGCCACGTATTTCAGCTACTAACGATCAGTCGTATAAAAAGTACTTTGATGCTGTGGTTCTGAAGGCAGGTATGTCATTGGTCCACAGGCCTATGATGTCATCCACCCTGAAAGATTTCGTGAATGTTTTTCTCACCTCATCGGTACCGCATACCTTGTCGAACATTGAGTGCCGCGAAGGATTGCACATGGTGAAGAGGTTCTTCTCAGGCCAGAGCCGGTGTGCCTCCTGCATCATATAAAATTGCAGAAGGGTGAGCGGAGCGGTGGCCGGGTCAGTGATATGTATCTGCACACCGTGCACCATTGTACCCTCAAGGGTGCTGAAATAAGGTTTGTAATGGATTGGTCTGAATATTACTCCGGGCAGTTTAAGATTGTTGAGGTTTGAAGCCAGCGAATCGGCATTGATCCAGTCGGCAGCGAATGTCTGGAACGGGATGGTATAGCCCACTCCTATGCTTACGGCATAGAGCTCGCCGGCAATGCCGGTGGCCGGGTAGTAGAGGGGAGTATCTCCGTGAGGTATCTGCGGTGAAGAGGGGACCCAGGGCAGGCCGGTGTCATCAAAGTGCATGCTCCTGTTCCAGCCGCTCATCCTGACCACGTGCAGTTCACACCTGATGCCGCCGGACAGCATCCCTTCTCCGTTGAGGAACATGGCTAGCTCGCCCACGGTCATGCCATGGACATATGGGATGGCAAACTGGCTCACAAAGGAGAAGAATCCGGGCCGCGTCACCGCTCCCTCCATGCGTATGCCGCCCAGCGGATTGGGCCGGTCAAGTACCACCACCGGGATACCGTTTTCAGCAGCAGCCTCCATCAACAGGCCGAGTGTACTTATAAAGGTGTATGACCTGGAGCCTATATCCTGGATGTCATATACCAATATATCTATATCCTTCAGCATCTCAGGGGTGGGCTTGCGCGTCTTGCCATAGAGGCTGTATAC
>JAAZBN010000207.1 GCA_012513795.1 Bacteroidales bacterium | reverse complement strand
TCCCATTGTTATTCCCCCTCAACAACAGCTCCTGTCAACAAATCCGGTACACAAAGAGACAAACAGTCTGATTCTCCCTCGAAGTTAAACAATTGAATTGAAACATTTGTAATCGGGTGGCAAAAATGCAGTGAAGATGGGAACTGCAATGAAGTAAAAACGGGAACAGGAATACAGACCTCCCCGGCAGCCCCGGCTACCGGCTGATTACACTCTGCCTTCCCACTCCTCCCTGGAATTTTCATTATATTTGAACTGACTGAGATACTCAATATGCTTGTTTAACAGCTCATCCTTCAATAACCAGATGGCAATGAAATATGAAGACTTCCTCGTCCGGACCCTCGGCAAATGCAACGTTATCTCCCCGCTGAGACAGAACCGCAAACCCGGCAGCCCGGTATACAAGTTCGTCGGCGACGATGAAAGGGTGCTCTATGATGTTTCGCTTGAGAGCTTTACCAGATACAGCCAGAATGGACAGACCCCAATCTCTTTTGAGAAGGCCGGACCCAAGGAGATGGTCTTCTTTGAACCGGCAAAAACGAAGGTGGGTATTGTGACCTGCGGCGGACTCTGCCCGGGACTGAATAACGTCATTCGCAGCCTCTTTAACCAGCTCTGGTACAGGTACGGAGTGTCAAGGATAGTGGGCATAAGGTACGGCTATGAGGGACTCATATGCGATTATAACCACCCGGTCATTGAACTCACGCCGCAGATGGTGAACTATATTCACCTTACCGGAGGCACTATCCTTGGCAGCTCACGCGGGCACCAGGATGTCAGCAAGATGGTTGACACAATAGAGATAATGAACCTGAATATCCTTTTTTGCATAGGAGGCGACGGCACCCTGCGCGGTGCACATGCCATCCACGAGGAGATAAGAAAGAGGAATCTGAAGATCGCGGTGGCCGGTATCCCGAAAACAATTGACAATGATATTGACCTGATACAGAAATCATTCGGATTTGAGACCGCCTTCTCTATCGCGAATGATATTATCAGACATGCTCACAATGAGGCTGCCGGGGCCTATAACGGCATAGCCCTGGTCAAGCTGATGGGGCGCGAGTCGGGATTCATAGCAGCCAGCGCAGCACTGGCTATACAGGAGGTCAACTTCGTGCTTGTGCCGGAGCTGCCTTTTGACCTGGACGGTCCCATGGGGTTCCTGAGTGTATTGCGCCGACGGCTGGAAGAGAGACACCATGCCGTAGTGGTGGTGGCCGAGGGAGCGGGACAGGACCTGTTTGAGAAGGAGAACAGGGAGAAGGATGCATCAGGGAATCTAAAGCTGATGGACATAGGCGTCTTCCTGAAGCAGAAGATCAGGGAGGAGTTCACTGCAGCCGGCTTCCCCCATTCAATAAAGTATATTGACCCGAGCTATATCATCCGCAGCGCCCCTGCCATTGCCAACGACAGCAAGTTCTGCAGCCTGCTGGCACAGAATGCCGTGCATGCTGCCATGGCAGGCAAGACTGATTTCGTGGCAGGATTCTGGAATGACCGGTTCACACTGATGCCCATACCTGTGACAGTGGCAAAACGCAAGAAAATAGATATTAAAGGTGAGCTGTGGTGGAACGTGCTGGAGGCTACCGGCCAGCCGCTAAGCATGAAGAACAGCTGACTTGTCTGCGGAAAAGCAGTGAGTTAGAATCAGCCCCGGGACAGGCTGCCGAGGAAAAGCTCGCAGGAAGAAGCTGCCCCGGGAAGGCGGCCCGGGAAAAAGCCACCGGAAAGGAGGCCACAATGAAGCAGCCCGGGATAAGCAGCCCGGGATAAGCGACCTCGGGAGAAGATCTCCCGGTGAGAAGCGGCTCCGGAAAATAGACCCGGTTTGAAACGGTCCGGGATCAGAACTCCAATCCCAGGGACACCTCGAACATCCCGAAAGGCTTTATCTCACTCCCCTCGCGAGGGGTGGGATCAGCGGAACCGATGGATTCGGGATCATTATAATCCCACTCAAACTGGTTTCGCTCTGCGCCAATATAAATGCCTGTATTGAGGAAAAGGTTTTCCCTGATGAACTTGTCAAACGGCCGGTGTGAGCCCGGTCTGAGTTTCTGTGCAAACCTGAACCTGTAACCGGAGTTGAGCATAAGGATCATCTTGCGGTTGTCCTGTTCCCATTCGTTTACATAATCCTCCATGTACAACGCATCTGACATCTCATATTCAAAGAGAAGCCCGACGTACGCCTTGTCTTTTTTTGTTTTGAAGAACCACATGGGACCGCCACCGAACGCGATGCCGGAGAACTGATCAGGTCTCCCTCCCCTATCCTCATCAGCCTGGTGCAGGATAGGCGTCAGCGCACCTATGGAGGAAAACCTCGCATGGGCATTGAGAGCCAGATTCCTGGTAAAATTATACTCTGCGCTCACCACCGGACCAAATTGCACGAAGCCGAGAAGATTGGAATGCACCGCCCATCGCGGGAAGGTGGCAGCAGATGACCTCGGTCTCTTGTTTTTGTTAACCTTATCCGGATATTGCTTCTGCAACAGACTTGAGGACCATGGCTCCTCTGCGCAGACAATCGCGGAAGCTGAGATAAGAATTAACAGAATCAGGGCTTTCTTCATTGTAATGCTTGTTTCAAAGGCTAAAGTATGAAAACGGCAACATGGTCAGGATATTACATCCGGAAATAAGAATCAGTCGCACTATGGTGACGCCAGAGACGAGACCGGTTGGTCTGTCATCGGCTTTTCCCGGCCTTCCACCTCCTTTCCCGGTCTACCCTGGCCTCACTGATCATTCATAATGTACTCGTGATCTCCATTATCGAGTCTCTCGGTTATGATCTGCTCCCTTTTGCGCTCCGCCCGCGGGACGGTGGTCCTCTCTCCTATCTGCTGCCTCCACATGGCATAGTAGAGTCCCTTCCTTTCCAGCAGGATATTATGTGTACCCTCCTCAATTATCTTACCTTTCTCAAGCACATAGATACGGTCAGCATGCATGATTGTTGAAAGCCGGTGGGCTATCATGAGCGTTATCTGCTGCTTTCCGGCAGAGACCTCGCGCAGGGTATCGGTGATCTCTTCCTCGGTGATTGAGTCAAGCGCCGAGGTTGCTTCGTCAAAGATGAGAATCCTCGGATTGCGGATCAGCGCCCTGGCTATGGCCAGTCGCTGCTTCTCACCTCCCGAGACCATCTTTCCTCCCTCACCAAGAAGCGTATCAAGGCCGTTCGGGGAGCTCTCAACAAGCTTAATGGCAGAGGCTCTCTGCAGGGCATCATAGATCTCTTCATCAGTGGCATCCGCCTTGACAAACTGGAGATTCTCACGAATGGTGCCCGAAAACAGCTGGGTATCCTGGGTTACAAATCCCAGCTGCCTCCGCATCTGATTGAACCTGATATCCTTAGCCGGCACATCATCATAATAGATCGTTCCCTGCGTCGGCGTGTACAATCCTACCAGGAGCTTCACCAGGGTTGATTTGCCACAGCCGGATGGCCCAACAAAGGCAATCGAGTCGCCCCTCACAGCTTTGAAGGAGAGATTCTCAATGGCATCAGTCTCAGCCTTCTTATACCGGAATGTAACTTTGTCGAAGCAAAGTTTTTCGATATCGCCGATCTCCACCGGTTCTTCGGGCCTGTATTCCGGCTCCTTCTGCATCAGCTCATTGAAAATCTCCAGGGAGGCCTCAGCTTCGCGGTACGCGAGAATAATACTCCCCAGGTCCTGAAGGGGAAAGAGAATACGGGTGGAGATAAACTGCATGGTGATCAGTTCACCCGTGGTAAGCAGGTTGCGAAAGATCAGCCACAGGAGTATGAAGAGAATTGATTCCTTCAGAACAAGCAGCACAGAACTCTGGAGGAAGGTCAGCGACCGGATCTTTTTGACCTTGCTGATCTCAAGATCGAAGATCTTTTTGGTGAAGCCCTTCAGTCTCCTGATCTCCGGATAAGTGAGTCCCATGCTCTTCACCAGCTCAATATTCCTAAGTGACTCTGTTATTGCACCACTCATTTTGTTTGTCTCCTTCACCACTGAGCGCTGGATGGTGCGGATCTTCCTGCTCAGCAGCCCTGTCAGTCCGCCAAGAACAACGACGCCTATCAGGAAGACCGGTATAAGCAGCCAGCTTTTGGTTACAGCATACCAGATAAGGAACGCCACCCCCACGATAGTAGTAAAGAGCGTGGAGATGAATGATGTGATGAACCTCTCATTGTCACGTCTCACTTTCTGGAGAACAGAAAGCACATGCCCGCTGCTTGTCTCTTCAAACTCATGGTAGGGAAGCCGGAGTGTGTGTCTCAGTCCCTCATCAAAAACAGACAGACCGAACTTCTGTACAGTCAGCCGGGTGACGAAGTCCTTGAATGCCCTTGCCAGTCGTGCCAGCAGCGCAACACCAACTGCCAGGGCAAG
>JAAZBN010000026.1 GCA_012513795.1 Bacteroidales bacterium | reverse complement strand
TTTTTTTTGGAAAACCGGAATAGTTAATTAATTTTGCACCGCTAAAAAGCACGGGATGTAGCTCAGCCCGGTTAGAGTACTTGTCTGGGGGGCAAGGGGCCCCGGGTTCAAATCCCGGCATCCCGACTGAGCAAAAAAGCCCATCCACCGTCAGGCGGATGGCTTTTTGTTTTTTTGATGTGACGAAAAAGCTTGCTTTTGAGAAACATCGGAAAAACAAAAAGACGCATTGAGCGTAGCGAAATGCCGGCTTTTTTGCTATAGTCTCCCCCACACCCGGGATCACGAGCCCGGCACACCAGCGGAGGGCAAGTAATCCCGGCCAAAATGATGCGGACTTGCGACAACAACCCTACCATACACCGGGTGTATTGGCTTTCCTCAGCCGGCACACCTAACCCTACCCGGGAACTTTTGCTTAACCGGAGCAGAAATCCTAAATTTGCAGGTATGAAAAAGCTTGTACTGGTTGCCCTGGCTCTTCTCCTTCTCGCCTCCTGTAACACGGCAGTATGCCCGGCCTACAGCGACTCAGCCAATGATATGAAGAACACCATTTTTCAGAAAGGTAACCACCGGGCTGACGGCATCAACAGAGTATACCGCGACAGCTACCAGAAGAAACTGAGATAAACGGGTGCAACTCAACACCCTCCCTGAATGATCTGCAGGGAACAGATCAATACCAGCTCTGCACCAACACCTTCTTGTCATTCTGATATTCGCATACCCGGTAAAAGACAGATGAATCGTTTTCTATCTGGTACATCCAGTACCCGAATATCCCGGGAGTGACATACTTCCTCCGCAGGTAAAGCCGGTCACCATCACTGAACCCGCAATCCTTACTGTAAGCTGATATCTTGCCAAAAGTGCTGTCACGCGTCGTCTTGATCCAGATCAGGTGAGGCTCACCCAGCTTTGCAGGCGCAGTGTGCCTGAAGTCCTCATAGTCACCAATATACATCCTGGTGACATAAAGCTTGTCCTCATCCGGCTCCGTGGCAGTCTTGCTTGCAGTGCTGCAGGAGGAAATTAGTATCACTAAGACAGGTATCAAAAGATTCGTTGCTTTCATGATTTTCATGTCGGTTTGTTTATTAGACCAGGTCCGCCACATTGGGTGAATCCTGATTCTTTTTATGCTGAAAAGAATACGTATTTATAATTGTATCCGTGTTCATTCAGCCACCAGCGCAATGCCCTGGCAATTTTTCTGCGCCTCAGCAGCACCTTTCCGGTCACTTCCGATGAGATCTGATAGTAGGTTTTCATGATTCAGTGTTTTAGTCCTTATTAATACTGTGTATCTGTTGATTCAACTTTTCACGCGTCTGAAGCCAGCCGGTCAATCCTCTTGACACCATGGAAATAGGTCATGCCACTGATCTCTGTCATATTGATGATCACCAGACCGTTATCCTCAAGTAATTCCGATACCCTGTCCCTGTTAAGATACTGACAGGCTTCTGAACCGTTCCATGATATCCTTTTCAATAATCCGGAATTGCTTCCCTGATTTACTTTCCCGGCACTGCCATTGCTGTGCTGGGCAAAGCGTCCGACAAATGTCGCACCCTGGGGCAGCAGGCTTACAAGTGAGCTGATAAACATTTCCAGGTGCCTTATAAGATCAAGCCTGCGTAAATTGATGAGGGTGCTTGCACTTCTGAATCCGCCGCATCCCCAGTTGGCTCCCTCATGAGATGAGAGTATTATCATCCTGTTATCACTGCTTATGCCGGCTCCCCACAGGTACCTGAAGAATCTGAATCCGCAGAGCACCATGATCCTGAATATTCCGTATATCGTCATTTTTCTCATTGCCTGTCAGCTGCAATTCATACCAAATATACGGTCAACATCTACGATACACAAATCGCTAAGCCCCATTTTATGGACATTTGGAGCGATTCAGGACATCCTTGTCACCTGGTTCAGGTGATTCACTTAAGATAACAGGGAACTCACGACCTGAATCCGGGCGTTGGTCAAAAGCAGTTCAGTTTTGACAAATGAAGGGTAAAACTTGACTAAATTTTAGATAATCGTCAGGCTTTTTCAGCCGTGCTGGATGAAGGTGATTCTAGAAGAGCACAAGTGCGTCACGGATTACAGTGGAGGCATCATCCGTGGCGTAGAGTTTCAGACTTACTTCCGGAATTGAATCCTGAAGGATATCCGTTATCGGAGTGAACGAGTCACGTATATCAGCTGATTGTTTCATATCATCATACTCTTCCAGCGGGATATAGATATGGACCATAAGACGATAATCAGGATTGTTAATCCTGGTTAATGTTTTGACTATCTTACTGATCCATAGTGATGATGAGGTATTGAAATATTCAACGTTGAGCCTCAGGTTTGTTACCGGCTGGGGTTGGATGACATAGTTGCTCACCCAGTTTAGCACGGGTTCATAGACCCTGGTGGCATTTTCCGGCAGTGATCTGCCGGTAAGTGAAATCTCTCCGCTGCTGTATTTAAGCTCTATCCGCGGCGTCTTCGAAGTCTTTTCGATTAATAAGTCTGTTAGTTTTTCCATTATAAAAGTTCTTCCCAGTCTAAAACTAATTACCTGAAGCTATAATTTATTCTCCAAAATTAGAGCATACGGAGAGAACTACATAAACTTTGATCAAAAACTAAAGCATGATCATCAACTTATAGCCCTGTTCGTCAATGAAACTGTCACAAATCCCTGTTCATCTTCTGAAATTGTCATTTGCAGGCCTTATCATGCATACCTGCCTTAAGGTTGTTATTTCCACGGGAAAGCCCGTTCATAATCATTCATGGAGCGTTTTATCACCTCACGCGCCTCATTGGCGTCATACATCTCATCTATACTGACCCGTCGCTTCTCCCCGGGGATATCCTTGTAGGTCAGGAAGTAATGCTTAAGCCTCTCTATGGCAATCGGCGGACAGTCTTTTATGTCAGCATATTCACCGTAGACTGCATCGTTATGGAGCACGGCAATTATTTTATCATCAGCCTCAGTACCGTCGATCATCCTGAATCCGCCAATCGGCCTAGCCTGCACAAGTATGTCGCCATGTGTGATATCCTTCTCGGTAAGTATGCAAATATCCATCGCATCGCCGTCACCCCTGATCCCGGTAAGGCCGGTCTTCTCCATTGTCCGTTCGGCCACCTCCTCACCGGTAAGGGTCCTGGGAATGAAGCCGTAGAGGGCAGGCACCACGTTGGAATAACGCTGGGGTCTGTCAAGCTTAAGGTAACCGGATACCTTGTCCATCTCATATTTGACGGTATCGGTGGGAACCATTTCGACGAAAGTCATAACGACTTCCGGGGCTGAACTGCCAATATCAATCCCGTGCCAGGGATGTGATCTGAACCGGCAACATTCGGCATCTTTTGATTTACTCATATGCGGAATCTGGTTAGTTGGGTCTAAAGTTATTCAATCCCCAGGTAACCTCCAATCAATTCCTGTTCAGTATCGTCAAGCAGGGGCAGGCTTGGCAGCCTGAGGAGGTCTGTTGAAGGGGTGCCGGTAACATTACGTTCGGAGGTGCGGATAAAGCGGTATCCATGGCGCAGGGCTGCATCAATGATATCAGGATCGCCTGCTCCGTCACCATAAGGCAGGGCCAGCACTTCAACGGTACCGTAAATATTGCGGTCAATAAGTACCTTTGACCCTCCCAGCTCCTCGTCGAGGTATGCCTGAAAAGCATCACCTCCGCCAGTTGCCTCCTTCATTGTCATCAGGTAGTGGTGTGACATAGTGTGCGATCCGAAGGAAAATGGTCTGACGCCTCCGTCCCATACATAACTGCTCATCAGTTTAACCTCATCCCATGAAAGGAATGAGTCTGCCCCGATCTTTGAAGCCCACAGGAAAAAGGTGGCTTTCATCCTGTGCTTTTTCAGCAGTGGGGCTGCCAGCGTATACCACGAATGATCACCGTCATCAAATGTAATTATAACTGCATGAGTTGTCAGCTTCCTCTCACCTGAGACGACAGCTTCAAGCTCATTGAAGTCGATTACCTCAATCTTCTTCTGCCTGAGATAAAGGAGGTCATTCTCAAACTCCTCTGCACTTCGCTCATAAAGATTTACAGCCTCGCCCTGCGTAATCCTGTGATACATGAGGATAACCACTTTTGGATTATCAACCGGATCAGGATCAGGTATTTTCGAGCATCCGGCAAGCAAAGCTGCTGCCAGGAGAATGATTGCTGCTAATCTCTGCATATATAATATATAATGTATCCCGGACTGGTCTGGCAAATCATGATCATTACCATTACTAAACGGAGGATACCGGCTTTTCTTGTCCGGTACCGATGCTATCTTCTTCCTGCGGCCAGGCGTTTCAGTCCCTCGATCTCATCTCTCAGCCTGGCTGCCTCAATGAAGTCAAGGGCAGCGGCAGCTTTCTCCATCGCCTTGCGTGTCTTATCAACAGCCTTTTCAATCTGGTCAGCCGACATATACTTCACAACCGGATCGGCAGCAATATCAATCTCTTCAGGGCCGGTATAGGCTTTCAGCACCACTCCCTTGCGGGTAAGACCCTGCAGCATGGCCCCGCCCTTCTTCACTATCTGACGCGGGGTTATTCCCATCTTTTTATTGTATTCTGTCTGTTTGGCCCGTCGCCTGTTGGTCTCGTCAATGGTCTCCTTCATTGCCCCGGTGACCCTGTCGGCATACATGATCACCAGACCGTTGATATTCCTGGCTGCCCTGCCGGCTGTCTGCGTAAGGGCCCTTCCAGATCTGAGAAAGCCCTCCTTGTCTGCATCCAGGATAGCCACCAGCGATACCTCCGGCAGATCCAGACCCTCGCGCAACAGGTTAACCCCCACAAGCACGTCAAACTCGCCCGAACGCAGCGCCTCAAGTATCTCCACCCTCTCAATGGTCTCAACATCAGAGTGTATATACCGACATTTGATATCAAACCTTGACAGGTAGTTGTTCAGCTCCTCAGCCATTCTCTTGGTCATGGTGGTGACCAACACCCTCTCTCCTGCTGATGAGCGGTTTCGTATCTCCTCCATCAGGTCGTCAACCTGGTTGCGACTGGGTCTGACCTCAACGGGTGGATCGAGGAGCCCGGTAGGTCTTATAACCTGGTCCACAAAGACCCCTTCGCTCTTTTCCAGTTCATAGTCGGCCGGCGTGGCACTCATATAGATGGTCTGCCCCGTCAGTGCCTCGAACTCTTCAAGCCTCAGCGGCCTGTTATCCAGAGCGGCCGGAAGACGGAAGCCATATTCAACAAGCGTTTGCTTACGCGAATGATCGCCGCCGTACATGGCCCTTATCTGCGGTATGGTGGCATGACTCTCATCAATGACCGTAATAAAGTCCTTCGGGAAACAGTCGAGCAGGCAGAACGGCCTCGTTCCCGGTGCACGACCGTCAAAATACCTTGAATAGTTTTCTATGCCGCTGCAGTAACCCAGTTCCTTGATCATCTCCAGGTCATACTGCACCCTCTGCTCAATCCTTTTTGCCTCTTCCGGCCTTCCTGTATCACGGAAATATTTGGCCTGCAGTACCATGTCATCCTGTATCAGGCTGACGGCAACGTTGATGCGTTCCCTGGTGGTGACGAAGAGATTTGCCGGATAGATGACATACTCCTGCAGGTCTTCACGATGCTGCCCTGTCAGAGGGTCAAAGAGGGAAACCTCATCTATCTCTTCGCCAAAAAAGACTATCCTCAATGCCAGATCAGCATAGGCCGGGAAAACATCAACCGTATCACCGCGGACCCTGAAGGTGCCGTGGGTAAACTCAATCTCATTGCGCGCATAGAGACTGTCTACCAACCTTCGGAGCAGGAGCGTGCGGGCTATCCTGGCCCCTTTTATCACATGCACGGTGTTGGAACGGAAATCATCAGGGTTGCCAATGCCATAGATGCATGATACAGATGAAACAACAATGACATCCCGCCGCCCCGACAGCAGTGATGAGGTAGCACTCAGCCTGAGCTTCTCAATCTCATCATTGACAGAAAGGTCCTTCTCAATGTAGGTATCTGTCACCGGAAGATAGGCTTCAGGCTGGTAGTAATCATAATATGAGACGAAATACTCCACCGCATTTTCCGGGAAGAACTGCCTGAACTCACCGTATAGCTGAGCCGCCAGTGTCTTGTTGTGACTGAGAACCAGCACCGGTCGGTTCAGCTGTTCAATCACATTGGCGATGGTAAATGTCTTGCCTGACCCGGTAACCCCAAGCAGCGTCTGAAATGGCACTCCCCCACGAAGCCCCTCAGTCAGCTGCCTGATAGCTTCGGGCTGGTCACCCGTGGGCGAAAAGTCTGATATGAGCCTGAATTCCATTATCTGTCTGATGTGCAAAAATAGCAATTAGGCATATGCCTGCCCAGACAGAGGCATCTTTTTGATAATATTTGCTCTGAAACACGTTGTAAGATACTTTTTGTTACATTTGTGTTTATGTCCTACAAACCTGACCCATGTGCCTAAGAAATAGCACGTTACTTTTTCTTTTCCTTGCTTTGCTGACAGCTGGATTTTGTATTCCCCTTGCAGGTCAGGGTTATGTCCTTACACATTACAGATCGATGGACGGGATCGGACATGACAATGTAAGAACCATAGTTGCCGACAGCAGCGGTTTCATATGGATGGCCACGTGGGATGGCCTGACGCGTTATGACGGCACTGAATTTGTAAACTATCACCATGATCCGGCTGACAGTACTTCTCTGCCTTATTTTTCAGTCAATCATGTTGTAGTTGATATACTTGATAACCTTTGGATTACAACTGACAACCGGGTCCTTTCGCAATTCAACCGTGCTACCGAAGAATTCATCAGTGTCACAAGCCTGGGAGGGGTACAGTTGAATGACCTGTCACACTTCTGCCAGGGAGGTGACGGTTACCTTTGGTTCCTTCTAAGAAAAGGGATCCTTAAATATCATCCTGATACTGAGGAGGTCATATTATACAACTGGAGAAACTCCAACGGAGAGATGCCCCGGATTCCCTTCCTGAGGTATCGGCTCACATTCAGCCAGAATGGCGATCCGTGGCTGACGGGCCCTGACATTATTAAGGCTGAGCTTGAAGAGGATGAAGCCACTGGCAGTCATTATGCCATTATTAAGAATATTTATCCATTGGAGCGACTGCCCGGCAGGATTGGCTTTTTTTTCAATGACGCGGGAGCATCACGGATAGTAAGTGATGCCGGCGGAAAACTGTGGCTGGCAGCCATGACGGGACTATTCAGCCTTGACACCGCCGAAGGCATCTTCAGGGAATACGGAAGTGATTTGAAGAATTTGAAATTCACCACCAGAAGCCCCGTTGCATTTTATAATCATGAATCAGGGCTGAATATCTGGCATCCGGCGACAGACACAATTTTAACCATCCCGAATGACATTTGCGCCCTGCCTATTACATGCTTTTTCCATGAACAGGGAATCATGTGGATCTCCAGAACATTTGCGGGAAACACTCCGGGAGGAGTAATAAAGGCTGTCTTTACGCAGACGGAGTTCAGACATATTAATCCCTTACCCCTTAAATCAAGTGAAATCAATATCTTCGGCCTCATTGAGGATGAAGACGGAGCACTGTGGATTGCAGCCAGGGACAGAAACTACCTTATCAGGACAGACCGAAACGGCGTTTCCTCAAAAATAAATCCATTGAACAATGATGAGCTGAAGGATTTCTGGCATCCCAGGTCATTCCTCCCTGTGCAGGGAGCCCTCTGGATAGGGTACTATTTCAACAAACTTGTCCGCTATGATCTGCGGTCAGGAAAAATGGAGGAGCATTACCCTGCCGAGTATGTTCATACTACCTGCTATGACAAGGACGGCAGGATACTGATAGCAGACTCCGGTATCATAAGGTACGATCCCTCCTCAAGAAGTTCTGAAAAACTACTTTCAATTGAAGACAGTATAAATATCTTCACCTTTCATAGGCATGAAAATATTTTATGGGCCGGATGCAATTACAGCTACCTCCTCAGATATGACCTGGAAACCGGGGATCACGAATTAATAAGGATAGCCCGGGCCGTTATGAATATAGAGGATATCTGCGAGGGGAATGACGGCGTTCTATGGCTGGCCACCCTGGGATCGGGAGTATGCCGATATGATCCCTCTACCGGTGAGAGATATTTCTACACTACCGCCTCCGGACTCTCAAACAATACCACATACAGCATTTTAAAAGACAGACACAGTAATTTATGGGTATCAACCAATGACGGTCTTTCAGTTATAAACCCTTTCAGCGGTCTGATAAGAACTTTCGGAGAAAATGACGGGCTGCTGATCCATGAATTCAATTCTGATGCCGCGTGGGCAACGGATGATGGCAGGTTCCTCTTCGGGGGAGTGGGTGGAGCGGTGGAGTTTGATCCGGTTGATATACTTAAGGCCCAGCAGAGTATCGGCGGCCGGAAAATCATAATTCTGGGAATGCAGGTCTCAGCGGAAAACAGGGTTTTTGAAGAACCGGTCTACAAGGCAGACACAATCATTCTCAATAAGGGAGAGGACAACTTCCGGCTATCGTTTGTCGTTCCTGAATACCGCCACCCTGAGATGATCAGGTACAGATACAGGCTAGGGGTGGAGGACAATTGGTTTTATACTGACCATAACGACAGGAATATAAACTACTCCAATATGATTCCCGGATGGCATCACCTGGAGATCCAGGCAACGGATATAAGCGGATCATGGAGCAATGTCAGGACCCTTGTCATAAGACTAAAACCCTATTTTTACCAGACAATGGCATTCAGGATTACTGCTCCCCTGGCACTTTTGCTTCTTGCAGCTCTGCTGTCGTGGATCAGTGTAAAACAGTATCGCCAGAGAGAAAGACAGAAGAAGGATGAACTGAAACATCAGGCTCTGCGTGGACAGATGAATCCACATTTCATCTTTAATGCCCTGAACAGCATCAATTACTTCATTTCAAACAATGACAGGCTAGCTGCCAACAGGTTCATAGCCGATTTCTCAAAGCTGATCAGGACGGTGCTGAACAACATGAATGAGGACTTCGTCAGGCTTAGTGTGGAGATGGGCGCGCTTGAGGACTATCTCAAGATAGAACATCTCAGGTTCGGCGATAAATTCGATTACAGTGTCAATATTGAACCAGGCCTGCAGACAGATTCAATCAGTGTATCCCCCGGACTGATTCAGCCGTTCGTGGAAAATGCTATCTGGCACGGGGTAATGGGGCTCACTGACAGGAAAGGGATTATTTCTGTATCCCTGCACATGAGGGATGGAGTGCTGGTGTGCAGGGTGGATGATGACGGGGTGGGCAGAGCGCGTTCCGAGGCAATGAAAGACCGGTCGCTTCCAGGAGGAAAGTCAAAGGGGATATCACTGACTACCGACCGACTTAAAATAATTAACAACCTGTTGCTTACAAATTATAAAATCACCATTTCGGATCTCTTCTCTGACCGTTTTGAGACAGGAACCAGGGTGGAGATCGAAATGCCGGTGGCAAACTGATGAGGTTGAGCCAGCAGAAAACATTAAGCTATTGAACCTAATCTTCCGGAAACATGATAAGGGCTGTAATAATTGATGATGAGAAACTGGCAAGAGACGTTATCTTCAACTACCTCAAGGAATATTGTCCCGATGTTGAGGTTGTAGCCCAGGCTGCAACTGTTCAGACTGCATATGAAGCAATCATTAAGACCGCGCCGGACCTCATCTTCCTGGACATTGAGATGCCTGACGGAAAGGGTTTCGACCTTCTCAAAATGTTTGACAAAATAAATTTCAGGATCATCTTTGTAACAGCCTATTCCGAGTATGCAATAAAAGCTTTCAGGTTCAGTGCCCTGGACTATCTCCTCAAACCCGTCAAGATTGATGAACTGATTGAAGCCGTGGCCAAGATCAGGGATACGGAACAGCATGGCATAAGCAGTGAGATAGTAAAGACACTGCTCAACAACCTGCGCAGCAGCTCACCGCGGCAGTCCACACTTATAATTCCCAACATCAAGGGCTTTGACGTACTTAAACTTAATGAGATCATCATGTGCCAGGCAGACGGCTACTGTACCAATTTCTACCTGACAAACGACAGAAAGGTAGTAAGCTCAAAGAATCTGAAACACTTCACCGGTCTGCTCGAAGATCAGAATTTTCTGAGAGTGCATCACTCCTACCTGGTCAACCTTGATCATGTCACGGGCTATAGCAGGCAGGGTGAAATTCTCCTTTCGGAGAACCTGAAAGCGTATGCCGGAGACTCATACAAGGGTAATTTCATTAAAAAGTTCTCTGGAAGATAGGAATCTGTTGGGTTAAGTTGACGGTCTGTAGCTTCAATCCGGTTTTCTGTCAGTTTGAACATGAACTTAATACCAACAGATTATCAAATCAGTTACTTTTACCGTGTGATGTGGTGCTTCTGTTTCTCATTTCTTCCACGTCACTGAAGCAGTTCTTCCCCCCAGTTCCGCCATCGACAGCGGACATACAAATGAGCCCGTATCCCCGGGCTCATTTTATTTCGGGTGCCGCCTCATACATGACAACAAAAAAGGGGCGTTTTCATTGCCCCTTATCCTGTTTACACTTATCTGAGAATTCTAACCCAGGTATCCTTTCAGGAGCTTGCTCCTGGAAGTATGACGCAGACGACGAATTGCCTTCTCCTTTATCTGTCTTACCCTTTCACGGGTCAGACCGAACTTTTCTCCAATCTCCTCCAGGGTCATCTCCTGGCATGCTATTCCGAAAAAATACCTGATGATATCCCTTTCACGCTCGGTAAGAGTTGCAAGTGCACGGTCAATCTCCTTTGACAATGACTCGTCAATAAGCATCTTGTCAGCTATGGGAGAATCGACATTGGTAAGGACATCCAGAAGACTGTTGTCCTCCCCCTCAACGAAGGGTGCGTCAACCGACACATGCCTCCCTGATACCTTCAGGGTGTCAGCTACCTTCTCCTTCGGGATGTCAAGTACTTCAGCCAGCTCCTCAGGCGAGGGTGTGCGCTCATTCTCCTGCTCAAACCGGGCAAAGGCCTTGTTGATCTTATTCAATGAACCCACCTGGTTGAGTGGCAGACGCACTATCCTCGATTGCTCGGCAAGTGCCTGAAGGATCGACTGCCTGATCCACCACACAGCATAGGATATAAATTTAAAACCCCTGGTTTCATCAAATTTTTCTGCAGCCTTGATAAGGCCGAGGTTACCCTCATTTATGAGGTCCGGAAGGCTAAGCCCCTGGTTCTGATACTGCTTGGCCACTGATACAACAAAACGGAGATTGGCTTTCGTAAGCTTCTCCAACGCTGCCCGGTCACCCTTCTTGATCCTCTGTGCTAACTCTACCTCTTCCTCAACCGATATCAACTCTTCTTTACCAATCTCCTGCAGATACTTGTCCAACGACGCACTCTCACGGTTGGTAATGGATTTGGTAATTTTAAGTTGTCTCATTCTCTATACCCCTTCGAAAAAATTTCCGCAAATGTACTGCTTTTTAAGTTACTAAACAAATAAAAAATCTAAAACCGGCTGGGGATCGCACGTTCAAACAATCCCCTGATCTGCCGTTAATTATCTCTTATCCTCAATCTTACCTCCTGGTCTGATACTTGAAGTATGTTCCGTCCGGCGTAAATCCTTCAACTGACGTCAGACTCTTTTCATTTTCTGTTGCCCTGCTTACATCGGCAGCGCTGTTCACTCTCTGACCGTTCACGTCAACAATGACTGTACCTTTACCAAAGCCCAGATCACGGAACCGGCCCTCTGTTATTGAGGTGATCTTCACACCTCCCGTTATTTTATACTTACTTTTCTCGCCTGTGGTGAGCGGTGCGAATGTGGCGCCGAACACTGATAAGGACTGTGTCCCGGGAGCTAAAACGTCAGTACTCCCCTCAATATTGCGGAGAATGACATTCTTCTTGTCCTGTTTGCCCTTTCTCAGGTAGGTAACCTCAAGCTTGTCCCCGGGCCTGTAACGGTTGACCTTTTCCTGAAGATCAGCAGTTGTCTCAACCGGCTCACCATTGATAGCGATGATTACATCCTTCTCCTGCAATCCTGCAGCTTTAGCGGCTCCATCCTCAACCACGCCTGCAAGGTAAACGCCCCTGATCTCCTTCAGTTTTTCCTGCTCGGCTATATCAGCCGTAACATCTGTAATGTTTATCCCCATCAGCCCGCGCTGAACCTCTCCATACTCCCTGAGGTCCTCGTATATCTTCTTTACTATAGACGTCGGCACGGCAAAAGAGTTGCCCGCGTAGGCGCCGCTGGGCGAGATAATAGCTGTGGTGATACCTATCAGTTCACCCTGCACGTTCACCAGCGCTCCGCCGCTGTTACCCTGATTGAGAGCAGCATCCGTCTGTATGAATGACTCAATGCGGTACTGGTTGTCAAGGAGATTGAGGCTTCGTCCCTTGGCGCTGACAATGCCGGCAGTAACCGTAGAGGTGAGATTGAAGGGGTTGCCCACCGCCAGAACCCACTCTCCCAGCCTTATGGCATCAGAGTTGCCAAACCTGATGTACGGCAATCCGGCAGCCTTGATCTTCAATACGGCAATATCTGTGCTCGGATCACGTCCTACAACATCAGCTGCAAAGGTTCGCTTGTCGTTGAGCGTGACATCAACCTCATCAGCATCTTCAATGACATGGTTATTCGTAACTATATATCCGTCAGCAGTCACAATAACTCCTGATCCGAATCCCCTGACCTCCCGCGGACGGCTTGCACCCGGACCGTAGAAGAATTCATAGATGGGGTTGGAATAGGCTGAACTGACCATGGCTTTGGTCTTGACATGAACCACTGCATGTACGGTGTGTTCAGCAGCATAAGTGAAATCATTCACGCCTGACTGCGGTACCATAGAGGTGTACCTGGCGTTCTCCTCAATCAACTGCTTCTCCTTTTCAGTGCCTATTACCAGCTTGCTCCTGTCAAGAAACCTGGTATAGATGAAAAGGCCTGCGAGTGCGCCGAAAAAGGCAACAAGCAATGTTGTTATCAACCCTTTACCTTTCATAGCTTTTTATTTTTTAATTGTTACTTCGATGTTACGCCACTTTTCAACAAATAGCGTGCCTGCCTGAAAGATTAATATCTTTACAACCCGGCCACGCATCAATTGTTCTGTAAATTTTCAATTTTTTAACAGACTGACGGGATCATATTAAGATAATTAACTTCATTTTAACGGTATGAAAATACTCTTTAACAAATACGAGGGAGCCGGCAACGACTTTGTCCTTATACAAAACAACCCGTCACTCATTGACCATTCTGATAAACTGCTCATCAGTAAATTATGCGACAGACGGTTCGGCATAGGAGCTGACGGCCTTATGCTTATAGAGGATTATGAAGGTTATGACTTCCGGATGCACTACTTCAATTCTGACGGTTCAGCCGGAGCAATGTGCGGTAACGGAGCCAGATGCGCTGCTCACTTCGCCATGAGACATATGACCGGATTCCGCGACCTGTCATTTATGGCAGGAGACGGCCCTCATACGGCACAGCCTGTCGGACCAGGCACCACTGAAATTTCCATCACTGATGTAAGAGAGATCAGGGAAACTCCTGACGGAATACTGGTTAATACCGGAGTACCACACCTGGTGGTCTTTACAGAAGATAACAGAGACAGTGACATGGTAGCATTTGGCAGAAAGTTGCGATGGTCTCCCCTCTATTCCACTGAAGGTGTGAATGTTAACCTCGCCAGCATTATAGATGGCAAGCTTTACGTGCGAACCTATGAACGGGGCGTGGAAGATGAAACGCTGGCCTGCGGTACCGGCATTACAGCAACTGCCATTGCGGCAGCCAGAATCGGAAAAAATGTCACCAATGAGACGGAGGTGATTGCAAGAGGTGGTACGCTTCACGTCAGGTTCACACTGACGGAAGAGGGTGCATCCGGAATCTTCCTGACCGGTCCGGCTACTTTTGTTTTCAGCGGAGAAATTGAAATCTAACCCTATAAAGACATGAAAAACAAAATCTTAAGAAATATCATGATCTTGGCGGCATTGCTATCACTGCAGATGAATGCTTCATCACAGCCCGGTAACAGTGAACTGATGGATGCTATCCGTGATGTGAACAGAAGATTCGACGAGCTTGGGCACCGCCTTGATGTGCTGGAAAAGAATATTGACGACCTCCTCTGGTTTGAGAGAGTGGGTGATGTGGCATATGTAGACAAAATCTATATTACAGGCCCGCCACCTGCAAAGGAGAGTAATCCTACCGGACAGGGTGCCGGCAATCCCCTGAAATTCTGGAGCTATGTCTTCATTCCCCGGGATGCCGATCCCTCCCGCAAATATCCGCTCCTGGTTTTTCCCCACGGTGGAGTACATTCCAATTTTACTACCTATTACACGCACATCATCCGAGAGATTGTCTCACAGGGATATGTAGTCGTTGCTGCTGAATACAGGGGGTCAACCGGATATGGAGGCGGAATGTACAGGCGGATTGACTATGGCGGACTGGAAGTGGAAGATGTGGATGCCAGCAGAAAATACATGATTGACAACTACGGGATTATAGACAAAGACCGGGTGGGAGTCATCGGCTGGAGCCATGGTGGCCTGATAGGACTCTTCTGCATTTTTGACCATCCTGAGGCCTATAAAGCCTGCTTTGCCGGCGTGCCTGTAAGCGATGTCATTGCACGCATGGGTTACAAGGATGACAGTTACCGTGATCTCTACTCTGCCTCATATCATATCGGCAAGACGGCCGATGAGAATGTTGCCGAGTACCGCAGACGCTCCCCGGCGTGGCAGGTTGACAGGTACCGCAACACCCCGCTGCTTATTCATACAAATACCAATGATGAGGATGTGAACGTACTCGAGGTGGAACACCTGATAAAATCACTGAAGGCAGCAGGCAAGCAAAATTTCAGATACAAGATCTTCGAGGATATGCCCGGTGGTCACTCGTTTGACAGGATGGATTACAGGGAAGCTCGAAGGATCAGGCTTGACATATATGAATTCCTCAATGCGGAGCTGAAGCCCCCGAAACCCTTCAAAAATATACGTGATCTTGAACAGGCAGCGTACCGGTACTGATGGTCAGGGAGAAACTCTACGGCAGGACTCTTGAGGAGCTGACAGATGTCACCACGGCAGCTTCTCTGCCTTCCTATGCCGCCAGGCAGATAGCGGGGTGGTTGTACCGCAGGGGCGCTCCAGAGATAGACGGAATGACCGATCTCTCTCTCGCAGCACGCGACCTCCTGCAGGAAAGGTACGAAACCGGGCTCACTCCGCCTTCAGCCGTTGCCACCGGCAGTGACGGCACAAAGAAGTACCTCTTCCCTGTCAGCAGCAACCGGTTTATTGAGACAGCCTTCATTCCTGACCGCAACCGTGCCACCGTATGCCTCTCAGTCCAGTCGGGATGCCGCATGGGGTGCCGCTTCTGCATGACAGCCAGGCAGGGCTTCCAGGGAAACCTGACATCCAACGAGATCCTCAACCAGTTCAGAAGCCTCCCGGAGCATGAGTCGCTCACCAACATCGTCTACATGGGCATGGGTGAGCCGCTGGACAACCTTTCTGAGGTACTGAAAAGCCTTGAGATACTGACATCATCATGGGGATACGGATGGAGCCCCACACGCATCACAGTCAGTACTGTCGGCATCACAGGCCGGATAGAGGACTTCCTCGAGAAAAGCAGGTGCCATCTGGCTGTCAGCCTTCACTCCCCTTTTGATGATGAGCGACAGGCTCTCATGCCCGTTCAGAAAACTCATCCCCTCGGGAAGATACTTGAAACCATCAGGCAATTTGACTTCGGAAGGCAGAGAAGAGTCTCCTTTGAATACATTGTCTTCCGGGGTCTGAATGACACACCTGCTCATGTAAGGGAGATGGCACGCATACTTAACGGTATCCGTTGCCGGGTCAACCTGATACGCTTTCACGCTATCCCCGGCTCTGATTACACAAGCCCTGACCAGAAGGAGATGGAATCATTCCGTGACAGCCTCAATGCCAAAGGTATCACAGCTACCATAAGAGCAAGCCGCGGAGAAGATATCGGGGCTGCCTGCGGACTGCTTTCAACAATTGAACAAAATAAAAACAGATGAAAACCAGATCACTGACACTCTTTTTTCTGATGACCCTGGCCACCATTAATGTTTCCGGCCAGCAGGAGGTAATGGACTCCATTCTGGCTGATACAACGCTGACAGGCACATCCTACTCATTCTGTTTTGCTGACGCCCTTACCGGCGAGATCATCTTCAGCCATGACGCTGAACGTAACCTGGCCTCGGCCTCGGTGATGAAACTCTACCCTACCTCTGTAGCTCTATCCCTTCTGGGACCATGCTACTACTATACCACAACACTTCTCCTTTCAGGAGATCTCAACAGCAAAAGGGGTATTCTTGACGGCGATGTCATCATAGCCGGCGGAGGTGACCCCGCACTCGGCTCCGCCTTGTTCAGGGATCATTACGGTGACGTTATTGGTAACTGGGTACAGGCTGTAAAAGATGCCGGCATAAGGCGCATCAACGGCCGGGTGTCTGCAGGGGAGTCAATCTACGACTTCAATCCGGCTCCACCCGGATGGGAGTGGGGTGATCTGGGTTATTACTACGGGGCAGGAGTGTATGATATCAATATCAATGACAACAAATTCAACATATATCTGAGCGGGAGATCAGAGGGCGAACCGGCAGTGATAGACTCGGTTGAGTCATTCGGTCTGGGCATCACCATAATTAACAGCTTGTTATCTTCAGGCACAAGCAACAGGAGCGAACTCTATGTTGCACCCTATGCTTCAACAGCAACGCTCACGGGCAGCGTGCCGGCTGACACAATCACTGTCTTCAGGGCCTCCATCCCCGATCCCCCGATGGCCCTGGTCCGAAGACTTGATGCGGCATTGCGTGCTGCCGGAATAGTCATCAAAGGTGAACCCGAATCCGTACGGCTTGACCCTGAAGAGAAAAAGAGTGTCGCAATTGCAGTAGTCAATTCCCCTCCTCTGGCTGAGATAATAAAGGTTACAAACCATGAAAGTGTAAACATGTATGCTGAGGCCATAAGGAAACACCTCGGATATGAAATACTGGGAGAAGGCACCTTCAGAGCCGGATCCTCGGTCATCAGACATTTTCTTGATTCAATAGGCTGCGAGCCGTACGAGGCTGTCATGCTTGACGGATCAGGACTTACAGCAAACAACAACATCAGCGCACTGATGACTGTCAGGCTGCTGGTGCATATGCATAACAGCAAATATGCTGATGCCTTTATCTCATCCCTGCCCATAGGAGCTCTCTCGGGCACCATGAAGAACTATTTCCGTGATGAATTGTTTCAGGGAAAAGTTGTGGCCAAAACCGGAACAATTGCCAGTGCAAAATCGTTTGCCGGTTATTTCACAACCAACAGCGGGAGAAAGGTGGCCTTTACAACCTTTGCCAACGGTTTTACGGTTTCTTCCAGAAAGATAACCGATAACATGGAAAAGATTGTAAGGGAGATCATGATTAAATACTGAGGTGCCCGTATCACGGGAAGCCAACTTTATTTAACCAGGCTGTTTGTTTTAATATACTTTAACACAATGGCTTTAATAAACCCCTAATTTTGCGGGTCAGAAGATTGAACAGAATAGTCACAGATGAAAAAGGGAACAAAAATAGCCCTGTGGGTCAGCATACCTCTGGTCTTGCTGATCTGGTTCACAGGACCACGGATCGGGTTATGGGGCAACAGGGACCTGAAACAGAAGGATGAGGTCCGGGCCGGACAGGCAGCGGCACAGGGACAGGCAGACCGGCAGTCAGCCGCTACGGCCGGACAGCCGGCGGCGGCCAGACCTGCAGGCGGCGGCGGGCAGGGTGCCGGCCAAGGCGGCGGCCAGTTACCCGTGAACGGAACCATAGCCAAACCTTCATACCTTACCAGCGGAATAAGGTCAGCCGGCAGTTTGCTGGCAAATGAAGAGGTGGATATCGTCAGCAAGGTATCAGGCAAGGTAACCGGCGTCTTCTTCAGGGAGGGCAGCAGGGTAAGAAAGGGAGAACTGCTTGTAAAGATTTACGATGAAGACCTGCAGGCACAGTTGAGACGCGCCGAATTGCAGGAAAAGCTCCTGGCGGAAAAGCTTGAACGCCAGAGAGTACTGCTCTCAAAGGATGCCGTCAGCAGGGAGTCTTTTGACCAGCTGCAGACAGACTATAACGTTATCCTCGCTGATATGAACCTGCTGAAGGTGAGAATTGCCGAGACCGAAGTAAGGTCTCCTTTTGACGGAGTAATTGGCTTCCGGTATGTGAGTGAAGGCACCTATGTCACTCCCAATGTGAAGATAGCACACCTGATTGACCCCTCAACACTTAAGCTGGAATTCGCAATATCAGAAAAATACATCTCCGAGAACCTGATGGGTAAACGCATATCATTTGAGACAGAAGGATACCCTGAGGAGTTCTTTGCCACAGTCTATGCAATCGATTATCGTATAGACGAGACAACCAGAACCATCGGCCTCAGGGCACGATACAACAACAGTGACGGACGGCTGGTGCCGGGAATGTTTGCCTCCCTGACACTCATCACTGATGAGAAACAGAATGCCATCCAGGTACCTACCGAGTCCATAGTACCTGAGATGAATGAAAAGAAGATATGGGTTGCCAGGAATGGAAGGGCTTTCCTCGTCCCGGTGGTAACCGGTACCAGAACGGCAACAATGATTGAGGTTCTTTCCGGGCTGTCGGCAGGAGATACCGTACTCACAACAGGACTGATGCAGTTGAGAGACAACATGCCTGTAAGAATAAATGTTACTGATTAGAGCATGTGGTTCCTGACCATTGACAACTGAGAAAGGAAAAAATGAGTCTATCGTCATTAAGCATACAGAGACCGGTACTAGCCACGGTGATGGCACTGGTTATACTTATCCTGGGGGGAATAGGATACACTTTCCTCGGGGTAAGAGACTATCCCAGTGTTGACCCTGCCATTGTGACCGTATCGACCTCCTTCCCCGGAGCAAACTCAGACGTTATTGAGACACAGATCACTGAACCGCTTGAATCCGCCATAAACAGTGTCCAGGGCATACGCTCCATATCAAGTTCAAGCAGTGACGGCTCATCACGAATCACCGTTGAGTTCAAGCTTGAGGTGGACATGGAGACAGCGGTGAACGATGTGCGTGACAAGGTCTCGGGAGCAATGCGCCGCTTGCCGCAGGATGTTGATCCTCCCGTAGTGCAGAAGGCAGACGCTGACGCTCAGCCAATATTTGCGGTTACCCTTCGCAGCGACAGCAGATCAATCATAGACGTGAGCACCTATGCTGAGATAAACTTCAAGGAGAGAATGCAGACCATCTCGGGTGTCAGCGCCGTTGGTGTATGGGGGTCCAAAAAGCTATCAATCAGGATGAAAATGGACCCTGCCAGGCTGGCAGCCTACGGCCTCACTCCCCTCGATGTCCGGACAGCCGTCACCCGGGAGAACATTGAACTGCCTTCAGGAAGGATTGAAGGCGACAATACTGAACTGACCATCAGAACCCTTGGCAGGCTCCGCACGGTGGACGAGTTCAATGACCTGATCATCACCAAGAACGGAGACAGGGTTGTCAAATTCAGCGATATTGGTATAGCTGAGATCGACGCCGAGAACATACGCTCACACCTGACATCAAACGGGAAGCCTGCCGTTAACGTAGTGCTTGTGCCACAGCCGGGAGCAAACTACATTGACATAGTGGATGAGGCACTGGTGATGCTGGAAGATCTCAAGAAGGATCTCCCTGAAGATATCACCACAGAAATTCTTTTTGACAATACAACCTACATCCGTGAATCCATCAAAGAGGTGAAGAACACCATCTTTATTGCATTCATGCTGGTAGTGCTGGTCATATTCCTCTTCCTGCGCAACTGGAGGACCACCCTGATACCGGTCATTGCGATACCCGTAGCACTCATAGGAGCTTTCTTCGTTATGTACATGGCAGGATTCACAATAAATATCCTCACCCTCTTTGCCATTGTTCTGGCTATCGGCCTTGTTGTTGATGATGCGATAGTGGTTGTTGAGAATATCTACACCAAAGTGGAGAGGGGAATGAAGCCCAGGGAAGCAGCACTCATGGGATCACGGGAAATATTCTTTGCCATCATTGCTACAACTGTTGCCCTGGTAGCTGTCTTCTTCCCGATAGTCTTTCTCCAGGGGGTAACGGGAAGACTATTCAGGGAGTTCAGCCTGGTGATAGTGGGGGCAGTGATAATCTCATCCTTCCTTGCGCTGACACTGACACCCATGGTCTCTTCACGGGTTCTGAAGCATAATGCCATGGAAGGTCACTTCTACCGTGCCACCGAACCTTTCTTCAGCGGCATGATCAATCTCTACCGCAAATGGATAACAGCCTTCCTCAGGAGACGGTACTGGGCACTGATAATTATTGTAGCAGC
This sequence comes from Bacteroidales bacterium, assembly GCA_012513795.1. Lineage (GTDB taxonomy): Bacteria > Bacteroidota > Bacteroidia > Bacteroidales > VadinHA17 > SR-FBR-E99. The sequence continues at coordinate 1,314 of JAAZBN010000026.1, read as the reverse complement.
AGGATTGCTGATAGGCCTGTTCTGGTCTATCCTCCCGTCAGAGATGGCTCCGCTGGAGGACCGTGGGTATGTCAACATCAGTGCCCGTGCCACAGAAGGCACATCGTATGATTACATGACTGACTACATGGAGACACTCTACCCGGTTGTGCAGGAGGAGATACCCGAGAGTGACAATATCATGATGATGGTGGGCATGGGAGGAACCAATTCAGCCAACATGAGGGTAAGGCTTCTCGACCGCCGTGAGCGCAAGCGGTCACAACAGGAGATAGCAGCAGCTCTCTCTCCCGTCCTCAGGCAGTACACCGGGGCAAGGACCATAGTATCGCAGCAGCAGACCTTCGGGTCACGCCGGGGAGGCCTGCCCGTGCAGTACGTGATTCAGGCCAAGAACCTGAATGACCTTAAACGCGTCTTGCCAGACTTCATGGCGGAAGTGTCGGAAAGCCCCTACTTTTCTGCCAGTGATGTTAACCTCAAGTTCACCAAACCGGAGCTGACCGTTCTGATCAACAGGGAAAAGGCTTCCATGATGGGGGTCAACGTCCAGAACATTGCACAGACACTGCAGCTCACCATGAGCGAGCAACGTATCGGATACTATATCCTCAACGGTAAACAATACCAGATCTTCAGCCAGTTTGACAAGTCGAAGAGAAATGACCCCTATGACCTTACCAGTACCTACGTTCGGAACGACAAGGGCCAGCTCATTCAGCTTGACAACATTGTGGAGATACGTGAGAGCAGCCTGCCACCACAGCTTTACAGGTATAACAGGTTTGTATCGGCCACTGTGTCAGCCGGTCTGGAAGGAAGATACACGCTGGGTGAAGGGATTGAGGAGATGGACAGGATAGCCGCAAGGGTGCTCGACGAAAACTTCAGCACCACCCTTTCAGGCGATTCAAAGGATTTTGTCGAGAGCACCTCCAGCCTGCTGTTTGCCTTTGTCCTGGCCATAGTGCTGATCTACCTGGTGCTCTCGGCACAGTTTGAGAGTTTCCGTGACCCTGTAATCATTCTGGTCACGGTACCACTGGCTCTGATTGGTGCGTTATTTATCATGGTTATAACCGGGCAGACTCTAAATATTTTCAGCCAGATAGGCCTGATTATGCTGATAGGGATGGTTGCCAAAAACGGAATCCTGATTGTTGAGTTTGCCAACCAGAGACAGCAGGCCGGGCTGAGTGTCATGGAAGCCGCGCGCGAGGGCGCCGTCTCACGATTCCGTCCGGTACTGATGACGAGCCTTACAACCATCCTCGGTATCTTGCCACTGGCACTGGCCACCGGAGCAGGTGCCGA
>JAAZBN010000206.1 GCA_012513795.1 Bacteroidales bacterium | reverse complement strand
CTTATGCTGCTTTATTGCTTTTCTGAAGGGCACGAGCACTATCTCATCGCTCTGCAGTCCTACCATAACGCTCTGCTGTCCGTCGAGCAGCGCTTCCACGGCGGCGTTACCCAGTCTGCTGGCATTGACCCTGTCAAGAGCCGAGGGTGATCCGCCCCTCTGCAGGTGTCCCAGGATGGCCACCCTCACCTCATAGCCTTTCAGCTGTGGTTTAAGCCTTTCAGCCAGGGCTATGGCTCCTCCCTCTTCATCACCTTCGGCCACAATGATAATATTGCTTGATTTTTTTCTCTTGTTGCCGGTCTCAATCATCTTTGTTATGTCGCGTGCTTCTCCCTTTATCTCTGGCATAATGATGGCTTCGGCCCCGCTGGCAATGCCGCTGTAAAGAGCAATGTGACCTGCCTCGGCACCCATAACTTCAACGAAGAACATCCGGTTGAGGGCACTGGCTGTATCACGTATTTTGTCAACGGCCTCTACTACCGTGTTAAGTGCGGTGTCATAGCCTATTGTATAGTCGGTACCGTAGATATCATTGTCTATTGTTCCGGGCACACCCACGAAGGGGATATTGTACTCCTCATTAAACACGCCGGCACCCTTGAACGAACCGTCACCGCCGATAACTATAACCCCGTCTATGCCTGCTGCTTTCAGGTTATCATAGGCCACCTTTCTGCCCTCGGGGGTTCTGAAGGCCTCGCATCTGGCTGTTTTCAGTATGGTGCCTCCGCGCTGTATGGTATCTGATACTGTATGGGCATAGAGTGGTTTGAAATTCGCATTGATCATCCCCATGTAGCCGTGCCTTATACCAACCACCTCGAGCCCGTTATATATTGCAGTTCGTGTTACAGCGCGAATGGCTGCATTCATGCCGGGAGCGTCACCACCCGATGTGAGAACGCCTATCTTATTAATTTTAGCCATTGTGGAAATAATTTATTTGACGGTGCGAAATTACTACAATTTCAGGCATTATCAATCTGTGGCATGAACAATATCAAAACCCCTCAACAATTTCGGCAACCTCATGAATCAGCCACCTTGGGGTTGAAGTTGCTCCGCACACACCGGCGCTGGCGGCATCCCTGAACCAATCCCTGTTCAGTTCTCCAGGTGATGAGATGAAGTGGGATCGTGGATTTTCCTTCAGGCACACCTCGAAGAGCATCCGCCCGTTGGAACTTTTTTTACCGCTGACGAAAATTATTACGTCATGCTGCTGTGCGAATTCCCTGAGTCTGGGTTCCCTTCCCGACACCTGCCTGCAGATGGTGTTATGCACCTTCAGCGTATTGCCGGGATGATCCTTTGACTGCTTCTCCAGGTTCAGCCTGATTATCTCTGCAACCACCTCATACTGTACCTTGCTCTTGGTGGTTTGTGAGAATAGGAAGACAGGCCTGGTGTAATCAATCCTGCCAAGATCCCCTTTGCCTGTGACAAGGATACCCCTGGGGCCTGCAGCACCCATCAGTCCTATTACCTCGGCATGCCCCTCTTTTCCGAAAATAACTATCTGTCCCTTCTCTTCGCGGGCAAGATCAGCCACCTTTTTTATCTTCTCCTGCATGGAGTGAACAATGGGGCAGGTGGCATCAATTATTGTGATATTGTTTTCTGCGGCCTTAAGGTAGGTTGATGGCGGCTCGCCATGCGCCCTGATAAGGACTTTACCATCGCGCAGCTTCTCAAACTCATCATGTGTAATGGTTACCATACCCAGTGCGGTGAGTCTGGCGACCTCCAGATCATTATGAACTATCTCCCCGAGGCAATAGACTGTTTCTCCCTCCTTCAGGGCGTTCTCAGCTATCGCCACGGCGTTCTCCACCCCGAAGCAGAATCCTGATCCCTGTTCAACGTCAACTTTCATCTGTTCTCTTTTTATAAAGTTTCCTGAACCATATTATCTGTTCCTCCGGGGTCATGTCACTGTTATCCAGCTCAACCGCATCATCTGCTTTCCGGAGCGGACTGGCCTCTCTTGAGGAATCTATCCGGTCACGCTCCGTAATATTTCTCATGACCGCACCGAAGTCGGCCGGCATTCCCTTGCTAACCAGTTCAAGGTAGCGTCTCTGTGCCCTTACCTCCGGGCGTGCGGTCATGAATATTTTCAGTTCGGCATCAGGGAAGACCACGGTTCCTATGTCACGGCCATCCATCACCACTCCTCCGCCTTTGCCCATTGCCCGCTGCAGTTCAACGAGTCTGGCCCTGACACCTGCTATGGTACTGACGGGGCTCACATTGTCAGACACCTCGCGGTCACGTATCTCCCTTTCCACCTTTTCGCCGTTGAGGTAGGTGGCTGAGAAGCCTGTCTCGCGGTCAGGCTTGAAGGTGATGGTTATCTCCGGCATCACCTCCAGTATCCGTTGTTCATCGGCCACACCCCCTGCAACCAGTCCGCGGCGCAGGGCGAAGAGGGTGACGGCCCTGTACATGGCGCCTGAGTCGATATAGACATAGCCCAGCTCCGTGGCTATCGCTTTCGCGAAGGTGCTCTTGCCGCATGATGAGTAACCGTCAACAGTAATGATTATCTTCTTTTTCCTTTTTTTCATTCTCTGTGTACTCTAAAACGATATAAACTTCTTTAAGGTTCACTCAGGGGTGTTTCCAAAAATCTTCTCCGGTCTCAGCGTCAGGGTGAAGTGACTTGCTCCCCCTGCAGGATGGAAGGAGTCATACCCCCATGCCAGCTCAAAGGCCTTCAGACGGATACCGAACCCTGCCGTGAAGCCGGCCATGCCGGTGCGCTGATCCGTACGCATCTCCGCCCGGCGCTGGTAGTTCAGCCCGGCACCAATCCAGAACGACTCGGAGGGGATGAGCTCTGCACCGAACACCAGGTGCCGCAAAAGGTCATCCCCGAAACCGCCCGGCATATTATCATCTTCAGTATCATAATCGTATGTCATATCAGGCTTTTCCAGGTGCCTTACTGTCAGTGAGAAGCTGAAGGGTGCGTGGGCAAGCCTCTTGGTGGCGCCGGCGATAATCTCAAAGGGGAGGGGCTCTCCTCCCTGTCCCGTGTAACTCCTGATCTGAAAGCCGGCATTGCGAATGACAAGGCCGGCATCAAGCAACAGTGCTTCATTATGATAGGAAGCGCCTATATCCATGCATATGCCGGCAGAAAAATAGCGTTCCAGGTGTGAGAGCACCGGCTTGAGATTGATACCGGCAGTGAAGGACGAGTCTATTTCCATTGACCAGAGAATATTGAACCCATATTCGGCTGCGGTGAAGCTGCCGGTTATATTACCGGCCTGATCGGCCTCGGTAAAGCGGCCGTGACTGATGAAGCTCACCCCGCCGGCAAAGGTGCCCATACGCTCCGTATCCATCGCATAGGAGGCATAACCGTATCGTATGCCGGCAAGCCACGTGGAGAAACTGAGTGAGACGCTGTTGTCCAT
>JAAZBN010000205.1 GCA_012513795.1 Bacteroidales bacterium | reverse complement strand
TTGATGCGGAGACGCTTGTACCCCTTCAGTTCCTTGATGGGCCGTGTTATGCTTCCTACCCTGTCACGCACATAAAACTGAACAATCTCGTCAGCATCCATTTCACCGGAGTTGGTCACCTTTGCCCTGACTGTCAGTGTACGGTCCATCTTCATCACCTGTGATGAGAGAGTGAGATCACTGTAATCAAAGGTTGTATAGCTTAGTCCATAACCAAACGGCAACAGTGGTGTAAAGCCGTAGTCAAGGTGGAAAGAGCGGTATCCCAGTGAGCTCTGTGGGTTGACCGTAGGGATAGAATCGAACGGTGTCCAGGAGGCATCGGTTGCCGGTCTGCCTGTGTTGTTCCTGTAGTAATAGAATGGAATCTGTCCGGCCCCCTTGACAAAGGTGACAGGCAGTTTGCCTGAAGGAGACTCCTTACCAAAGAGAAGATCAGTTATAGCTGGTCCGGCCATGGTCCCGGCATGCCATGCATACAACACTGCATCGGAAAGCTCGAGCTCCCTGCCAATAGCAAGGGGTCTTCCTGCCATTACAACCAATATGACCGGTTTGCCTGTGGCCGCCAGCGCTTCAAGCAACTCTGACTGTGCACCGGGCATATCAATTTCTCCCCTCGACTGCCCTTCGCCTGAGAGTATCCACTCCTCTCCTCCGAAGAAGAGTATGGCATCTGACCTGCGGGCAGCAGCCACTGCCGCAGCAAAGCCTGCCTTGTTCCTGTCACGGCTGTATGGCAGCGCCTGAACATAATTGACCCTCTTCTCTCCCATCAGATCCCTGACAGCCTTCAGGGGGGTGACGGAGTTCTCTCCCCTGCCGTCAAAACACCAGGTGCCGAGCTGATCACGCGGGGCGTCAGCAAGCGGACCGATGACTGCCACTGACGAGATCTTATCAGCATCCAGGGGTAGAGCCGCATTCTCATTCTTCAGGAGGACAGCACTCTGGCGCGCTACGCTACGGGCATGCTCAAGAAAAGCGGGATCAAGGATCTTTTTCTCTGCCTCAGGATCAGCATATGGATTATCAAATAATCCAAGACGGTATTTTACTTTCAAAATATTCATTACAGCATCGTCGATCTGCTCCATGGTAATCTTCTTGTCATCAAGAAGGGCCTTGATATTGTCATAATAAGATGTGGTTGCCATCTCCATCTCTACACCAGCCCTTATTGCTATCTCGGCAGCATGCTTCTCATCCTCCGCAAAACCGTGATTGACCATCTCCGTTACCGATGCCCAGTCACTCACTACAAACCCGTCAAAGCCCCACTCTTCCCTCAATATCTTCTTAAGGGTAAACTCATTACCTGAGGTAGGCACTCCGTTCAGATCATTGAAAGCCGACATGAATGTCTGTGCACCGGCCTCCTTCGCAGCATGGAAGGGTTTAAGGACCGCGTTCCTGAGAAGGGGTTCGGGTATCCAGGTAGTGTTATAGTCGCGTCCCGCCTCTGCGAAACCGTATCCCACATAGTGCTTGGCGCATGCGGCAAGTGAGGTGGGATCATCGAGACTGTCGCCCTGTATCCCTTTTACCATTGCAGCAGCAAGGGTTGACGCAAGGAAGGGATCTTCCCCGCATCCCTCAGCTATCCTGCCCCATCGCGGATCCCAGGTAATATCAATCATGGGTGCAAAGGTCCACCTAATACCGTGAGATGAAGCTTCAATGGCAGAGATGCGGAAAGCCTGCCGTACTGCCTCCGGGTTCCATGATGCTGCCATCCCGAGCGGAATGGGAAAAATTGTACGGTAACCATGAATCACGTCCCTGCCTATGATAAGTGGTATGCCCAGCCTGCTCTCCTCAACAGCTATTCGCTGGAGCTCATTCACCTGCTCTGTGCCGAGAAAGTTAAGCAATGATCCACAACGGCCATCCCTGACAGCCTGTTTCAACTGTTCCTGGTCCCTGAAATAGCCAAGATCAAGTTGGGACATCTGACCGATCTTTTCTTCGAGGGTCATCTGAGCAACCAGCTTTTCAGCCTTTTCCACGGCACCGTCGGACACGCTTTTCTCCCCGTTACATGAGCCGGAAACCAGCATAAATGATCCTGCTGACAGAACCAGCAATAGTCTAGTGAGTTTCATCTCTGTTTTCTTAATGGATTTGAAAATAGCAATATCATTGCCTGCCCCTTTGCGGGGCAGGCAATGATCAGCAAAAATAACTATTTATGGATACCCTCCACATGCGGGCCTGACAGTTCATCCAGGTAGAAGCTGTGAGTGCCGTCAGCAACCGTCGGATTGCACATCAGGCGCAAGGTGTTGTAATAATCATGATTGAACCGGTCATCTGCAACAACATCCGGGGCATACATATCGCCCGTCCAGTCAAATCCTCCTGGAACACCGTTGAAATCGAAAACGGCAACCTCCCATGTGTCATCATTCTGGATTGTATATGTTTTCTCCGTTCCGGTTTTCCATGGCTCTGCAGGATCAGAATTCTCAAGCTTGAGAAGGATTACGTCACCTGCCTTGCCGCGTACCATAACCTTGAACACCTGCTGCAGCCTCAGGTCAAACCTGAATCCTGCCGGCAGTCTGATGAAGGCGTTGGCGTACTGGTTGCCGGTCCTTGAGAAGTGAGCTACCTTTGAAGACTTGTTCGGGTATTCCTTATCAGGATTGTCCACAATATCCAATGAACAGTTTTCTGCAAGCAGCGGGAAAACCTGTACCTCGCTCAGGTCGTTGTAAACAATCATCATGTCAAGAAGGAAAGGCACATAAGCAGAGTTATTGTTAACCAGAGTAATCTGTTTAGTTCCTGTAAGCACTCCGAGACTGGTGTTCAGCTTAGCCGTGACATTGAATGTACCCTTACGCATAAAAATATGTTTCACCTCCTCGTCCTTGCCTGCTGTTACCTCATCACTGCCGTCTCCGAAGTTCCAGGTCACGTTGGTAACACTCTGGCCGTCAGGTATTGAATAGTCTGTGATGGAACAGGAGACCTCGTTGTCAACTCCTTCAGTGACGTTGACGGTATAGGTAATAGTAGGCCTGACGTAGCCCTTTGGTATCAGGTAGTAGTGCCAGTTGTTCCAGCCCTCATAAGACTCAAAGCAGGTTAGCTCGAGGAGGTTTTCCTCCACTTTGCGGATTGTGTAGGTGTTGTCCTTAGCGCCAACGTCAAAGCAGGGGAAAATCGGCTTGTCACCGTTGAGGGTAATGGTGTAACTGCCTTCAGAGACCTCCGTAATATTGAATGTACCCGAAACAGGTGTAGCGTAATCAACATCCCAGTCGCCCTTGTTCTCACGGGGATTGAGATAGATTAATGCAAGGGCCGGGTCATTAGCACGGTATGCCTTGACATAGCTGACACCTTTGTTGTCGTAGGTAACCTCGAAACCGTCAAGCTTGAAGGTGATCTCATCATCCATCAGGCCGGTGCCGTCCTTTTCATAAGGAGCTGCTGCCCACCAGGTCATTGCAGTGGGGTCATCGAGAGGACCAACGCCCAGGTGGCCCCGGGTGGCCACATCCAGGACCCACGTCTTGCCGTCTGCATCAGCAATGCCGCCTGTAAGGTTTACATAAACGGGATCTGTAAAGACAGAGAAGTCGGTTTCCGTCTGTGTCAGGGTCTTTGTCATTGTAGCCATCCCTCCCCTTGTGACGAGTGTCAGTGTGACGGTATAATCACCCGGCATGGGATATCTGGCCACATTTTTATTGCCTGAGCCTTTCGAACCGTTCCCAAAATCCCAGGAAGCAATTCCTGTCACAGAAGAGGCGTTCTCTATCACGAAGTTGAACTCATCACTTCCCGGTGTGATCGTGAAGTCGAGCTGATCGGATGTCGGAGCCGCCCCCATTTCGGGCTTGTCCGCCATCTGCGGTTCGCAGGCATTGACAGCCAGCACAATGGCCAGGATGCCCGCTAATCTGCTTATATATCTGAATTTTTTCATTGCTGTTAGTTTTATTAGATGAATCATAAGCCAACATAGGCGGGAACCATCTGTTTCAGCACTCCGCTGTTCATATTCCTGATCTCGCTGGCAGGAATCGGGAACATACCCCACGAATCCGCCTTGAAGGTACGGGGATTGAAGTCAGAGGCATTTGGCGTGCCGGCCGGGATATTGAAGCTTGCATTTATCTTTTCTCCGGCATAGTCAAGCCCCCTGCGAAGGAGATCCCACTTTCTGAGCCCTTCACCACCGAACTCGACACGCCTTTCATGGTAGATGTCGTCAAGGGTGATTGAGGTCTTCTCAGCGGCTTCACCAAGAGCCCTGGTGCGGACCTGGCTGAGATAACCGGCTGCCTTGCCCGGATTATCTGCAAGCCATACCTCGGCAGCCATGAGCAGTACATCTGCATACCTTATATCCGTATGGTTGCGCGGGAAGTTATGACTGGGATCACCGCCTGAACCCTGATAATCAGCCCTGGCCATATATTTCCTGTTGAAGTAACCGGTGTTCATGAACGCCCTGTTGTAATCAGAAAGCATCTCTTCAGCATCATAAAGGGTCACATACTTCCTCGGGTCTCCTGCCTCAAACTCATCAGCGAGGCTCCAGCTGGGTACTGCAAGTGACCATCCGGGAAAGACTGTTGCGTCACCCTGGGGATTGCGGACACTTAACCATACACATGCAAAGTTGCCATTGATGTTCCATCCGCCCCAGTCGCCTGACTTGGCCTTGTCCGAATACTGCATCTCGAGAACTGCTTCCGCATTATTCTGGTTATCCCAGTCAAACAGGTCGGCATAGTCAGGGATGAGAGAATAAACGCTGCTGGTGATCACCTGATCAAGTGCGGTCTGTATGTACGCCTTGTTGATAACGGTTGAACCGTCACTCCACTGTTCGGCAGTAAGACCCATACCGCCAATGGCACTCATACCGGTATGATAGAGATATATACGGGCCATCATGGCCTGAACGGCACCTTTTGTGATACGGCCCTTTTCAGATGCGGGCACCTGTACGGGAAGAACGTCCACCGCATCAAGCAGATCCGATGCAATAAGTGTAAAGATTTCTGAAGGAGTACTCTGGGTAAGATTCCTGTAATCCTCAACAGAGGGAAGCACTTCAGTCATCACCGGCACCCAGCCGAAATGACGAACCAGATCCCAGTAGAGATAGGCACGCAGGAACTTCACTTCAGCCTCGTACCTCTCCTTCAGCCCTTCTGTTTTCCAGTCAATGCCATCCTGCTTCTGCAGATAGAGATTGGCCCTGTAGACTCCTGCATAGCAGCGACTCCAGAAATCGGCAGAGGTGTTGTTCTCCGGTTCCATCTTGAACATCTCCATATCCTGCCACTGACTCATGTCAGAAGCATCAGAACCGCCGCAGAATGCGTCATCTGACCATATATCGGCCATCGTCGGGGCAAACTGCCAGTTCTGCAGCGCGTAGGCATCATACACCGAGGTCATGGCCAGAAAGGCATCAGCCTCGGTCTTATAATAGTTGGCTTCTGTCTGACCTGTCTTGGGTTCAAGCTCCAGAAAATCCTTGGAACATGATGAACCTGCCACCATCAAGGCCAGAAAGAAGAGACTGTATATAATTGACTTTTTCATAACTCTGTTCATTTTTATGGTGTCAGAAAGTAACATTGATACCGGTCATGATTGTCCTGGGCTGAGGGTAGATGCCACGGTCAATACCGTTATCGAATACCCCGCCCCCTATCTCGGGATCGTAACCGGTATACTTTGTGAATGTATAGAGATTCTCAGCCGATACATACAGACGCAGCTTGCTGAGTCTGATTGCATTGGTGATATTCTGCGGAAGCGAATAGCCAAGGGTAATGTTCCTTAATCTGATAAAACTCCCGTCCTGAATATAGAAGTCGCTGACCGTCTTTCCGTTCAGGTTGTTATCAGCAAAGGTAACTCTCGGATATTTGTCAGATGTGCCTTCACCAGTCCACCTGTTGAGCCATTCAGCAGGGTAGTTGGCATAGTTCATGTCATACCTCCTTGTTGCACTGTATATCTCCTGGCCGAGAGCCGCATAGAGGAACATATTGAAATCAAATCCGTATATCTCGGCGTTCAGATTAAGTCCACCCGTGAAATCTGGCAGTGGAGAACCGATCTGGACCCTGTCACCGTCACTGATGGTGCCATCACCATTTGCATCCACGAACCTGATGTCACCGGGTCTGGCATTGGGCTGGATCTTTCCTCCCGTACTGTTGACATATGAATCAACCTCCGTCTGGTTCTGGAAGATTCCATCAGTCTGAACCCCGAAGAAGACGCCCATAGGCAGACCTACCTGGACATATATCAGTTCGCTCTGGCCAAATCCGCCGTCACCTCCCTTCAATACCTTCTCGGTATTCTCGAGGTCAAGGACCTCACTCTTGTTGAATGCACCGTTAACGGAGGCGCCAAGATATAGTTTGCCAATCTGCTTACGATAAGAAATCTCTGCTTCGATACCTGAGTTCTTGACTTCGCCTCCGTTGATGGTGGGAGCGCCGTTACCCACAAGTGTTGGTATGGGAGCAGCAACCTGCCAGTCTTTGGTTTTCTTTATATAGTAATCAAGTGTCAGTGTGAGCGAACTTCCAAGTGTCGTCATATCCAGACCGATATTTGTCTGTTCGGATGCCTCCCATTTAAGGGAAGGATTGGCCAGTTTGGTGGGTACCGTGCCGTTGTACTGTGTCTTGCCGTCACCAAAATAATAGATGGCACCGTTTCCTATAATAGATGTATAGTTGAAATCTCCTATATTCTCGCTTCCGTTCTGACCCCAACTTGCCCTTAATTTCAGAACATTGAAAATGTCATTCAGGTTACTCATGAAGTCTTCCCTTGAGATGACCCAGCCTATTGAAGCTGAGGGGAAGTAACCGTATTTGTTTTCGCTTCCGAACCTCGAGGATCCATCCCTCCTGATTGTAGCGGTGAGCATGTAGCGGTTCATCAGGTCATAGTTAAGACGGGCAAAGAGTGAGGCCACTGTATGTTCGGTGTAACCACCTCCGGCATTGGCACTCTCGGGATCAGTAGCATTATCGAGGTAGGAATGACCAAAGTCATCAAAGATCAGGTCATTCTTTGAACCCCAGAGGTTTTCATGCATGTCCATGAAAGCTGTTGTCCCTGCCATGAGAGTCAGGTTATGAACATCAATTGACTTTGTGTATGTGAGCACATTTTCAAAGTTCCACCTTGACCACATATCCAGACTTTTGTTGGCTTTGTCAATGTTGCTGAAGTGCATGGCATCAAGGTAATACTCCGGGGTGTATGTATCAGTATTTACAATTGCATATTCACCTCCGAATGACGACCTGAATGTGAGACCCTCAAGCGCCCGGGATATTTTACCAAAATCGAACTCTCCGAACAGGTTGCCTATAAGCTTGTAGGTTCTCGTCCTTGAATTGTTGTAACTGGCCATGGCCACAGGGTTGGTGATCTCCTGCAGACCGAACCCGTATGCCTCGGAAGTGCCCCAGGTTCCGTCAGAGAACATAACAGGAACCACCGGCGGCATATTCAGGGCCTGGTTCAAACCCAGTCCGTACCTGTCATTTGTTGCAATGCCCTTACTTGTTATCCCTGCAAGATTGACATTTCCGCCAAGCTTGAAGAAACCAAACGTGCCGGCTGCATTAAGCCTGTAGCCCACTCTTTCAAAACTTGACTTGCCCTTTGACACAATACCTTCCTGGCTGAAGTAGTTCAATGAGGATGAATACTCAATTTTATCACTTCCACCCATGAACGAAAGGGAATGGTTCTGTTTGGGTGCGTTATAATAAAACATCTCATCCTGCCAGTCAGTGTTTGCAGTAAAGCCATCTATCTGCGCCTGGGTAAAGCGGGGCCCGAGACCTGCATTGACAGAGGCTTCATTGATAAGCATAATGTATTCCTGTGAGTTGAGCAAAGGCATCTTCTTCCATGGATTCTGCAAACCATAGTAACCGTCATAGGTCACTGTCAGCCTTGTGTCTGTTCGCCCGGTTTTTGTGGTTATCAGAACCACACCGTTGGCGCCGCGGGCACCGTAGATGGCAGCTGAGGCCGCATCCTTGAGGACCTCGATTGACTCAATATCTGCGGCGTTCAGGAAATCTGTACCGGCTCCGCTCATGGGCAATCCGTCAATAATGTACAGTGGCTCGGCATCCCCGTTTGTCCCCACACCCCTGATCCTGACAGAGATCTGTGACCCGGGCTGGCCTGAGTTGGCCGTGATGACAACCCCTGCAGTCTTACCTTGCAGTGCCTGGGTGACCCTCATATCTGCAGCCTTCCGCAGATCATCACCTTCAACCTTGGCTATGGCACCGGTAACGAGGCTCTTCTTCTGGGTACCATAACCAACAACTACTACCTCGTCAATCAGCTCCACATCTGAAGCCAGATTTATGTCTACTGTGGCGCTCTCCGTCACCACCACCTCCTGCGTCTCCATTCCTACAAAGGAGAAGACCAGGATAGAGTTAACGGGTACATTGCTCAGGCTATAGTACCCGTTCAGATCAGTCATCGTTCCGGTGGTTGTTCCCTTGACGAAAACACTGACACCCGGAACAGGCTGTCCGTCGTCTGCTGACGTTACGACTCCCTTAATCTGCAGCCCCTGAGCATTCAGCACCAGGGAACATACAATGAAAAAAAGAGTCAGGATTGTCTGTTTCATAGATTGGTTTGAGTTTTAGAGATTGGTTTAGTTACTGGCGGGCAGGTCCGAAGACCACCCGTTTTCAAGGATAAAGTTAAATCTTTCAAACAATCCGGGATGCAGGTTTGCCTACATCAAAAATACATCAACTGATTTTCTTTAATACAACAATAATTTCTCATGCTCAATATAATAATACTGATTATCTGTCTTATATATAAATTCAGACAGTTTATTTAAATACAGCTTGATAAAAAAAGGATACTACAGCGACCGTAATTTGATCATACGTTTAGAAGATGGGTGGTCAGGTTAACATCGCGGGTGATACCCATCTTTTTCCTGATCCGGTATCGGCATATTTCCACACCCCTCACCGAGATATTCAGCAACGGAGCGATCTCTTTTGTCGGAAGATTCATTTTCAGGAAAGCACAAAGCCTCAGCTCGGTAGGCGTAAGGTCAGGATATTTTACTTTCACCCTCTGCAGGAACTCCTCATGTACCTCATCAAAGGCGCTCTCAAAAACCTCTCTCTGTCTGTTGCTGTCAACCTCCCTGTTTACCTTTGAGATGATCTCCGAGACCTCCCTTTCCGTCAGCTCGTTACCACATCCGTGTCTCAGGCCGTTAAGTTCATCCTTGAGCTGGTTGAGAAACTCATTCTTGCGCACCAGGTTCATTGCCTGGTTGGCAAGCTCCTTGTCGCGCAGTATCATCTCAGCATGCAGTCTTTCGTTCCTGATCCTGATAATCTCCTTTTCTGACTCCAGGGCCTGTCTGATGTACTCCTGCTCTTTCGCCTCATAAATCCTCTGGTTATTTAGCTTGACCCTCCGGCTTGTGATCCTTATCCTCCACCGGATAAACATTGCAAGGATGGAAACAAGCCCGATCCCGGCAAGCAGATATGCCATGTAAGCCACTGGTGATTTATACCAGGGATGGTCAATTGTGAATTCAAGTGAGTCAGGCAGACTCTCTATGCCAAGCTGGTTTCTTGCCTTTACCTGGAATATAAACCTGCCATCCGGAAGGTTGGAATATTCCTTATAGTATATCTTACTCCAGGCTGACCATCTGTCATCATAACC
>JAAZBN010000204.1 GCA_012513795.1 Bacteroidales bacterium | reverse complement strand
TATACGTAGGATCTACCTGAAATACACTGCGGCCAAAGACAGCATCACCAGGAATATTGTTGCGCGGAAAGGGCAGGACGAGCTTGTCAACATACGGACGGCCAATCATAACAATGAGCTGGCAGACCTGGTTCTCAGCCGAACAGTACAGAAAAAGCTCTATGAGACAGATAAAAGAATCATTCAGAAGTCTGACCCTGTGCTTATGCTTCCCGGTTCTCGTACGGGAAGGGCTCATTTCTATGCACCCTTCAAGATGATCGGCAATCTCAGGATAAGCACTCTCTGGTTCAATATGATGGTTGTGTGGCTGATGAATATTCTGCTTTTTGTGACTCTCTATTTCAACCTGTTGAAGCTGTTCATCAACCTGCTTGAGAGAATAAATATTCCGGGTTTGGGGTCTGAAAGGATTGTGCCTCCGTGGGAACTGATCAAATGAGAGCCGGCATGGGATCTGACAGGGTAAGGGCCAAGAAACACCTCGGACAGCATTTTCTGAAGGACAAAAGGATAGCGGCGGCGATTGTTGAGGCACTCCGGGCCGAAGGCTGTGACTCGGTCATTGAAGTAGGGCCGGGCATGGGGGTATTGACCCAATTCCTTGTTGAGAAAGACCTTCCTTCATTCAGGGTGGTGGAGATAGACGGCGAGTCAGTGGAATACCTTGCCCGTAATCTGAAGGGACCGGCGGAGATCATTGAAGGCGATTTCCTGGATCTTGACCTTCGGCCGATGGGTGAAAGGCTGGCAGTAATAGGTAATTTCCCCTACAACATATCCAGTCAGATCTTTTTCAGGATCATCGGCAACCGTGACCGTGTGACAGAGGTTGTGGGAATGGTTCAGAAAGAGGTTGCCGAAAGGATCTGTTCAGCACCGGGAAGCCGTGTTTATGGCATCCTGAGCGTCCTCCTGGGCGCATGGTATGAAATTGAATACCTTTTTACGGTGAGTGAGCAAAACTTTTCACCTCCCCCGAAGGTGAAATCGGCCGTGATACGCCTTACCCGCAACACTGTTGAGCGGTTGAACTGCAATGAAAAACTGTTTGTCAGCGTGGTAAAGCGTTGTTTCAACCAGCGGCGCAAGATGATACGCAATCCGTTAAAAGCAATGGTTGATCCCGGTGCCGGTGATATGCCGCTGCTTTCCATGAGGGCTGAGCAGCTCTCAGTCAGTCAGTTTGTGGAGCTGACAAACTGGGTGGAGAAGAACAGGGGTCAGAAAGAAGTGGCTATACCTGGCGATCAGAATGAGTAACCGATAGCCTCCACGGGGTTCATCCTTGATGCGGATGATGCCGGTGCAAATCCGGCAATAATGCCGATGGTAGCCGATATCACTATTGCCAGTATGATGTTTCCGGCTGTAAGATACATCCCCAGTGTAAAGAAATAATTGATGAAGAGGGTACCAATAAAAACTATTATCAGTCCCAGAATGCCTCCTGTCACAGAGAGCAGCACTGATTCGGTGAGGAACTGCTGAAGTATCCATCTTCTCTTGGCGCCGAGGGCCATCTGAATGCCTATTATGCTGGTGCGTTCACGTACTGACACGAACATGATGTTGGCAATGCCGAATCCTCCCACGAGTATGGAGAATCCTCCGATGATCCATCCGGCGATGTTTATTCCCCTGAAAACAGGCTCGAGGGTGCTGGTTATCTGGGTTGCCCTGTTTATGGAGAAGTTGTTTTCCTCACCCGGACCGATTCGCCTTGCGGCGCGAAGGATCATTGTTATCTCATCCGAGAGTTGCTGTACGGACACATTGTCCTTCCCCCTGATCATGATGTCCGAGTTGAGGAAAGGATTGCGGAAGTTGATAAACTGGCGGCTGAAGTCGATAGGCACCAGAACGCCCTCATCCATGCCGTTGTCGCTTATTCCACCCTTGCCTTCCTTTTTGAAGACCCCAATAACCCGGGCTTTATACCTGTCAATGGAGATTTCCTTTCCTACAGGATCAATCCTGTCAAAAAGCTTTTCCGCCACCTCGGCACCGATAATTGCCACGGGTTTTCCTGAGGCAGTCTCCGATTGGGCAAAGTATCTGCCTTTTTCAATATCAAAAGACCTGACATTTTCAAAGTCATGTGTGGCTCCCATGATCCATGTTTCGCCTATCATATTTCCCCTGTACTTAACAGGTTCGGACGAGCTCACTGTATAGCAGACTGCACTGGCTGAAGATGATCTCTTTATCACCGCCTCATAGTCTTCAATTGAAGGGGGCGGCCACTTGATCATGTCCCACCACTTGATGTTCGCATCAGATGTCCATGGCCATTTTTCAACATAAATGGTATTATCCCCGAGGCTTGCGATGCTCTCCCTGATGCTCCCCTCCATCCAGTCGAACACGGTAAAAACAGAAATGATTGAAACAATACCGATAGTTATTCCAAAAAGTGACAGGAATGTACGGAGCTTGTTCACCACAACTGAATTGTAGGCGAACAGAAAGCTCTCCCTGAACATTTTTAACCACATGACCCCGTTTTTATTTCCGATCAAAGATAGTCAAATATGAAACATCAATGTATCAGCGCAGAATCATCAATTCAATTATTTGATAAACATTGACAATCAAAAAAAATATCTATTTTTATCCGATTGCTTCTGCCGTAATATCATTAATCTAATTTATTGGTGATGAGGGATGTAAGAATAAAGAGCGCCTTTATTTCTGTTTATTATAAGGAGGGTCTCGAGGCTATTGTCAGGAAACTCAATGAGTTTGATGTCAGCATTATCTCCACGGGAGGGTCATGGGATTTCATTACTTCGGCCGGCATCCCTGCCATGAAGGTTGAGGATCTGACAACCTATCCCTCAATACTTGGAGGCAGGGTCAAAACTCTGCACCCTTCTGTTTTCGGCGGTATACTTGCACGAAGAAGCAGTGAGGCTGACATGATGCAGGTGTCGGAGTACAGCATACCGCTCTTTGACCTGGTGATAGTTGATCTGTATCCCTTTGAGGAGACGGTGGCTTCGGGAGCTTCTGACCAGGAGATCATTGAAAAGATTGATATAGGAGGGATCTCCCTTATCAGGGCAGGAGCCAAAAACTGGGATGATGTGCTTATTGTCTCGTCTCGTCAGCAATATGGTGATTTGATGCAGATACTTGAGAGCGGCAGCGGGATTGTAAGCGGCGGACAGCGTTACCGCTTTGCCCTCGAGGCTTTCAGCCTGACTTCACATTATGACACTGCCATCTTCAACTGGTTCAACAGAAGAGGTGAGGTCATGGCTTTCAGGAAGAGTATAAATGAATCACGCATACTGAGATATGGTGAGAATCCGCATCAGAAGGGGGCTTTCTTCGGCAATACTGACCTGGTCTTTGATCAGCTGCACGGCAAGGAGATCTCTTACAATAATCTCCTTGATATTGAGTCAGCCATCAATCTCATTGACGAGTTTGATGAGACAACCTGTGCCGTTATCAAGCATAACAATGCATGTGGAGTGGCTTCACGCTCAGCGCTGGGTGAAGCATGGGAGGCTGCCCTGGCCTGTGACCCTGTCTCAGCATACGGAGGGGTGGCCATTGTGAACAGGGAGGTTGACGAGACTGTTGCTGCCCTGATGGACAAGATCTTCCTGGAAATTGTAATGGCTCCTTCATTCACTCAGAGGGCTGTTGAGATACTCAGCTCGAAAAAGAACAGGATCATTCTGCGGCGCCGTATCGGTGGCGCTGACGGCTCAAGCTACAGGTCGATGCTTGGTGGTGTGCTATGGCAGGAGCGCGACAGCTCAACAGAGACGGCTGCCGGCATGAAGCCGGTCACGACAAGACATCCCTCGGACGAGGAATATCAGGACATGGTCTTTGCCAACAAGATAGTGAAGCACAGCCGTTCCAATGCCATTGTGCTGGCAAAAGGGAAGCAGCTGTGTGCCAGCGGGATAGGACAGACATCCAGGATTGATGCCCTGCACCAGGCAATTGACAAGGCACGTGCTTTCGGCTTCGCGCTTGATGGGGCAGTGATGGCTTCCGATGCCTTCTTCCCGTTTGCTGACTCTGTCACCATGGCCCATGAGGCAGGAATCAGCGCCGTGGTGCAACCAGGCGGCTCCGTCCGTGACCAGGAATCAATTGATTACTGCAATAAAACGGGGGTGGCGATGGTTTTTACAGGTGTAAGACATTTTAAACATTGAAATAAGAACAACAAGAAATAGCTTAAAGGACCAATGGGATTATTTTCTTTTCTTTCACAGGAGGTGGCAATTGACCTGGGTACTGCGAACACCAATATTATTGCAAATGACAAGCTGGTTGTGGATGAGCCCTCTATAGTGGCTATTGACCGGAATACAGGCAAACTGATCGCCATAGGCGAAAGAGCCCGGCAGATGCATGGCAGGACGCATGAAAATATAAGGGTTATCAGACCCCTTCGCGACGGCGTGATAGCTGATTTCAACGCAGCCGAGCTGATGATCAGGGGAATGATCAGGATGATTAATACCGGACCCAAGTTCTTCTCTCCCTCGCTCAAGATGGTTGTGGGTATCCCCTGCGGAAGTACTGAAGTAGAGATCAGGGCGGTACGTGATTCATCGGAGCATGCGGGAGGAAGGGATGTGTATCTTATATATGAACCCATGGCCGCAGCTATAGGAATTGGTCTTGATGTGGAAGCGCCAGAAGGGTGCATGGTAGTTGACATAGGAGGAGGGACAACCGAGATAGCAGTAATTGCCCTCGGGGGTATAGTATGCAACAGGT
>JAAZBN010000203.1 GCA_012513795.1 Bacteroidales bacterium | reverse complement strand
TTGAAGCCTCCAAGAACGTGGCCACGGAGTTTATAAGCGGAAGACCCTATGACCGGATTGGCCTGACGGTATTCAGCGGCGAGAGTTTCACGCAGTGCCCGCTCACCACTGATCATGCTGTACTCATTAACCTCCTCAGGGAGGTGAAGAGCGGGATCATTGAGGATGGCACGGCCATAGGGGTGGGCCTGGCCACGGCCATCAACCGTATCAAGGACTCTGATGCCATCAGTAAGGTAATAATACTGCTGACTGACGGTGTTAACAATATGGGTTCTATTGATCCTTTGACGGCCGCAGAGATAGCAAAGACATTTGCCATAAGGGTTTATACAGTAGGAGTGGGAAGTATGGGATATGCTGATTACCCTGTCCAGACACCCTTTGGCATGAGGTATCAGAAAATGCAGGTTGAGATAGACGAAGCCCTGCTTCAGAGGATTGCAGAAATGACAGGAGGAGAATACTTCAGGGCTGTGGACAACACCAGCCTGCAAAAGGTATACAATGAGATTGACAAGCTTGAAAAGTCAAGGATAGAGACCAGGGAACACAGCAGGCGCGAAGAGGTTTTCCTGCCCTGGGCTCTCGCTGCCGTTGCCCTCCTCGCCCTGGAGCTGTTATTGAGATACCTCTTCATGAAAAACATGTCATAGCCGGATATGGATACATTCAGATTTGCACAGCCTGACATGCTTTACCTGCTCCTTCTGGTGCCGGTACTGGTGGTTATTTGGATTCTTGGCAACAGGAGAAGAAGACTGGCACGCGAACGGTTCGGTGATGAGGCACTGCTCAGGAGGCTTTCGCCTGACTACTCGCCGGCAAGGATGGCCGTCAAGTTCTTTATCAGGCTGCTGGCTTTCATCATGGCCGTGCTGATCATTGCCAGGCCCCAGTTCGGATCAAGGCTCGAAGAGGTCAGACGTGAAGGTGTTGAGGTGGTTATCGCTCTTGATGTCAGCAACTCAATGCTTGCGGCTGACATCATACCCTCCAGGCTGGAAAGGGCCAAACAGGCAATCACCCAGCTGGTTGACCAGCTCAGGGAGGACAGGATAGGACTGATTCTCTTCGCCGGTGACGCATACACCCAGATCCCTGTAACCAATGACTATCTTTCCGCAAAGATGTTTCTCTCCGCGGCGGGACCGGATGCCGTATCAAAGCAGGGAACTGCGATCGGGGCTGCCATTGATCTGGGCATGAGATCATTCACACCTGAGAGCGACAGGAGCAGGGCTCTGATTATTATAACTGACGGGGAGGACCATGAGGAGAATGCCGTGGATAAGGCACGCGAGGCATCACAGAAGGGAATAGTCATCCATACAATTGGTATAGGTTCACCTGATGGTTCTCCAATACCGGTCAGGACAGGAGGAAGGATTGATTATCTGAAAGATAACCAGGGGAACACGGTTGTCTCCAAACTCAATGAGAAGGGGCTGCAGGAGATCGCTTCAGTTACCGGCGGGAGGTATGTAAGGGCAAGCACCACCAGTATAGGACTGAATGAGATATTCAACGACATTGGGCGAATGAAGAAGAGCGAGATTAATGCCATGATGTACACGGAGTACAATGAACAGTTCCTCATTCCGGCTGCTCTCCTCTTCATTCTGCTGGTTGCCGATCTGCTCCTGGCCGACAGGAAGAATAACCTGCTCAGGAGGATTGGCCTCATTGGGAAAGAGACAAAAGAAAGATGACATGAGAAGGAGGATCATTGCATATAAAACCGTGGTTTCAGCAGTATGCCTGTTGATAATCTCACCCTCACTCTTTGGTCAGGAGGAGAGGGAATATATCAGGAAGGGCAACAGGCTCTTTAAAAAGGGTGAGTACGCCGGCAGTGAAGGGATGTACCGTCGTGCCGGAGAACAGTCCAAATCGCCTGAAGATGCCATCTTTAATCTTGGTGATGCACTCTACAGGCAGAACAGGTACGGCGAAGCAGCCACTGAATTCAACCGGGCGGTGCAATCCGGTGAGGCAGACTCGCTCCGGCAGGCTGAAGGGTTCTATAACCTGGGCAACTCACTCCTCAGGGAGCAGAAGTTCAGTGAGAGCATTGAGGCCTATATTAACTCTCTCAAACTTAATCCCGATAATATAGAGGCGAAGTATAACCTGGCTTATGCACAGGACCAGCTGAAGAAACAGGAAGAGCAACAGCAGCAGGAACAGAATAAGGATCAACAGGACAAACAGCAGGAGCAACAGGAAAATGACCAGAAGGATCAGCAGGACCAGGAACAGAACAATCAGGATCAGCAGGACCAGGAACAGAACGATCAGGATCAGCAGCAACAGGAGTCTGCCATGAGCAGGGAAGATGCCAAACGCTTGCTTGATGCCCTGGCCGCAAAGGAGAAGGAGGCACAGGAAAAGGTGCAGCGTGACAAGGCAGCTAAAGCAAAGGTCAGGGTAATTAAAAATTGGTAATTTTGACTGTGATGAAGAGCATATTAACGGCAATGATCTGCTTACTGGTTACCCTTACGGGGATGACCCAGGAGATAGTCCTTACCGTTGATGCACCTGAGGCAGCTGCCACCGGTGAACGTTTCAGGATCATATATACGGTTAACTCCACTGACGGCCAGTTCACTCCTCCTAAATTTGACCAGTCGTTCAGCGTGCAGGGCCCTCAGCAATCAACCAGCCGCAACGTTCAATGGATCAATGGCGACATACAGACTGTTTCTTCTACAACACTGATTTACTATGTGGTTGCCTCAGTCCAGGGGACTTATACCATACCTCCCGCGCAATTCACTACAAAGAAAATTACTGTCAGCTCACCGGAGAGGCAGATAGTGATCACAGATGGCCCGCAGAGTCAGGTTCCGGCAGCACGACAGCCTCAGAGCCAGGGCCAGGCAGCGGGTACCGGAGATACCCCATCCTCCGGATCCGAGGTATCAATGAGGCTTTTGCTAACTGACCGGGAGGTATATGCCGGTGAACCGATTACGGTAACACTGAAACTTTACACCCGCATCAATCTGTCAGGCATCCAGGAGCTGAAATATCCTGATTTCAAGGGTTTTCTGCGTGAAGATATTGAGACACCGCCTCTCCGTAGCCTTGAGAGCGAAGTGATAGATGGCGTTCAGTACGGTACTGGTATTGTGCAGCGGTTTGTGCTATACCCCCAGATACCTGGAGAGATACGTATTGACCCCGTGGAGATGACTGTTCTGGTACAGGAGAGGAGCAGGGTTCACGATCCATTCTTTGACGATCCCTTCTTTGATAATTTCTTTTCGTCAGTCTCTACTGTACCCCGCAAGATAACTACCCGTCCGGTAACCATCAGGGTAAAGCCCCTCCCGGAGCCGCGTCCGACTGATTTTCACGGTGCGGTGGGTTCCTTTACCCTTGAGTCAGACCTGTCATCATCAGAGGCTCAGCTTAATGATGCCATCACCCTAAAGGTGACCCTCAGAGGATCTGGTAACCTGAATCTTGCAGGCGAGCCGGTGATCAACTTCCCTCAGGGGATAGAAAAATATGATCCGAAGGTGACCATGCGCAGTTCCGGTACATCATCAGGGAGCAAGGTTTTTGAATACCTCCTCATACCCAGGAACAATGGCACCTTCGAGATACCTCCTGTATCCTACACAGTCTTTGATCCTGATCAGGGCAAATATGTTACGTTACGAACGGAAGGCTTTACCGTCAATGTGACCGGCGCCGGCAGTTCTGAGGAGGGTATTGCACCGGTTTACATACCCGGCGAGGAGGTGAAGTATCTTGGCCAGGATATCCGCTACATCCGTAACGGCAGCGGCAGGCTGGCATTAACGGCTGCCCCCCTGATTGCTAAATTGCAGTACTGGCTATGGTTTGTTCTGGCACTCTTTGTCACGGCCGTAGTGATCCTTCTCAGGCGCGAACAAATGAAGCGCAATGCTGACATTGCCGGGCTCAGGAACCGGAAAGCTGCAAAGAATGCACGTAGGCGGCTGGCTAAGGCCAACGCGTTGCTCAAGAGTGGCAGGAATGAGCTTGTCAATGCAGAGATTGCCAGGTCACTCTGGGGTTACCTGGGAGACAAGCTCCGCCTGCCACCATCTGAGATAACAAGGGAAAAGTGCTACACTGCACTCAGGGAGAAGAAAACGGATGAGGAACTTATTGCCGAACTCGACAGGATTCTCACAGCCACTGAATACTCACAGTATGCTCCGGTTTCGGAAGGGGAAAGCCCTGCCGCCCTGTGCAAACGGTCGACTGCCCTGATCAGCCGGCTTGATAATGTTCTCAACTAAAACAGGGAGAAGATGCAAAGGATAATAGCTGTTTATATTTTACTCCTTGCCGGCATGCTCAGTATGACCGGACAAACTCCCGAAGAGAGATATACACGTGCGGGAGAGTTATATGGATCGGGTGACTATTCAGGTGCAGCAGCCATCTACCGGCAGCTGTATGACGAGGGTTACAGAAGCGAAGATATTCTCTTCAATGCAGGCAATGCCTTCTTTAAATCGGGCGATAATGCCTCGGCAATAGTGTTCTATGAGCGGGCTAAGCTTCTCGCTCCGGCAGATGAGGATATTGATTACAACCTGCAGATTGCCAGGAGCCGTATCACCGACAGGTTTGAGACCGTACCACAGCTTTTCTTTGTCAAGTGGTTTGATTTTCTCTCATTGCTGGCGTCAACCAATGTATGGGCCGTGGCCGCACTGGCAATGTTCGTTGCTGCACTTATCCTGGTGCTTATCTTTCTCACCAAGTCAAGAGCCCGTGGCCGTCTTCTCTCATTCTGGCTTTTCCTTGCGGCACTGGTGTTGTCTGTCTTTATGATTCTTCTTGCCATACGCAACAACTCTCTTGTAAATAACAGCAACAGGGCTGTCATAACATGCAGTATAGTCACCGGAAGGAGCGCACCCGGCGAAACCGGCAATGAGCTTTTTGTACTCCATTCAGGAACCACGGTGACCATTGAGCAGGAACTTGGATCATTTCTTGAGGTAAGGCTACCTGACGGCAATAAGGGATGGATCAGGTCCGACTGCATGGAAAAGATATAGCCCGGGTTATCTAACGGAAGCCTCTTTTCAGACGTTTTTCTTATCTTTCATGCCGGTTTACTGAAATCCGGCCATGAAAAAGACATTCCCGCTTTTACTGCTCACAGTTGTTGTGACCATGACAATCACCGGCTGCAAGAAGAGATCATTCACCGCAGAGGGTCCCACGGATGTCCGTATCCATAACCAGACGGGGCAGGTGACAGAAGAGGTGACAGTCACTACAACAGACGATCCGGCCTATGGGAAGCGAGTTCATAACTACGGCATAGTGGCTTCCGGAGACTATACGGATTATTACAGGTTTGACATCGCTTTTACCGAAGCTGACATCACCCTGAAAATAGGTGGCGTGATCTACTCAACGCCGGTCACTCAGTTTGATTACCTGACATTTATTGGGCCGGACCGGATAACCTACAGACTCACAATAGCTGACCCTGTGAACCGCATACTCGACATAGAGACAGTTATTGAAGAGCCAATTGACGATCTTTAGCCGGGGAATGAAAGAATTCGTTACCGTCTGTCCGCGAAACTGCTACAGCACATGCTCCTTCAGAATATTCACCGAGGGTGGCAGGGTGAAGCGCATACTTCCCTTCGAAGGTAACCTGGCCACCCCGGAGGGACCCTGCATCAAGGGGCTTGCCTACCTGGAGCGTGAATACTCGGCGGACAGGTTAATATATCCCCTGAGAAAGCAGCCTGATGGCTCCTTTATCCGTATTGGCACTGACGAGGCACTGAGTATTATTGCAGACAGGCTCACCACAGCAAGGGCGAAGCATGGCCCGCATTCGGTACTGTTTTATAAGGGCAGCGGATACTCAGGTCTGAGCAATGATATTGCCGGCAACTTCTGGAGGCTCTTCGGAGGAGCCACCACAACGTACGGCAATCTGTGCTGGCCGGCAGGCCTGGAGGCCGTCAGGCTGACAATGGGCGAGGTGAAGCATAATGTTCCGTGGGATCTGGCCAATGCCTCCATGATAATCCTGTGGGGTAAAAACCCAGCCGAGACCAACGTGCAGGAGATGATCCACATTGACCGGGCAAAAAAGAACGGCGCAAGGGTGGTGGTGATCGATCCACGCCGGACACTCACGGCTGACAAGGCTGACCTGCTCATAAGACCACGGCCCGGCACCGACGCCGCCCTGGCACTGGCAATGGCCAGGGTCATCATTGACCGCGGACTGACAGACAAAGAGTACATCAGCAGGAATGTCACAGGGTTTGAAAAGTTTGCATCATCACTTGATATGACACCAGATAAGGCACAGATGATCACCGGCATACCTGCCAGCACCATCATTGATCTTGCGGTGGCGGCGGCCGGTGCCGGGCGTCTGACAGTAGTTGCCGGGTATGGTTTGCAACGCTATACAAATGGCGGACAAACCATCAGATCGATATTATCTATCCCGGTGATTACCGGTATGATTGGCAGGCCCGGTTGCGGATTCAATTTTGCCAGTCTGCAGAGCTATATCTTTGATGATCTCAAGGAACCGCTGAGCTATTATCCTGATCCCGGATCAGACAAGCCATTCCGGCGTGCCATCTCGATGGCAACCTTCGGACCCGACTTTTTTGCGCTGAAAGACCCACCAATTGAGGTGGCCTGGATAGAGAGAGGAAATCCCGTGACACAGCTTCCCGGCAGCGGGGAGGCAGTGAAAGCCCTTGAATCAGTGCCGTTTAAAGTTGTGGTGGATCAGTTCATGACTGACACTGCAGCAATGGCAGACATTGTTCTTCCGGCAAAGGGGATCTTTGAACAGGCTGACGTGGTGGGCTCATACTGGAATCCCTATATTCAGTACAAGCCAAAGGTAGGAGATCCTCCCGGTGAGGTTATTCCGGAGAGTGAAATATACCGGTGTCTGGCAGAGCTGATAGGAATGAACCCCGGACCTGGCTCAGGCATCCCGGCGCCGGATGAGTATGAAGGCTGGCTGATTGAACGGATCAGCCACACTACTGGTTTTATGCTGGAGGAGCTTATGCGTGGGCCGGTCATTCCGGACCAGAATGAACATCCGGCCTATGCAGGCATGGAGTTCAATACCCCTTCCGGGAAGATAGAGCTGTGGTCTGACAGGGCAGCAGAGATTTGGGGAGTTAATCCTCTGCCATCGTACGACCCTCCTGACGACTATGGTGAATCACATCTGCCATTCAGGCTTATGACGCCAAATATTGCATCCAGAATCCATTCACAGTTCGGGAATCTGGGAGTGATCAGACACGTGACAGGTGGACCGGCATGGGAGATTTCGGATGCGGATGCTGCCAGAAAGGGATTGAAAAGCGGTGACAGGATCAGGATCTTTAACTCCCGGGGGGAGGTGAAGGGCAGGGTGACAGTGACTGCACGCGTTAAAGAAGGCAGTCTTATCTTTCCCAACGGTATCTGGCTCAGTGAGGGCGGTGGAGTCAACAGGCTTATTGAACCCCGGGAGACGGATATGGGCCACGGGGCAGCCTTCCACAATACCAGGGTGGATATAGAAAAGATTACTCTATGAGGAAAGGATTCACATTTGACGCCGCCCGGTGTGTCAGCTGCAATGCCTGCAACGCAGCCTGCATGCTTGAGAACGGACTGCAGCCAGGTACACGTAGTCTCTTTGTCTGGAATGAAGCAGCCCTGCCGCTGAAGAACGTCATCAATCTCTCCATGGCCTGTAACCACTGTGAGGAGCCTGTCTGCGCCTCCGGATGCCCTGCTTCTGCTTATACCATAGACTCCGGCGGCGCTGTAATTCACCACCCGGAGAGATGTATGGGGTGCGGATACTGTACCTGGAGTTGTCCATATGATGCACCGAAGATCAATCCGGCTCTCGGATACATTGAAAAATGCCATTTCTGCGCCGGCAGAGCCACTGAAGGAATTGAACCGGCCTGTGTGACTGCTTGTCCCACAGGAGCCCTTAAGATAACGGAAAGCGACAATTTTGACCATACCCTCCCGTCATGGTTTCCCGATACAGGGATAAAACCATCCCTGTTCCTAACCGGTATGGATAACCCCGGAAAACCAGAAATCATTCCTTCAAACAATGACCCGGAAGAGACTAATGCCGTTGTTGCAGCAGTGACAGACGGCAGGTATGATAAAACAGGCAAGCTGAAGCAGGAGTGGAGCCTTGCAGTATTCTCACTTCTGATAATTGCTGCAGCGGCAATGCTTATTGTATCTGCTGTATCTGGCAACAATACCGGCGGATTGATTCCCTTCCTGCTCATGGCAGGAGCATTGGCCGTATCGGTAACACACCTGGGTGTGCCAGGGAAAGCGTGGAGGGCTGTTTTACACGTAAGATCCTCGCCTCTCAGTCGCGAGATAGTCATGGTGTTATTGCTTACTTTGACATCCATGGCTAACTGGCTATGGCCCTATCTGATACCACCCCCTGTAATAATAACAGTATCACTGCTGACACTTATTTCCTTAGACCTGGTTTACTTCGGCGCAGACAGGTCAGTGAATATCAGGCTACACAGCGGGCAGGCATTCTTTACTTCCATTTATGCCGTCTCCTGGTTCATTGAGCCGGGAATTATTTTCATTCTCTTTTCAATGCTTGCTGCCATCTCAGTTGTAAGGCGGTACAGGTCAACAGAAGGCGATCAGGCTGAACGGATTCTATACTTCACAAGAGCGATGGCACTGCCACTGGTCTTCATGCTGATCTATCCCGGAAACCCGGCAACAGATATTGCGGCACTGGCCCTCTTCATTGCCGGAATGACGGCTGACAGGCTGCTATTTTACCTCGACTTCAATCCACCGGACATAAAAAGATCAATTAAAGAACACTTTAAAACAGAATATGAAAAAGAGAGAGATAAACAGCGTCAGGACTCCGGTCTATCGTGATTCAGGATTTGAGCTGCCGACTGCCGGAGCCACCTCCGGCGCCTTTACTGCCGAGACAGATCACGAGCGTGAACCGGATCAGTATATCTATTCGCGCTATCGCAACCCGACAGTAGTTGCAGCCGAGGAAGCCGTCATGGAGCTTGAATGTTGTGATTGGGCGCTGCTGGCCCAGTCAGGCATGGCTGCCATTGACATAGCTCTGTCAATATTCCAGGAGGCGGGCAGGCAGAGCAGCTGGCTCTTTTTTTCGGAAATATACGGCGGAACGCTTTCCTATATCAGCAGTGTACTGCAGAAACGCCGGGGATTGGAGGTCAGCTTCTTCAAGCCTGCAGAAGGGAGATACGATTATGCTCTTCTGGAGAATACCCTTTCAGATACGAGGCCGGATATACTCTATTTTGAGACCATCTCCAATCCCCTGCTCATCGTGGCCGAAGGGCGAAGGGTCATTGAGCTGGGAAAGAGATACGGAGCAACGGTTATTGTTGACAATACCTTTGCAACACCATTGCTCTGGAAACCTCTGGATGACGGCGCTGACCTGGTGATACACAGTGCAACAAAGTACCTGTCAGGGCATGGCAATGTGACAGCCGGGGTGATATGCGGGAATGACAAAGCGCTTATGCAGGCCGCTGTTGAGTACCGCAAGTTTGTTGGTCACATGTTGTCTCCCGATGATGCTTACCGGCTGCAGACCCAGATGGCCTCTTTCAGCCTGCGTTTCAGGCAGCAGTGTGACAATGCTTCTGACATTGCAACGCTGCTTAACTCTTCGGAGAAGGTGTCACGTGTCCTTTATCCCGGACTGGAGGCCCATGTTACCCATGCTGCAGCCAAAGAACTGACCGGGGGAAAGGGTTATGGGGCCATGATTACCTTTGATCTTGCCGGTGCAACACCTGAAGCACGCAGAAAGAACCGCGACAGGTTTATCGCTGCCGTTTATCCGGAGATAAGGCTTATACCTACACTGGGTGACAACCATACTATACTCATGCCTGTGGAGCCCGTATGGGGTGCCAGATACCCTGAACCAGGGATGATCAGGCTGTCTGTGGGTTTTGAGGATAGTGAAAGGCTGTTGACCATTCTCAACAGGGGCCTGGAAAGCTGATCATAGTCTAGCGTCCATTAATCGTGGAGATATAGCCTGTCCGAAAGAGATAGCCGGGGCCGTTTACCATGCAACAGGTTCCAGTCCCCTGGCAGTAAGCCACTCATTGCATCTGCTGAAGTGTGAACATCCAAAGAATCCTCGTGAAGCGGAGAGGGGTGAGGGATGAACGGTTTTGAGTACCAGGTGCTTCGACTGGTCAATTGAGGCTCCCTTGTTTTGTGCATAGGCACCCCAGAGCATGAATACCAGGTTCTCACGGTGATGATTCAGGGCATTGATGGCAGCATCAGTGAACCGTTCCCATCCCCTGTTCTGGTGTGAGAGTGCCTGGTGAGCCCTGACAGTCAGTATGGCATTGAGAAGCAGCACTCCCTGGCGGGCCCATCGTTCCAGGTTGCCTGAGTTCGGGACGGGAATCCCGAGATCACGGTTTAACTCCTTGAAGATATTTACAAGGCTTGGAGGGAACTCTGTGCCGTCAGTCACTGAGAAACAGAGTCCGTGAGCCTGTCCGAT
>JAAZBN010000202.1 GCA_012513795.1 Bacteroidales bacterium | reverse complement strand
TTTGTGATCTTCCCATAATTTTTTTACCTTTCACGGTGCAATCAAACAGAACCCCGATGAACCAACTGGTGCTAAGAGACAAAGCACAGGAATACGTGTTCCGGTTCCTGGGCGGACTGACACTCCTCGGGGTGGGCCTGCAACTGATCACCCAGAGCCCCAAAAGGCCGATATTCTGGGTGCTGGTGGTGGTTTTTATTCTGGTTGCTGTCCTCTTCTTTACAATGCTTCTGGGCGCTCTCATAAACAAACTCATCGTAGATGACGGTATCCTGACCATACGGTGGAACACCAAGGTATTCAGGCAACATTTGCGCATTGACGAGATCAGGGAGATAACAGAGGACAAACGCAATATACGCATTATTATGAAGGACGGTCACACAGTGCGACTGCCCGTCAGACTGATGGAAGCGGATCAGCGACGGGCCGCCCGCGCATTCCTCAGGGAACATACGGCGCTCTAACCCTTCGCGAAAAGGACATCAGCGAAAGCCTCTTCCCGGGTACCCGCCGCAGGCTACGCTGACCCTCCAACAATGATTCACCCTGCAATCCGATCAGCATTATTTCTTATCTTTACATTGAAAACAATCCTGCAATGAAACAGCTTGTACTCAGGAATACCCTTTATGAACGGATATACCGTTCGCTGGGAGTTGTATGCCTGGTGATGGTAATAATCATAATCTTGACAGGTGACTCCGGGGAATGGCCGTTCTGGGTGCAGATAATCGCCATGCTGCTGCTGGGCCTGGCCTTCCTGAGCCTGAACTTTGGCACCCTGGTCAACAGGCTGACGGCTGACAAGGGAGAACTGATAATAAGATGGTATACCAGGCCCGGCCGGGTAATAATCGGGATACATGAGATAGAAGAGATAATTGCTGATGAAACCTCTGTACGCATAATACTCAAATCAGGACGCACCATCCGTCTCCCGACGGGAATGCTCGAGTTCAATGAGAAAAGAGCCGTCCGCAAATTCCTCAAGGAGACAACCGGTTTCTGAATCCTATGCGCAGACTACTCTCCCTTGCTTTTGCAGCAATCCTCCTCAGCCTGTCGCTGCAAGCACAGCGTGCCACCGGCGTCTCTGCGGCTGCCACCGCACGGATAACCGTCAGCGGCTTCGTCACCGACGCCGGCAGCGGCGAAAGGATGATAGACGCCACCGTCTACGAGAGAGCCTCCTTCACCGGCACCACCACAAATAACTATGGCTTTTACAGCCTCCCGCTGAATCCCGGAAAAGCTGAGATAATTGCTTCATACCTGGGTTATGACGCAGACACCGCCGAGGTATGGCTCACCCGCGACACGGTGATCAATTTCAGTCTTACGATGTCATCAAGTGAGATAGCTGCAGTAACAGTAACAGCCTCGGGGCGCAGGGCGAAGATCGAAAGCACACAGATGAGCATGATAGACATCCCGGTGGATAAATTCATTAAGCTGCCGGTGATCTTCGGCGAGGCCGACGTGCTGAAGGTGATACAGTTGCTCCCCGGCGTACAGTCGGGCACCGAAGGATCAACGGGCATCTACGTCCGCGGCGGCGGCCCTGACCAGAACCTGTTTCTCCTTGACGGAGTGCCGGTATACAATGCCAACCACCTCTTCGGATTCATGTCGGTCTTCAATCCAGATGCAGTCAAATCAGTCCAGCTCTATAAGGGAGGCTTCCCGGCCCGGTTTGGCGAACGCCTGTCATCAGTGGTAGACATCCGAATGAAAGAGGGGAATGAGAAGGAGTTCAGCGGCAATGTGGCAGTTGGTCTGATATCTTCCAAATTCTCACTGGAGGGACCGATAATAAAAGACAGGACCTCATTCGTGATCTCGGGCCGGCGCACATACTATGACATCCTGGCCCGGCCGTTTATCATGAGGTACAATCAGGGTCAGGAAGACAAGACAACGGGAGGTTACTACTTCTATGACCTGAATGCCAAGGTCAATCATAAATTCTCTGAGAAGAGCAGGCTCTACCTGAGCTCATATTTTGGCCGCGACAGGGCTTATACGAGAAACACATACAGACCGAATTATGAGGGTGATGATGATATTAGGATGGAATATAAGGATAGCTACGGCCTGGGATGGGGGAACATGATTACTGCCCTCAGGTGGAATTATCTCATTACCAATAAGCTGTTCAGCAACACAACCCTTACCTACAGCAAATATGATTTCGATGTGACAATTGAGTCATCGGTGGAGGAGCTCAACTCAAAAGCCAGGGCGGTTGATTACTTCAAGTACTTCTCCGGCATAGAAGATGTGGGTGCAAGGACTGACTTCGACTATTACCTGTCGCCCAAACATTCAGTGAAGTTCGGTACCGGGTACACCTTCCATTACTTCAAGCCGGGTGTCACCACCTTCAGGTTTGATTCGGGCATCATGGGTGACACCGGGCTGGACACTGTTATCGGAGACATGAAGGTGAGAGCCAACGAGTTCATCATGTATGCCGAGGATAACATCGAGCTCGCCCCAAAACTCAAGATGAATGCCGGCGTACGGCTGTCGCTGTTCAACGTTCAGGACACGAGCTATTTTGTCTTCCAGCCGCGGATCTCACTCCGCTACCTGGCCGGAGAGGATCTCTCATTCAAGCTGTCATACAGTAAGATGGCCCAGTTCGTGCACCTGCTTACAACCTCTGCCATCAGTCTGCCAACCGATCTATGGCTGCCTGTGACGCGCCGGTATGAGCCTCCTGTCTCGCACCAGGTGGCTGCCGGTACGGGATTCCTTATCCCGGGCAACCTTGAGGTCACCCTGGAGGCCTTTTACAAGACCATGGATAACCTGATTGAGTACAAGGAGGGAGCCTTCTTCGG
>JAAZBN010000025.1 GCA_012513795.1 Bacteroidales bacterium | reverse complement strand
TTGGTGGTAAAAAATGGCTCGAATATCTTTGGTTTATCCTCATCCCTTATCCCGCTCCCCGTATCTGAAACGATGATTATCACATCGGCCGGGGTATCCTCCAGGGTAACAGTCAGTGTCCCTCCCTCCGGCATTGCATCAATGGCATTCCTGAATAGGTTGGTAAGCACCTGGGTCATCTGTTCCGAGTCAATAGAGGCATCAGGACTGGTAGTGCGGTCCTCTATCACAGCCTTTATATTGTCAGGGAAGACTACTCCTGCCACACTGTTTTCAGTAAGCTTCCTGATATCAATGAACTGGTGGTTCACCTGGTTCTTGCGTGCAAAGTTAAGCAGCCCTCCAACTATCTTCTTGCAGCGTGCGGCCTGTTCTACAATGAGCTTCAGGTCTTCGCGGACAGGATCCTCGGGAGTGCACTCGTCAAGCAGGATATTACTATACATAATGACCACCCCCAGGGGGTTGTTCAGTTCATGGGCAATGCCAGCCGACAGTTGTCCCATATGTGCAAGCTTCTCTGATTGTTTAAGGGCATTCTGCATGGTGGTGAGCTTGGCATTTGAGAGGGCCAGATCCTGTACTGACCTGTGCAGTTTCTCAATAGTATATGGAAGGCACATCTCCTCCTCGGCCAAGCCCTTGATGATGGCAATTGCATGGTCATAGCATGTCTCATAGCCGCAGGCTCCGCAATTCAGATGGTCTTTCTCCGTCAGTTTCCCCATTGAGGCGAGAACCTTTTTTACCTCCTCGCTTTCAGCTGTCATCTGTCGCTTATCCTCCGAGCGGTAACGGACAGAGAGATCAAGCCTGTCATATAACTCCACATTTTTCTTCCACTCCCCGATATCAAGAGTGGCCATCTTGTTCTGCGCATAGGAGCTTACCAGGGCCCTCCTGTTATACTGTTTGCCGCCCTTGCTCATGCCGGGACCCATGATGCATCCCTCACAGCAAAGGAGCTCAAGATGCTGGCCTCCTATCATCCCCTGTTCAAACTCTTTTATGGCCTCCTGAAAATCTGTTCTTCCCTCTGCTGCAATAATATTTCCGGTTATGGCATCATCATTGACTCCGGCCGTCTGAAGCAATCCTCTTGTCACCGGGAAGATGGCTCCTCTCCCTCCCAGCGGCGGATCGAACTCCGATGGTGCAACCGAGTCAGGAGTGATGCCGGCTGCCTGGAGCATCTCACGAAGCTCAATGAAGGTTATGGCCACATCCACCTCCGCGTTTTCCGCTTTCTTGGCCACACATGGACCGACGAAGACCACCGAGAGGTCTTCTCCGTATTTCTTTCTCATGACCCTGGTCATTGCCACCATGGGTGAGACCACCGGCACAAGGTTCTCCGTCAGGTCAGGATGATAGTATCTTATAAACGATACTATGGCGGGGCAATCTGATGAGATATAATTCTGTTTGCCGGCCTCGTTGATCAGTTGACGATAGCGGTGCGCCACCAGGTCAGCCCCGAAGGAGACCTCTGATACGTAGTCAAAGCCCAATGACCTGACCATACCCACCACTTTCCGGTAGTCTGTTCCTTCATAGAACTCGGCAGGAAAACTGGGAGCAATGATAGCAGCCTTTCTTACAGGTCTGGCGATTACTTTTTTCACCAGGTCCGTGGTATTGACAAAGACCTTGGCTCCCTGGCTGCATACCTTGGTGCAGTTACCGCAGGCGATGCACCTCTCGGTTATCACCTCGGCCTGTCCGCCGACTATCCGTATAGCCCGGGCAGGGCATTCCCTGACGCAGGTATAGCATGTCCGGCAGAGTTCTTTTATTGTGTATACAAGCATAATGGTACCCGGTTAAAGCAAAACATCCCTCTTGCTGAAATG
>JAAZBN010000201.1 GCA_012513795.1 Bacteroidales bacterium | reverse complement strand
TTCCGCAAGCTGTGCAATCATCTGAAATTTTGTAAGCCATTACTACTGTTTTTAAAGATTACGGGTGTAAAATTATCTCTTATTTTTATTCTTTCCTAACCGGGACAGAAATAAATTCACCCTTGTCAGGAAGTATATCAAATACGGTGCCATTAATGGCTGATCAGCAATCTCTGTCGCAATTTAAGCATCAGAAGTCGAGGCTGAATGAAAGGTAGAAAATTTTCGGAAGGATATATCCGTTGTCAATTCCCCATGCCAGGTCAGCCCTGATGAAGTATCCGAAGAGCTGAGCCCGTGCTCCGCCGCCAAATCCCATAACCAGGGGTTCCCGCATGGCGTCAACGGTCACCTTTACAGGGCCGTTCTGATAGACCTGGTCATTCCAGTAGTTCTCATTGCCCCAGGGATCCCATCCTGTCCAGGCCATGCCTATGTCATAAAAGCCTACCAACTGGAAGCTGTTAAGCAGGTTGGAGCGCAGCGGGTGGCCTGCGAAGTACCTAATTACCGGCCATCTTAACTCGCTGTTGATCAGTGCAAAGTTGCTTCCGTTGCGGATGTTCTGTGTAAAACCCCTCATATTGGTAGCCAGTGCCTGGAATCCGTAATTTACATTCGGGTTGACAGGCACAGTCTGGTCAAACATGGGCACATTGCTGAAGGGCAGTTTCATCCAGTTGTCAACGCCTCCCATATAATAAATCAGTCTTGAGGGGCCGAAGGAGCTGCTGGCAGCAAAACGGTTTGCCCATATCAGGTCACGGTGGATCTTCTGATAATGTCTGAAATCAGCTCCCAGCACAAACATGTCACTCTTGCTTGCATTGACCTCCCTGTAATACTCGGCGAACACCTTGAACCGGGTGCCGTAATAGATATTGATTGTCCGTTTGCGGGTATTGTCATAGATGACCTCACCCTTCAGGCCGGCCCAGTGACGGTCAAACGACGGGGCCATGAGAGTGGCCAGATCGGTTGACTGCAATACGTAGCTGTCATAGCGGTAGGTAAGGGTTCCTTTCAGTGACAGAACGGCGCTGAGCGGTTTCCTGAGCGACATATAGGTTGTGTAGCTCTTAATCTTGTAATAGCTGGTGTCATTGTATGTGTCAAATGACTGCTTGTGGAAGATTATCTGCTTGTCAAACTTACCCCTCAGTGCCTCAAGGCTTACCAGGTACTCATTACTGTCAAAATTACCGGAGAATCTGAAGCCGCCGGTGATCCGGTAATCTTCAAACAGGTCTATCGTACCTATCTTGATAAGCATATTCAGTCCCGGGTTGAAGTATGGAGCTCCGCCGTTATAGGCCTGGTAGGTGTTGTTCAGGAAGTTAAAGTCGACCTGCGTGGCAGTGTAGTTATTGTAGAATGCCGGTGTGTAGACCAGGGCATTGGGCATATTGAGCCTGGAGGTGTCAAGGTTGATGTCCATGTAATCCTTCCTCCATTGGAGTTCATAGAAGTTCTCCTTTTCCTTTTCGAATACGTAATTCCGGAAGTCAATTGGCTCATCAGCGGGGGCGTAGTATTCGTACAGGGGCTTTTTCAGCGTGTCATTCATACGGGCCCTTTCTGCAAGGAGCCACTCCCTGACCTGGTTGATGCTGTCAGCTGCCCTGAGAAGTTCTGACTCCTCCATCCTCCACATTGTTGTCTTGATGTCATCGTTGTCAACGGCTGCCGTCTCATCTGAGGGGCCGGTCATGAGCCGGTATCGCCCTGCGTTGAATATTATAGCTGCATCCTGACCTCCGTTCCTGTCAAAGGCTTCAAGGTTCCTGGGGAAATCAGTGACCTGGCGTGAGTTAATGAAATAAGTGTAATGGAGCGCGGTATCAATGTAAGCAATTGTGCTGTCAACAATGCCGGTATAGTGATTCATGATTCCGTTGCCGTTCCCGGTGAATCCGGCTGAAGTAACAGTAGCCTGCAGTGGTCTCGTGAGATCCTGCATGGAATCTTCATCAAGCCTTGTGAGTTTGCCGTCACGTGCCCTGAGATCATAGGTAAACAGGTTATAGGTCAGTCCTGTTCTCTCCTGCGGGTCACCTGTGTTGGTGAGAGTATCAGTCAGCCTGTTCGAGGAAAAGATAATGGTTTCTTCCTTACCCTTGATGAAAGAGGGATGCAGGTCATCTGCCACATCAAAGGTTATACGTTCGTTGGTGCCGCTTATAATGGTATGCACATATATGTCAGTCATGCCGTTGATCACGGCTGAAGCCAGCAGGCGGGATCCGTCAGGTGAGTAGGAGAGCGACAATACCTTTTCAAAGAAGGGCATTGTCCTCTGTTCTCTCTTTTTCTGGGCCATGCGGTAGAAATAGAGCTGTACGGCGCCTTTCTCTTCATTGGCGAAGGTGAGTATCTCTCCTCCCGGGTGCCATGTCATTACCGGGTAGGCGTAATCAACAGTCTGTTCGAACCGTGGTTCAATTGTAAATATCTTGTCTGACTTGCCTGTAGAAGTGTCATAGATCCATATTTTTCTCTTGCCCCAGTCATTTGATACCCAGGCTACATATCTGCCATCAGGACTAACCTTTACTGCAGTGAACCGCTCGTAGTGCCTTCCCTTCTTGATTTCAGGCGGTTTGACATAGTTCTCTCCCGGCTTGATCTCATAATATGCGCTGTAGTAGTTCCTCCAGTCGCGATAGGTATCCTTGATGCTCTTCCCCAGTCCATAAAGGAACCCGTCCTCTATATTGCGGTAAATCTTTGACAGATAGATAATGTTTGGTATGATTGCATCTCCGTATGTATCTCCAATATATTTCCAGAATGAGTGTCCGGCAAAGACTGCCTCATCATACTCAAGATTGTCAAGGTTACGGTAGCGGTTATTCTCAAAGCCGTCCCTGACACGGTTATCCGTCTCGCTGTCCCATCCGAAGGCAACATAGTTGATCAGTCCCTTTATATACCAGTCAGGTATCTGTATCTGGTTGTTGCTGGTCACCCTGTCACGGAGATCAGCGTTATAAATCATCTCATAGACCACCACTTCGGCAATGGCAGAGGCAATCTGTTTGTCAAACTCCTCGTGGTCACCGTTGAACCACAGCATCACCTTATTTTTGATCACGCGGCTGTACCCGCCAACGTTGTAGTCCTCCTCGGCCGAGATAAGGCCAATATTGCTCTGACGGAAATCGTTCTTCTTGTTATAGACTATAAGAATAGGGCGTTTATCAAGGGTATAGTCAAAGTAATCTTCTATCTCGTCAAGTTTCTCCTTTGCCACCACCGAGGCATATTCGGCCACCTCACGGCCGAACTCATTGTAGTAGACGTCCATCTCATCAAACCTGAACCAGGTCCAGTAAAAATCCTTATGCTGCACCCGGTTCTTTCCGAAGGTCATCTGCATGCCATTGTAGAACTGGCCGAAAGCAGGGGTGACTGTCAGAAAACAGAAGATTGCCAGGAACAGTATTAAGGGTCTTTTTCTTGTCATAAGCAATGGCGGAAAGCCTCCGCATCGGAACAAAATCTGTTCCAAAAGAGAGTAACCGTGAGACAAATCTAATGTATAAACCAATAAAAAAACAACGACATATACTTTTTTGTTAATTTTGGCGGTTATTATGATACAACCCGAATGGCCTGATCTTTGTTAATGAAATGAGTTGACAACCGGCAGGCCCGGAAGGGGCAGTAAGTATATGTATTATGAAACCTGAATGTTGTTTCATTACAGGCAAGAATGAGAACAAATATGGTAACATGAGGGTTCCATGTGATATTTCAAATCAAATAGTTTACACATGAAAAGATTTTTGACATTTCTGGTTTTATCAATGACTTTTGCCGGGCTGGCAGCGCAGCCTAAGCTGAATTTTGCCAGCACCCGTCATAATTACGGCAACATCAAGGAGGAAGCCGGCAAGCAGGAAGCTGTTTTTCACTTTACGAACACCGGTGATTCGGTTCTGGTGATAACCAGGGTGCAGCCCTCATGCGGCTGTACAGCCTCAGACTATACCAAAGCTCCCGTTCCTCCGGGAGGTAAGGGATTTGTTACAGCGGTGTTCGATCCGCGTGGTTACAACAGCCGTTTTGCCAAGAGCATCTCGGTCTATTCAAATGCCAGGCCAGCTGTGACGGTTCTGATAATTGAAGGAGAGGTTACCCCGCGTGAAAAGACGCTGGAGGAGCAGTATACCTTTGCTGTGGGTCCGGTCAGGTTCCAGTCGAACCACCTGGCATTCACCACCACTAAGAAGACGGAAAAAAAGATCAGGGTGATGCCAGTAATCAACACATCGAAGGAACCGGCCACGGTAGAGTTTGAAGGATTGCCTGCTCATCTCAAGCTCAAGGTTTCACCTGCCACCCTCAAGCCGGGGGAGAAGGGTATTATTGAAGGCACCTACGATGCGAAACTTAATGATGGTGCCTGGGGCAACGTGAATGACCTGGTGCGCCTGAAGGTAAATGGCCAGCAACAGCCGAACATATATCTTTATGTGTCAGCCAACCTGGTTGAAGACTTTTCAGGCCTCAGTGCGCAGGAGCTTGCCAACGCCCCGGTTTTCAAACTGGAGTCGAACACCGTTAATTTCGGGACCATTCCGCAGAAGTCATCAGCTGATGTGGAATTCTCCTTCACCAATGAAGGTAAGAGTGACCTGATCATCAGGCATGTCAAGTCGGGCTGCGGATGTACGGCACTGATGCCTACAGAAAATGTGATCAAGCCCGGAGATAAGGGTTCCATCAAGGCGAAGTTTAATTCGGGAGGCTACAAGGGTCAGATATACAAGAATATCTTTGTTTACACCAATGATCCCAAGAACTCACAGGTAATGCTGATGATCAAGGGTGAGGTGCTGGTTCCTGAGAGCAGCGCGAAGTAAAAGAGCAGAGGGAGGCAATCAGAAGAATGACCAGGGAAAGGAGATCAGCCGGGGCTCTCTCGGTACAGCAGGGAGTACCCCAGCCTCCGAGCATAAACCCTGACATGCTGAGCCGCATCAGGAAGACCAGGCGCAGGAGACTAAGCGCTGACGATTATGCTGACGGTATTCTGCGCGGCAACCGTACCATCCTCAGTCAGGCCATAACCCTGATAGAGAGCAATCTTCCCGAACACTATGAACTTGCACAGGCGGTGGTGGAACGCTGTCTTCCGGCCAGCTCGCGATCAGTAAGGGTGGGCATAACAGGCGTCCCGGGTGCAGGCAAGAGTACCTTTATTGACACCTTCGGTTCATTGCTGACGAGGCACTACGGAAGACGCCTGGCCGTGCTGGCCATTGACCCCAGCAGCCAGCAGAGCGGGGGCAGCATTATGGGTGATAAGACCAGGATGGAACAGCTGAGCACTGACCCTGATGCCTTTATCCGCCCTTCACCCTCCGCAGGCACTCTTGGGGGAGTGGCAAGAAAAACCCGGGAAACAATTATACTTTGTGAAGCTGCCGGATTTGATACCATCCTGGTAGAGACGGTAGGGGTGGGACAGTCAGAGACGGCGGCCCATTCAATGGTCGACTTCTTCCTGGTGCTGATGCTTGCCGGCGCAGGTGACGAACTGCAGGGGATCAAGAGAGGCATCATGGAGATGGCTGACACCATTGTTATTACCAAGGCTGACGGAGCCAATGTGCGTAAGGCCGAAATGGCGCGGACGGAGTACAGGAACGCTCTTCATCTTTTCCCGCCGGCACCGTCGAAATGGAATCCGAGGGTCCTCACCTGCTCCTCGCTGGAAAAGACCGGAATAGCGGAAATATGGGAAACCATTCGCGAATATGTAAGTATTACCAAGAGCAATGGCTGGTTTTGGGAGAGAAGGAGAGAACAGGCAGTGACACGAATGCACGAAACCATCAATGACACACTGAAACATGCCTTCTACAGCCACCCGGAGGTGGAAGCCATGCTGCCTGAACTGGAGCGCCAGCTCCGTGAGGGTGAGACCACATCATACAAACCTGCCACACTGCTGCTCGACAAGTATTTCGGGCGTGAAGGCAAATAATTAAATAATTGTATATTTGAACCTTCACAAAAAAATTGTGTTTACTGATTAAGGTTCATCAGAAGTAACCTGAATGAGAAGACAATTACAGATTGTGGTGATCAGACAAAAAAGCATGTGCAATTCTTTCATTGAAACAATTAATAATTAAACGTATGAAAAAGACAATTATCCTTTTGCTGACAGTTGTGGCAATAATATCATGTGCCAGGGAGCCCGGGTTCAGAATCACCGGAACGATAGACGGTGCCGGAAATGAGACGGTAGTCCTTCAGAAAAGAATAGCCGGTGGTTATGAAGTCATTGACTCTGCAGCACTTGATAACGGGGCATTTACCATGGAAGGAGTGGTTGAATACCCGCAGTTGGTCAACCTGGCTGTCAAGGGCAAAAGAGGAGGACTCAATTTTTATATCGAAAACTCGGACATAACTATCAGAGGTCATGCCGATTCATTATACATGGGATCAGTGAGCGGTTCGGCCACCCAGGCTGAGTTCGACAGTTTCAGGGCTATGTTTGATGAGACCAATGCTTCAATGTCAGAAATATTTGACCGTTACCGTACTGCAAGGATGGAGGGAAACGAGGAGCTGGCCTCTGAGCTTGAGAAGGAGCTGAACACTCTTGAT
Source organism: Bacteroidales bacterium (assembly GCA_012513795.1). Taxonomy (GTDB): domain Bacteria; phylum Bacteroidota; class Bacteroidia; order Bacteroidales; family VadinHA17; genus SR-FBR-E99. The sequence goes on along the minus strand of JAAZBN010000201.1, from coordinate 326 downwards.
GAAAGACAGAATGAGCTCAGAAGGGAGTTTATTGACAACCACCCGTCATCATACGTTACACCTGCCATCATTAATGAGATGGCATACTATCTTGATGCCGGTGAACTGGAAGGGCTGCTGGGTAAGCTTGATACTTCCCTGAATAAGGTTCAGTCAGTGATCACCATGAAGGAGAGGCTTGTACAACTCAAGGCTGTTGCCATAGGTCAGAAGGCGCCTGACTTCACCCTGAATGACGTTGATGGCAATCCTGTATCACTCTATTCAAAACTTGGGGGTGACACCAAACTGTTGCTGCTCGATTTCTGGGCCGGATGGTGCGGACC
>JAAZBN010000200.1 GCA_012513795.1 Bacteroidales bacterium | reverse complement strand
CAATTTATAGCTTTTTGTCAAGCTTCTTATGTTTCGTTTTTCAATATTTTGGAATCTTCTATGGCAATAATGCAAAAAAAAGCCACCTCCTGCCGGTCATTACCAGAGCCATTCTATCCCTTCTGGTTCTCTACCTCCCGTTTAGCCAGGAGAAACATGCACATACACAACATCCCCATATCCATAACAGCTCCTCTTCTTTGACAGTATTGTAGCAGCTCTGAATAATCTTTTACCAGTTATGTGTGATTTTGATTTTTAGGTATATTTGTCTCTACCGGTTCAATGCCGGTTTTGAACCCAAATTATTGATATGCGAAATGGTTAAAGTCTTCCAAAACAGAATCCCCCATGAGTTTATTGTGACCCAGGGCTCGGGATGCAGCGAATATGCAATCCATCCCGGCTCCTATCACATGGCGCTGCATGACGCAGGCATAGCCGAATTCAACATAATGAACTATTCATCGGTACTGCCTGCCACTGCCAAGCTGGTAACCCGTGATGAGGTTGATATGCCTCCCTACGGTTCCGAACTCTGTACAATAATGGCTGTAGCCAACGGTTACTACGGCGAGCACATTTCAGCAGGAATAATCTTTGCCTGGATGTACAAGGATGACACCTGCGAAGAAAAAATAGGCGGCCTTGTATGTGAGCTGGCAGGTTACTTTGACATGGAGGCTCTCGAGGAGAGACTATACACTGTCCTGCACGACCTGCATGACAGAACCTTCGCTGAGTTTTACCTCGGGGAACCAACAGTCATAAGGGAGTCGCTGACAATTGACAAGCGCTACGGCACAGCGCTTGTCGCTCTTTGTTTTGTGAATTTCCTTTAACCTCCTCTGTCTTTATCCGGCAAGGCAGAAGCAAAAAATAACCCGGACTAAAAAAAGGCAACTGCAATGAGCAGACCTGGAAAACTCATAAGTTTCTTTACCCCGCCACCACAATGGCGCATTCCTGTTATCGTCCTTCTGGGAGCAATAACAGGCCTTGCATTCTACCTGCTGAAAATATCCAACGCTACCTCTTATCTCTCTGATGATCCGAGGGTATGCATCAACTGTCATATCATGACCCCGCAGTTTGCCACCTGGTCACACAGTGCACACCGCAGCATCACTGACTGCAATGCCTGCCATGTACCTCATGACAGCTTCGTGCGGAAGTACTACTTCAAGGCAAGTGACGGATTGAGGCATGCTACCATTTTTACCCTGCGCAATGAACCCCAGGCCATATATATCAGGGAACCTGGCCGGCGCGTGGTGCAGGAGAATTGCCTACGCTGCCATGAATCACTCTTCTCTGACGGCCCGGGAAGGCCATTGGAAGCCATGACAGGCAGACGCGACAGACACTGTCTTGACTGTCACCGCAACACACCGCATGACAGGATTAACAGCATCTCCTCAACTCCTTTCGCAATAACACCCACACTGAAAGAGAACCTGTAACCAACCTAATAATCAATCATCTATGTCAATCAGGGAATTCATCTCAAAAAAACCGTGGGCAGGCTGGCTGCTCTTTCTCGCAACGGCCCTGGTGGTCTTCTTCCTCGGCATGCTCGCCTCCTCAATAGTTGAAAGACGAAGTGAGGCAAAATATGCATACCGGCCTCCTACTGACCTCCAGCCCTTTGAAACAGACAACAGCGCCTGGGGCAAATTCTACCCCAGGGAATACAAGTCGTGGCTTATGACAGCTGACACATCATTCAGGAGCAAACATGCCGGCAGCAAGCCCCTGGATGTACTGGCAACCGACCCTGAACTTGTGGTACTCTGGGCAGGTTATTCCTTCTCAAAGGACTATTCCCAGGCCAGGGGCCACTACTGGGCTGTGGAGGATATCCGAAACACTCTCCGTACCGGTGGACCACTTACCCCTGATACAGGGCCACAGCCTGGAACATGCTGGGCCTGTAAAAGCCCTGATGTGCCACGGATGATGGCAAAGATCGGCCCTGAGAGCTTCTATAAAGCCACCTGGGCGGAGCTGGGACCGGAGATAACCAACCCCATCGGGTGCGGCGACTGCCATAACCCTGAGAACATGACACTCACCATCACCCGTCCTGCATTGAGAGAAGCCTTTGAAAGACAGGGCAAAAAGATTGAAGATGCAGGCCACCAGGAGATGCGAAGCCTTGTATGCGCACAATGCCATGTGGAATACTACTTCAAAGGTGACGGTAAGTACCTCACATTCCCCTGGGACAAGGGAATGACGGCAGATGCCATACAGGATTATTATGACAGTTATGAGTTTGCCGACTGGTCCCATGCTATCAGCAAAGCCCCGATGCTCAAGGCTCAACACCCTGATTATGAGCTGTTCAGGATGGGTATTCATGGCCAGCGCGATGTGGCATGTGCCGACTGCCATATGCCGTTCATTGCAGAGGGAGGCGTGAAATACACCAGCCATCACGTTCAGAGCCCGCTGAACATGATCTCCTCCACATGTGCCGTATGTCACAGGCAAAGCGAAGAGGAACTGATGAACAACGTGTATGAAAGGCAGGACAAAATAGCTGATCTGCGAAACTACCTGGAAGAGATCCTCGTCATTGCTCACTATGAAGCGAAAGCAGCATGGGATGCCGGGGCTGATGAGGCAACCATGCAACCACTGCTGGCCCTTATAAGGCAGTCACAGTGGAGGTGGGACTTCTGCGCTGCCAGCCATGGCGGTTCGTTCCACGCCCCGATTGAGATGGCATCAATCCTCAGTAACGGGATCATGAGGGGCCTCGAGGCACGGATAGAGCTGGCAAAGGTGCTTGCTGCCAGGGGTATTGACAAAGTGATGGTACCTGATATCTCCTCAAAGGCAGGAGCACAGAAGACAATCGGACTTGATATGGAGGCGCTCATAAATGAAAAGGAGACCTTTAAGAAACAGGTTCTTCCCATATGGGCCAAGAGCGCTGTCTGAGTTCTCTGCCATTTTGATAATAAACATATCAAGGATCATGAATGACAATCTTGTGATTTGTCGTTTTGCCTGTACTCTGGCACTGCTCCTGATCGTCTCATCACTTCAGGGACAGTCTCAGAAAGACAGGCATACCTTTACCCTGGGCACGGAAGAGTTCCTGCTTGATGGGAAACCGTTCCAGATAATAAGCGGCGAGATCCACCCGGGAAGAGTCCCGGCAGAGTACTGGCGTCATCGCATACAGATGGCAAAAGCGATGGGATGCAATACAATCTCGGCGTACCTCTTCTGGAACCATCACGAGAGCGAAGAGGGCATCTATGACTTCCGTACTGACAACAGGGATATCTCACGTTTCATCACTACCGCCGCTGAGGAAGGAATGTGGGTAATAATAAGACCCGGACCCT
>JAAZBN010000199.1 GCA_012513795.1 Bacteroidales bacterium | reverse complement strand
CCGGGAGAGGTTGGGTGCAGCAGTTCCATTACGGAGCAATGCGCAATAACAACAGCAGGATGTTTGCACAGCTGGGACCTGATACGGGATATGATTCCATAGGCGACTTTACTGTTGCCAAAACGCTATCCAGGTTCCTCGACCGTCTCGACAGCCAGGGCAAACTGACAAAAACAATACTCTATAATCTCAACCCCAGGGACAACGAGCTGATAGCCACAATGACCGGAAACTTCCAGGATGGCATTATCCCCGGTAAGATACAGTTCGGAGCCGGATGGTGGTTCCTTGACCAGGAGACCGGCATGATCAACCAGCTCAATGCCCTCTCACTGATGGGGCTCCTCAGCAGGTTCGTGGGAATGCTCACTGACTCACGCAGTTTTATCTCCTATCCCAGGCATGAATATTTCCGGAGAATACTATGCAATATGCTCGGCGAAGATATTGAGAAGGGCAAACTTCCGGCATCAGAGATGGAAACCATCGGAAAGATGGTAGAGATGATCTCATATTACAATGCAAAGAACTATTTCGGATTCTGATAAAATCATAAATATGTCACGTTTCAGACGCATCAATGTAGCCCTTGCCATGGAAGAGACGGGCCTGGTACCACTCTTCCGGCATCCTGACGTGCAGGTGTGCAGGGAGGTTATTGCCGCATGCCATGCAGGCGGTGCAAGAGTCTTCGAGTTTACCAACAGGGGCGACTTTGCCCATGAGGTCTTTGCCGAAGTCATGAAATGGGTCCGGACAACCTTGCCTGATATGATGATAGGGGCAGGATCAGTATCTGACGCCCCTACTGCAGCCATCTTCATGCAGATGGGAGCTGACTTCATTGTGGCGCCATCACTCAACCCGGAGGTGGCAAGAATATGCAACCGGCGAAAAGTGCTCTGGATACCGGGCTGCGGTACAGTGACAGAGATATCACAGGCCGAGGAACTCGGAGCGGAGATAGTGAAGATCTTCCCTGGCAACGCCATTGGAGGACCATCATTTGTCAAAGCCGTTAAAGGTCCATGCCCCTGGACCAGCATCATGCCCACAGGCGGTGTTGAACCTTCAGCCGAAAGCCTTGAAAAGTGGTTCGCCGCCGGCGTAACATGCGTGGGCATGGGATCTGCCCTGATAACTGACAGGATAGTCAGCACAGCCGGCTGGAAAGAACTGACTGCAACAGTAAGCAAATCAATTGAAATCATTAAAAGAATCAGATCATCGGCATCCTGAACTGCAGAGCATGTCAGGGCAGAGTCATGATCTATTATGATAAGTAATAATCTTTTATCCAAACAGTATGTCTTCAACAGCCACAGATGCGAAAATGACTAATTACCGGTGGGCAATCACCGGACTGTTGTTTTTTTCGGTAGCCATCAACTACATGGACCGTCAGGTCCTCTCCCTTACCTGGAAGGATTTCATAGCGCCCGAGTTCCACTGGACCAACAATGATTACGGTACAATTACCGGTCTCTTCTCTATCTTTTACGCCGTCTGCCTGCTCTTCGCGGGCAGGTTTGTTGACTGGATAGATACAAAAAAGGGATTCCTCTGGGCTATCGGCGTCTGGTCGGCCGGAGCCGTGCTCCATGCATTCTGCGGCATTGCCACCTCAGGGATCACCGCCGGCAAATGGTTTGTAGGGTTTGAGGAGGCAAGAAAGATAATAGGTACTGTTGACAACATCGGGATGGTGACCACGGTCAGTGTCACCCTCTTTATCTTTGCCCGGTTCGTCCTGGCCCTCGGTGAGGCGGGTAACTTCCCCGCCGCCATCAAGACCACGGCGGAATTCTTCCCGAAGAAAGACCGCGCCTTCTCTACCAGCATCTTTAACTCCGGCGCCCAGGTGGGGGCACTGATTGCTCCGATAACCGTGCCCGTAATTGCCGCCAGATACGGATGGGAGATGGCATTTATTGTCATCGGGGTAATAGGTTTCATCTGGATGGGATTCTGGATCTTCATGTACAAGAAACCCCATGAACACCCGCTGGTAAACAAAGTCGAGCTTGATTACATCAACCAGGATGCCATAGCGGAGAAAATTGCAAACAATAACGTTGAAAAACCTGAAAAGAAGATCCCCTTCCTGCAGACATTCAAATTCAAACAGACCTGGGCTTTCGCCTTTGGCAAATTCATGACAGACGGCGTTTGGTGGTTCTACCTCTTCTGGACACCTGCCTATCTCAGTGATGTATACGGACTTACCTCCGACACCACCATGGCAAAGACACTCATCTTTGTCCTGTACGCCATCGTCATGCTCTCCATTATAGGAGGCTGGTTGCCAAGGTTCTTTGTTGACAGGCTGGGAATGAATCCCTATGCCGGCCGCATGCGCGCGATGCTGATCTTTGCATTCTTCCCCCTGCTGGCACTGCTGGCCCAGCCGCTGGGACACCTGTCATACTGGTTCCCCATTATAATTATTGGTATAGCCGGAGCCGCCCACCAGGCATGGTCAGCCAACCTCTTCTCCACAATAGGTGACATGTTCCCGAAATCAGCCATTGCCACCGTCACCGGGATAGGCGGCATGGCTGGCGGCATAGGCGCATTCATTATAAATAAAGGTTCAGGAGCACTGTTTGATTTTGCATCAGGCACAACACTGGTTGACGGCAGGGCCGAAGTGATGACCAGCGAACTTCTGGCTGCCGGCGCCAGGTATCTGAACGGACCCATGAACCTACTCGGATTCGAAGGAATCAGGGCAGGCTACTTCATCGTCTTCTGCATCTGTGCCGTGGCATACCTGATAGGATGGATAGTGATGAAACTGCTGGTGCCTAAATACAAACCAATTGTAATTGATTAAACCAAAATAAGATATGAATGATTTCAGCGATCTGAAAGGAAAAGTGGCCGCCATCACCGGCGGCAGCGGGGTGATAGGGATGACCCTGGTTAAAGGGCTCTGCAGCGCAGGGGTGACAGTGATAATCCTTGATGTCAAACCTGCCAGGGGAACAGTAACGGCTGCTGAGATGACTGCCAGACCCGACTGCGGGCTGGCCGTCGGCATCGGGGCCGACGTAACCGACAGGGATTCTCTCATCAGGGCCCGGGAAGAGATCAGGGAAAAGTTCGGATCGTTAGACATCCTGATCAATTGTGCAGGGGGCAATAAAGCCTCTGCCACCACGGCCAAAGAGTGCATCGGCAGCGATAAAGAGCTTGGCGGAACCTTCTTCGAACTTGACATCGAAGGTTTCGACGGAGTCTTCGACCTTAACTTCAAGGGAACAGTGCTTCCAACAATGATCCTGGCTGAGGACATGGTAAAAAAAGGCAGCGGGGCCATACTGAATATCTCCTCAATGAATGCATACAGACCCCTCACCAAGATCCCTGCATACTCAGCCGCAAAGGCTGCTATCAACAACTTCACCCAGTGGCTGGCAGTCCATTTTGCCCCTGCCGGGGTGAGGGTCAATGCCATCGCACCGGGATTTCTGCTTACCAACCAGAACCGGTTCCTGCTCACTGACGAACAGACAGGCGAGATGACCCCGCGGGGAAAAAAGATTATTTCTGCGACGCCAATGGGACGGTATGCTGAACCGGAAGAGCTGGTAGGCACAATGCTTTACCTTCTCTCTGACACCTCCTCATTCGTCACCGGGGTAGTGATACCCGTTGACGGCGGATTCAGCGCATACAGCGGCGTTTAACGGGAACTTTTACGGCTCCCGGTTGTCATTGTAACGGTAACCGCCAAAGAGAAACAACATGAGTCCTCTGGAACAGTTCAAACCGGAAAAGGATTTTTTTATAGGGATAGACTCCGATGGCTGCGTCTTTGATACAATGGAAGTGAAACATAAGGAGTTCTTCTGCCCTAACACGGTTAAGTATTTTGGCCTCTTCGCCATTGCGAAATATGTCCGCGAGACATGGGATTTTGTCAATCTCTATTCCGTGACCCGGGGCATCAATCGTTTCCCGGCCCTGATCAGGGTGATGGAGCTGCTGGCTTTGAGGCCGGAAGTTGTTGAGACCGGAATAACTCTTCCGGATATGGAACCTCTCCGCGAGTGGGTAAGTCAGGAGACCAGGCTGGGCAATCCGGCCTTCAGCAGGTACGTGGAGCATCACCCCCACCCTGCCCTTGAGCAGGTCCTTCTCTGGACCCTCGCCATAAATGAAGACATCGCCAGATGGCTCCGTAACACCCCGCCGTTCACCTATGCCCGCAGGGCTATAGAAAAAATCAGCATGGCGGCTGACGCAATAGTTGTTTCACAGACACCCCTGGAAGCACTTACCAGGGAGTGGAAAGAACACTCAATTGATGGGTTCGTCAAGGCAATAGCCGGACAGGAACAGGGAACCAAGAGCGAACATATAGCCATGGCGGCGACAGGCAGGTATCCCCATGACAGGATACTGATGATTGGTGACGCACCGGGCGATCTCAAAGCGGCCACCGATAACGGGGCTCTGTTTTTCCCGGTAGTGCCGGGACAAGAAAACATGTCATGGAAGCTGTTCCATGACGAGGCGCTTGAGAGATTTCTATCAGGCACCTACAGAGGCGAATACGAGGAGAGGCTGATTGATGAGTTCCGCCTGTCGCTGCCGGAAAAACCAAAATGGTAAAAAGGAAATGCTATGATATACTATTCGGAAAGTGGTGCAGAAAAGGAATTGGGGAGAGATCAGGTAAGATCAGCCCTGAAAACAGTCCTGGAAGCCTTTGGCAACAGGAAAAGGGTTCTTATACTGCCACCTGACATCACGCGTGCTCATTCAGGGGCCGGCATGCTGACCGAACTCCTATGGGAAAACCTTGGGGAGCGTGTGACTGACATCCTTCCGGCTCTGGGCACACATGCAGCAATGACCGGTGCTGAGCTCGGGAAAATGTTCGGCATAGTGCCACATTCTCTCTTCCGTGAACACCGGTGGCGAACTGATATTGAGGAACTGGGAAGAGTGCCCGCCTCATTCATTGCAGGTGTCACTGAAGGCAGGCTGACGTTTGATTATCCTGTCCAGGTCAACAGGCTGCTAGCCTCCGGAGGACATGATCTGATCATCTCGGTGGGGCAGGTGGTCCCGCACGAGGTAACGGGGATGGCCAACTACAACAAGAATGTTTTCGTGGGGTGCGGAGGCAGCGAGGCTATCAATAAAAGTCATTTTATTGGCGCAGTATATGGCATAGAAAACATCCTTGGTACCACTGACAATCCTGTCAGGGCGGTGCTGAACAGGGCATCGGAGATAGCTGCACCGCGATTGCCGCTGCTGTATATCCTTACAGTTGTGGCGCCTGACAGTGAGGGAAGGCTGAAGATCAGGGGCCTGTTTGCAGGAGATGATATCGAATGCTTCAACCAGGCTGCGGCTCTCTCGCGGGAAGTGAATTTTACCACCCTGCCTGAACGACTGAAGAAGGTGATCGTATGGCTTGATCCTGAAGAGTACAAGAGCACATGGCTCGGTAACAAGAGCATTTACCGCACCCGTATGGCCATTGCTGATGATGGTGAGCTGGTTGTGCTTGCTCCTGGGGTTAAGACCTTTGGAGAGGACCATGCTATTGATCAACTGATAAGAAAGTACGGTTACCGTACTACGCCGGAGATCCTTTCTTTCACGGATGGCAATGATGATCTTAAGGAGAACCTGAGTGCTGCAGCTCACCTTATCCACGGCTCGCCCGAGAACCGGTTCAGGGTGACCTATGCCGCCGGGCATCTCACCCGTGAGGAGGTTGAGTCTGTCGGGTATGGTTTCGGCGACCTGGCGTCGTTAATGCAAGAATATGATCCGCTCAGCCTGCAGACAGGCTTCCACAGGAGCGCTGACGGAGAAGAGTTCTATTTCATCTCCAATCCTGCAACGGGACTGTGGAAAGCAGCCGACCAGACTCATGAAGATCGTTATTGACGATAAGATACCCTTCATCAGGGGAGCCTTCGAGCCTTTTGCCGGGGTGGTTTATGCTCCGGGCCGTAGTATTGATGCCCGAATGATTGCGGACGCGGATGCGCTGATAGTGCGCACCCGCACGAAATGCAACCGCAGCCTCCTGGAGGGCAGCCGGGTTAAGATAGTAGCTTCGGCAACCATAGGATTTGATCACATAGATACTTACTGGCTGAATGAAAATGGCATCAGGTGGGCCAATGCCCCGGGGTGCAACTCGGACTCGGTGATGCAGTACGTCACCTCACTCCTCTTCTTCCTGGCAGAGAAGCACTCACTCGATCTTCCGTCACTGACACTGGGGATTGCAGGGGTCGGGAACGTCGGTACGAAGGTGGAACGTGCCGCCCGCGCCCTGGGCATGAGGGTTTTGCTGAATGATCCTCCCAGGCAGAGACGGGAAGAAGGCACAGATTTGCATACCGATACAGGCAGGGGCGGGTCTCAGTTCCACTCCCTTCGCAAATTATTGACAGAGAGCGATATACTGACATTGCACGTCCCCCTCACCCGTGAGGGCCGGGACAAAACATACCATCTCCTGGGACTCCATAATCTTTCGGAGATGAAGAAAGACGCACTCCTTATCAACACATCTCGCGGAGAGGTGGTTGACAACATCGCTCTGCGCGAATCACTTGAAAAAGGATTGCTCAGAGGCGCCAGCCTCGATGTCTGGGAGGGGGAGCCAGGGGCTGATCCACTACTGGTTGAGCTGGCAGACATTGCCACTCCCCATATAGCTGGCTATTCTGTTGACGGAAAGGCAAATGCCAGCATCAGCTCTGTGAGGGTGGTAGCAGAGACACTGGGATTACCGCTGGAACACTGGACTCCGGCGGAGTTGCCTGCACCGGAAGCGCCGGTGATAGACCTGTCCGGATTACATGACAGCAGCCTAGACCTTGTGGCCCGGGCTGTACGGCACACTTACCCCATCGCCGGCGATGACACACTCTTCAGGAACGGAAGGGAAAAATTCGAGTATCTTCGCGACAACTACAGGATCAGACGTGAGTTCGGGTCATACAGCGTCAGAACGGATGACTCACGGGCTGCACAGATAATGGAAAACCTTGGTTTTAAAATTATTAAATAACAAGTATCATAATTCTTTAACATGAAAGCAGACATAGGATTGATAGGGCTTGCAGTGATGGGTGAGAACCTGGTGCTGAACATAGAGAGCAGGGGTTATACGATAGCGGTGTTCAACCGTACAACAGATAAGGTCACGGCGTTCGTGGAGGGCCGTGGCAAAGGGAAAAGAATTATTCCTTCCTACTCGCTTGAAGAACTCATATCAAACCTCAGCAGGCCCAGGAAGGTGATGCTGATGGTCAAGGCAGGCAAGCCGGTTGACGACTTCATTGAGATGCTTGTGCCGCTGCTTGATGAGGGAGACATAATAATAGAAGGAGGCAACTCGCACTTTCCTGACACTATCAGGAGGACGGCCCATGTGGAGAGCAAGGGTCTGCTCTACATTGGCACAGGTGTCTCCGGAGGTGAGGAGGGAGCGTTGCTGGGCCCCTCGCTGATGCCGGGCGGATCAAAGGCAGCATGGCCTCATGTAAAGGATATCTTCCATTCAATAGCAGCCCGCGCCTCTGACGGCGCTCCATGTGTTACATGGATAGGAGACAATGGTGCCGGACACTTTGTAAAGATGGCCCATAACGGCATTGAATACGGTGACATGCAGCTGATATGCGAAGCGTACCACCTGATGCTACAATCAGGAGCATTCACCTATGATGAGATGGCTGACATCTTTGACGATTGGAACAAGGGTGAGCTGGACTCATACCTCATCCAGATTACCGGAGAGATACTGCGCTTCAGGGATGATGACGGAGAGCCCATGGTAACGAAGATACTTGATTCAGCCGGACAGAAAGGAACAGGCAAATGGACCGTCGTCAGCGCCCTTGATCACGGGGTGCCCCTCAGCCTGATAGGCGAGTCGGTCTTTGCCAGGTTCATCTCCTCAATGAAAAAGGAGAGAGTAAAGGCCTCTCCCCTGTTCGGCAATCCGGCAAAAAGAGCACTTCAGGATAAGCAGCAGTTTATTGATGATATCCGCAAGGCGCTTTACGCCTCCAAAATCGTCTCCTACGCGCAGGGATTCAACCTGCTGAGAAATGCGGCTGCCGAGTACAACTGGGCTCTTAACTATGGCGAAATCGCCATGATATGGAGGGGGGGATGCATCATCCGCTCAGCCTTCCTCAACAAGATTTACGAGGCTTACAAACGTGAACCGGGGCTGCCCAACCTTATCATGGACAATTACTTCACCGGCATCCTCGGAGAAAACAGCGACAGCTGGCGGCAAGTGGTAGCCAATGCAGTCAGTGAAGGCATACCAGTCCCGGCCATGAGCGCCGCCCTGGCATGGTTTGACAGCTATCGCTCTGCATGGCTGCCGGCAAACCTGCTGCAGGCACAGCGTGATTACTTCGGGGCTCATACATACCAACGGACAGACAGGCCGGAAGGTGAACATTTCCATACCAACTGGACCGGTCGTGGAGGCGATACCGCCTCCTCAACCTATAACGCCTGACCGGTAAAGGGTTAAACTTTTTTATCTATTTTTACTTTATTATTAAGGCTTATATTATAATCATGACTAAGAACGTAAACGAACGCGCAGCAGACAATATCCGCATCCTGTCAATGGCAATGGTGGAGAAGGCTAACTCAGGCCACCCCGGCGGTGCTATGGGAGGTGCTGATTTTATTCACATCCTATATTCCGAATTCCTACGGTTTGACCCGGCTGACCCGGAGTGGATAAACAGGGATCGCTTCTTCCTTGATCCCGGCCATATGTCACCAATGCTCTACTCGGTGCTGACCTTCACAGGCAACTATTCCCTTGATGATCTTAAGCAGTTCCGCCAGTGGGGCAGCGTCACGCCCGGTCATCCGGAGCTAGACGTTAAACGGGGAGTAGAGAACACCTCCGGACCGCTGGGCCAGGGCCATACTATGGCAGTCGGAGCCGCCATAGCGGAAAGATTCCTGGCAGCCCGCTTCGGCAGGCTGTTTGAACACAAGATTTACGCATATATCTCTGATGGAGGCATACAGGAAGAGATATCACAGGGAGCAGGCAGGCTGGCCGGACACCTCGGGCTTAACAACCTGATAATGTTCTACGACTCCAATGATATACAGCTCTCTACAGAAACATCCGCAGTGACGTCGGAGGATACTGCCGACAAATACCGGGCCTGGGGCTGGAGGGTAATGGAGATCGACGGTCACAGTCATGACCAGATACGTGGCGCCCTCCGCATGGCTGTGGATGAAAAGGTAAAACCGGTGCTGATTATTGGCAGGACAGTTATGGGCAAAGGCCTTATTGATGAAGCAGAAAACAGCTTCGAGGGCAAAACATCAACCCACGGCCAGCCTGTGACACATGCCGGCGCCTCATTTAAAAAGTCAGTTGCGGCCCTCGGCGGAGACCCGGAAAATCCATTCCTGATCTTCAGTGATGTCAGGAAATTGTACGAGGAGAATCTAAATATCCGAAAGGCTGAAGCTCAGGCCTGGAGAGAGAGGCGGGATGCATGGGCAGCGGAAAATCCTTCAGCGGCACGTCAGCTGCAGAGCTTCTTTGCGGGAGACGTTCCTGACATTGATTTCAACGCGGTGGCACAGAAGGAGAATGATGCCACTCGCAATGCCTCTGCAACGCTCCTCTCACTCTTCGCTGAGAAAATTCCCAATATGATTGTCGCATCGGCTGACCT
>JAAZBN010000198.1 GCA_012513795.1 Bacteroidales bacterium | reverse complement strand
GGCAGTCGGCAGTCGGCAGTCGGCAGTTTTTGTCCCGACACTTCGTGTACGGGACGGAAGGAAGGTCAGGGGCATTTTCAATTGTCGATTTCCGAACTCAAAATCGACAATTGGCAATCTATACTATGAGTGCCCTGACAAAGTAGAAGGTCATCAGGAGGGCTGCGGCCAGCTTCAGTCCGACACCTGTCAGGAATCCGAGCAGGCTGCCGAATCCGGCCTTCAGTGCGTATCTGATGTCATCCTTGAATATCAGTTCACCCACTACGGCACCAATAAATGGTCCGACAATGATTCCCACCGGCCCCAGAAAGAGTCCGATAATGAGTCCTACTGTAGCCCCTCTCATTCCGTATTTGGAGCCGCCGAACTGACGCGTTCCCCATATCGGAACAACATAATCTATTACAGTTACCACTACGGCCACTATGCCGAGGATAATGAACAGGTTCTTGCTGATATCCGCGAAGCGTGTGAAGTGCAGGGCTACCAGGCCGAGGTAGGCCAGGGGTGGTCCGGGAAGGACTGGCAGCAGGCATCCTGCTATGCCAAGGATCATCAGAACAATGGCAAGAGCCAATAAGAAATAATCCATCTAATCTGGCTGTTTTACTCTTTTAAGCCTGGCATCTTTACTTTGTGCCCAGTTCATCAAAATCAACATCGGAGAATTCGGCTGCAGGCACTTCTGTTACTGCTTCATCTGGTTCACTGACACTGTCTGTCAGTGATCGTATTGCTTCTCCGTTGCCGGCAAATTCCACTGCCTCACGAAGACCTTCTGTGAACTTCTCGAAATCCTCCTTATAGAGAAAGATCTTATGTTTTTCATAGAACATCTTGCCCTCTTTCCCGAGTCTCTTCTTACTCTCTGTGATTGTCAGGTACAGGTCTTCATGACGGGTTGACTTGACGTCAAAAAAATATGTTCTTTTACCTGCCCTTACAACTTTTGTGAATACCTCCTCCTTGTCATTTCTCTCATTCTGGCCTTCAATTCTTCCTTTCTCGTCTTCCATCAGTAGCGAATGTTTTAGGGTTTCAACCGGTTAGCATGGTCAAATGTAACAATTATTTTTTCATATCAAAATGGACCATTTAAATTGTGGTACTTTTTTGGCATTGTCATTTTATTGATAACCGTTTTTTATAACTTTGCAGCCTGAAAAAAAGAGTTCTTTAAATGATAAGCAGAAGACAACTCAGGATAAAGGCGCTGGCTGTGCTCTATGCCTGCAACAGGAAGGAGCTGGATGACCTCGAGGCGGCTGAACAGGAGCTGATGTTAAGCATCAGAAAGGCCTACGACCTCTATCACTATCTGCTTCTTCTGCTGATTGCACTCTCTGACCTTGCCCGTGAGAAGCTAACACTGTCAGGGATGAAGAAGATGCCCTCACCGGAAGACCTCAATCCGAACAGGCGTTTTGCCGACAACAGGGTAATTGCACAGTTGCGTGAGAATGACCAGCTTCGCAGGTATGCGCAGGCCACCCCGGCATTATGGACAAGAAAGGACAGGCTCAACAGTATGAAAGCGCTGAACCGCTGGCTGTCAACGCAGGGCCTCTCATGGGATGATTATCCGGAGGTGGTCAGAATAGTATTCAGGGAGATAAGCCAGTGGGAGGTATACACAGCTTACATGAATTCTGATGAGGACAGTTATCGTGCTGATCAGAAATTTATCAGGGAGCTTGTAACAAGATTTTTTCCCGCATCGGAAGACCTTGCTCTCTGCCTTGAAGAACAGTCGGTCTACTGGAATGATGACCTGCCATTTGTAACCGTCATGATACGCAATACGGTGGGTAAGTTCAGGGAGAAGGATGCCGGCAGTGGCATGGCCATTCCGCCGCTTTTTACCAATGAGGAAGACGAGCAGTTTGTAAGGGTTCTGCTACGGAAGACACTTCTCAATAGCGATAGGAACAGTACGATGATTGATGCCCACACCACCAACTGGGAGGTGGAGCGTATTGCGCTGATGGACAAGCTGGTGATGCAACTGGCAATAACGGAGCTGGCAGAGTTCCCCGAGGTGCCGGTGAAGGTTACCCTGAATGAATACATTGAAATAGCCAAGGACTATTGCACTGCCAAAAGCAGTACTTTTGTGAACGGCATACTTGACAAGATAGTTAAGGAGATGAGGGCCAGCGGAACCATGGCAAAGACCGGGAGAGGCCTTATAGGAGAAGAAATCTGATTATTACATGGCAAAAAAATACCATTGTACAGAAATGAACAGGAGAGTGATAATAAATCTTATAGCTGGTCTGACCCTGACGGGAGTGCTGATCTCTTCATGTGGCAGAACGAAAGCCGGAGCAGCAGGTTATAAGCCTTCAGACACCATTGGTACTGCTATACTGACCTTCAAATCGATCGACCATGACTTCGGCCAGGTCAATGCGGGAGAGAAGGTGGGTTGCATATTTACCTATACAAACTCCGGAGATGCAGACCTGGTTATTACCTCCGCATCTGCCAGCTGTGGCTGTACGGTACCCAAATTTGATAAAAAGCCCGTTGCGCCCGGAGGGTCAGGTACAATTGAGGTGATCTTTGACACTTCCGGGAGAGAGGGGATGCAGACAAAAACTGTTGTAGTTCAGTCAAATGCAGAGAATAATTTAGTTATTTTGCGTATTATTGCCGATATAATTAAAAGTGGCAAATAAAATCCCTGCCCGGTCGTCTTTATCATAATATGAACGGAAACAAGTAATTATAAATATAATAACAAACACAACAACACAAATGACAACATTCGCATCGATTTATCTGCAGGCCGCTCCGGCACAGAACAGCCCCAGTCTTATTACCGGTCTTCTTCCTCTTCTTCTGGTATTTGTGGTCTTTTATTTCTTCATGATCAGACCTCAGATGAAGAAACAGAAGGAACTGGCCAACTATCGCAGTGCGATTGGCAAGGGAGACAAGGTGATAACCACAGGAGGAATTTATGGTAAGGTTGTTGAGGTTGCTGACAATGTAGTGACCATTGAAATTGCAAACGACGTGAAGATCAGGGTTGACAAGAATGCCATTCTCAGAGATCCGTCAGATGTTGCTGCAAGGCAGTAGGAAGAAATTTCCGGAGGATTGAGATTATGACTGAAGACAAACAGAAACGATCAGAAAAGTTTTTACACAGGGAGTTGCCGCTCTTTGTCTTTTTCCTGTTACTCTCATTTGTCTTCTGGTATCTTAACGAGTTGAGTAAGGAGTTACAGGGCACCATAAACTATCCTGTGAGATATATCAATCCTCCTAAAGACCGCATAGTCACCGGTGACTTGCCGGAGAAGCTTGAAATGGATCTGCGTGGCCCCGGATATTCCATCCTCAAGGTGAAGCTGTCGGGCAGCAGAGCTCCCGTGGTGATAGATTTCTCAAAGGTCACTCCCCGAAGAATACCTGGTACCATGCCCAGGTACTATCTTGTCACCTCGGGCCTGATCAACAGCTTCTCAAAACAGCTTCATGCTGACTTTGATATCCTGTCCATCCAGCCCGATACACTGTTCTTCGGGTATGACAAGCTGGTAACCAGGAGGTTGCCGGTAATTCCCGATCTGCATGTCGAACTGGCGGAGGGAAAAAAGGTCATAATAGTGACCGAGCCGGACAGTATAAGCGTAACCGGTCCGCAGCATGTGCTGGACACTATTGAAGGTATAAACACCAAGCACCGGTCATTCAGGCGTATGAACGACAATTTTTCATCGAAAGTGCCGCTTGAATATCCTGATTATTTGCAGACAGCACAAAAGAGGGTGACGGTTGAGGTGACGGTTAAGGATCAGCAATCATCATATTTCGGAGTGAAGCAATCCCGCGAGAACTAACCATTTCACTCATGGCAAGAAGACTGGGAGTAACCGGCGGAATAGGCAGCGGAAAAACAACCGTCTGCAGGATCTTCAGGGTTCTGGGGATTCCCGTGTTTGTTGCCGACGTGGTGGCGAGGGATCTGATGAATAACAATGAGAATGTCCGGTCAGAGATTAATCTGATAGCCGGGAAGGATCTCTATTCATCCGGCATGCTGGACAGGAAGGAGCTCGCCAGCCTGATATTCAACAGACCCGATCTGCTCAGGCGGGTGAATGCCGCGGTACATCCATCTGTTCTCAGTCTCTTTGATGAATGGGCTGACAGTGAGCAGGTGCCTTATGTGATAATGGAGTCTGCTATACTCTTCGAGGCAGGGGCAGACTCGCTCGTTGACAGGGTGGTGACCATCTCCGCACCGGTGGAAGAGAGAATAGCCAGGGTGATGGGCCGAAATGACCTGACACGTGAAGAGGTGATCAGGAGGATCAATAACCAGCTTGAGGATGAGGAGCGGGAAGAACAGTCATATTACATTATCAATAACGCTGATAACGAAATGATCATTCCGGAGGTTCTGAAGATCCATGAAGATATGCTCCGTCTTGCAGCAAAGGGAAGGTGATGGGTAAGTTTGCCAAATGGATAGGCGGAGGCCTTGGATTTGTCTTTGGAGGACCGATAGGAGCACTTCTTGGTTTCTTTATCGGATCAGTTGTTGACGGTACCTCCGTGACATGGCAGCAGCAGACCGGTGACCGCAGGGTTTACCGTACCACCCCGGGCGATTTCGGGATGAGCCTGATAGTGCTCATTGCCGCTGTCATGAAAGCTGACGGAAAGGTGCTGAAATCAGAACTGGATTACGTGAAGCGCTTTTTCGTATCCCAGTTCGGACCTGACACAGCCCGGGAGGCGCTTCAGATGCTAAGGGACCTGCTGAAGCAGGACATTCCCCTGCGAGAAGTATGCAACCAGATAAGGTATAATATGGATTACCCGTCGAGGCTCCAGCTCATCCATATTCTTTACAATATTTCAGCTGCGGATAACCGGTTCGAGACCGCGGAGACAAATGTCATAAAGACCATAGCCGGTTATCTGGGCATCTCACAGGGTGATTATGAATCAATTCGAAACATGTTCATCCCCGCTACTGATGCTGCTTATCGCGTCCTGGAGGTGGAACGCTCCGCCACTGACGAAGAGCTCAAGGCGGCATACAGGAAGATGGCGCTGAAATACCATCCTGACAAGGTGAGCCACCTTGGAGAAGAGTTCAGGAAAACTGCAGAGGAGAAGTTCAAGGCAGTAAATGAAGCATGGGAAAAAATCAAGAAAGAACGCAATATTGTCTGATAAAGATTTATAGAAAAATTACTAACAACTAATTTTCATAGAAATGAACCTGAAAGATATTCTCTCTATCTCCGGTGAAGGCACCCTGTTTAAGTTCATTGCACAGGGTAAAAATGCAGTCATAGTAGAGAACCTTGAAACAGGCAGGCGGTTCAGCGCCGGCGCCACAGCCAGGGTAAGCGCCCTGGACGAGATCTCGATCTTCACAACAGGAGAGGATATGCCCCTCTCTAAGGTTATGGACCTGATCTTTGATAAGGAAGAGGGGGGCGAAGCAGTTTCACACAAGCAGCCTGATGCAGATCTGAAGAGTTATTTTGCAGAGGTTATGCCTGATTATGACCGCGACAGGGTTTATACTTCCGATATCAGGAAGGTATTGCACTGGTATAATATCCTTCATAAGTTGAACCTGCTTGTAAAGGAAGAGGAACAACCGGAAGAAAAGGAAGAAGAGAAGGAAACAGTAAAACCTGAATCAGATGCCGCACCCTCAACTGATGGTGACACAGGTAATAACACTGAAACAGAGCCCGCAAAGGATAGCAAACCCCGTAAGGCAACTGCACCAAAGGGAGGAAAAGCAAAACCGGCAGAACAAAAATAGCATGGCTGCCACCAACTTCGGAGGAGAAGAAGTTATTTACGGATATGATGAGTCACAGATCATCATCATACCGGTTCCGTATGATGCCACCAGCACTTACATCCGTGGCGCCGACAGGGGGCCGGATGCTATTCTTAAGGCATCACCCGCCCTCGAGTTCTATGATATAGAAACAGGATCTGAGGTTCACAGGAAAGGTATTCATACCATTGCACCGCTAAAGTGCACTGATGATCCTTCCGATGTCACCGGCGCAGTTTACCGGGCCGTTTTACGCATCCTCGGTGAGAACCGTTTCCCAGTAGTGATAGGAGGGAACCATACCGTCAGCATAGGCGCCTTTCGTGCTGCAGCCGAGGCTTTTGACAATCTTTCAATCCTCCAGCTTGATGCCCATTCCGATCTCAGGCCGGAATATGAGGGATCACACCTTAACCATGCCTGTGCAGCAGCAAGAGCCAGGGAATATGCACCATTGGTACAGGTGGGCGTCCGCAGCATGGCAGCCGAAGAACTTCCTTTTGTTGACAGGCAGAGGATCTTCTACGCACATGACCTCTATCTTGATAAATCTCTGTACAACAAGGCATTGAATCAGTTATCGGAGAATGTTTACATAACCCTTGACCTTGATGTATTCGATCCTTCGGTGATGCCATCAACAGGTACTCCGGAGCCAGGGGGACCAGACTACAGGGAGTTGATGTTCTTCCTCCGCGATGTGTTCACGCACAAAAACGTCATCGGTTTTGATGTGGTTGAGCTCTGCCCGTCTGACAACAACAAAGCTCCTGATTTCATGGCTGCGAAAGTCATCTATCAGATGCTGAGTTACAGGTTTGGCAGGCAGTCAGAATAAGACGGGCACAATAAGGATAAGGGGCCGGACAAATAACTATACTGTAGTTTCCTTTTTACAAAGGCTTGTCAAACTGTTTGGCCTCCTCCCATATCTCATTCATTTCGCTCAGGGTCAGGTCTCGCAGTGAACGGCCCTTTGCCAGGGTCTTCTGCTCAAGGTAATTAAAGCGGCTGATAAATTTCCTGTTGGTCTTTTCAAGGGCTGATTCCGGGTCTATCTCGTAGAGACGGGCAGCATTGATGAGTGAAAAGAAGAGATCGCCCAGCTCTGACTCTATATCAACCTGATTGCCTGAGGTTAACTCCTTCTTCAGTTCGTTCAGTTCCTCAGTTACCTTGTCCCATATCTCTTCGCGCGATTCCCAGTCAAATCCCACGCCTCTTACCTTTTCCTGAATCCTGTTCGCCTTGACTGTAGCCGGCAATGATGAAGGAACGCCTGAGAGGACCGGCTTATAGCCTGCGTGTTCATTCATTTTCAACTGCTCCCAGTTTTCCTCTACCTCGCGGGCGCCCCTGGTAACGCTCACATCACCGAACACATGTGGATGGCGGTATATCAGCTTACTGTTAATGCCTTCCAGAACATCTCCCATATCGAATGCATTTGTCTCCGAGCCGATCTTAGCATAGAAGACAACGTGCAGCATCAGGTCGCCCAGCTCTTTCCTGATGGCATCATTATCATCCTGCAATATGGCATCTGCAAGTTCATAAGTCTCTTCTATAGTCAGCTTCCTCAGTGTCTGGTTTGTCTGTTTCATGTCCCACGGGCACTTCCCCCTTAGTTCATCCATAATGTCCAGTAGTCTGTTGAACTCCCTTAATGTTTTTTCTCTCATTTAGTTAATGTTTAGAAAAGACTGTTGTTTTCACGGTCCTGGTTTCTTGCCTCCACTCTCACAGCGTCTCCTGTCTCAACAGCGAAGAGCTGACACAGGTTGGCTCCGTTGATGGAGAGTTCAAGCAGATCTATGGTGTTGAAGCGGGTGACTATCTCTCCGACCGGTTCATCACTGTAATACCTGCTTATTTTTTCGGTATAGTAATTATTGCTTTTAATCATGATTCTGAACTCCCTTCCCTCAAATACCCTGAAGAAAACCTCCCGGGTAATGTTGGTAATAGCATTTCCGTAGGAGTCGATAAAGATGACACTCCCGATGATCACATTTCGGTCAATGGTAGCCCTCAGGGGCACTTTTTCGGAGAGCGATGTGATCTTTTTCCCCAGGCTTTCCGGTGATTTCCCGTTGACAAGGGCTGCAGCAGCTCCGACGAATAGTGTTATCTCATCATCATTACCGCTGTTATCAAGGCTTATGATCAGGTCAGGTGCAGCGTTGAGTATAAGATTAAACATGCCGTTGTCTGCCCCGATGAACCAATGGTTATGAGATCTTACGAGGAGATGCGGGTTCTCTCCCGAGCCTTCGCTGCTGATGAATATCATGTGGATGGTCTCTTCCGGATAGTGGCTGTAAGTGTTCCTGACCACGAATGCTCCGTGCATGATATTGAGAGGGGGGATAGCTGCAGCATTGTTTACAACAGTAGCTCCCGGACAGGCTGAAGAGAGTTTTCCCTTCACTATCCCGTTGAAGACATCATCCTCCCTCCACTCGGTGGTAAGCGTGATCAGTGGCATCCTAAATTTGTTACAGCAAAGATAGTCTTCTGCAAAAAATAAACTTACTTTGCGGAATAACTGATGGATAAAATCGACAGGGATCATAAGGGATACAGGGAGGACCCTTCAGAAAGACCGGCAGAAGCGAGGGTGATGACTGAGCGTGTTATCTTGCTTGACGAGGTAGATCCGGTGGTCATGCTGGGCCCCAACAACAGGTTGCTGGACCAGATACGGGGTTATTACCCTAAGATACGTATCATTGCCAGGGGGAATGAACTGAAATGTATCGGTGAGCCGGAAGAGGTGTCAGTGTTCACAGACAGGATGACGGAGCTGATTGATTACTACAGGAAGTATAACCGCCTTGACGAGGGAGACCTTGAGAGGCTTCTCCTGGATGATGATCACATGCGTACCGCCGCCAGCGGTGACTTCGAGGATGCCCTGGTATTTGGCACAAACGGTAAGCCGGTAAGGGCGCGCACCGTTAACCAGCTTCTACTGGTAAAGGAAT
Organism: Bacteroidales bacterium; assembly: GCA_012513795.1. Taxonomy (GTDB): domain Bacteria; phylum Bacteroidota; class Bacteroidia; order Bacteroidales; family VadinHA17; genus SR-FBR-E99. The sequence continues at coordinate 10,085 of JAAZBN010000198.1, read as the reverse complement.
ACAACACCAATGATCTGATCATTGCCGAAGGACCTGCGGGCACCGGTAAGACCTATACTGCCATTGCGCTGGCTGTGAGATCATTGAAGAATCACGAGGTAAAGAAGATTGTTCTGACCCGGCCGGCCGTTGAAGCAGGGGAGAGGCTGGGCTTCCTTCCCGGCGATATGAGGGACAAGCTTGATCCATACCTCCAGCCGCTATATGATGCACTGCATGATATGATCCCTTTCCGCAAACTGGAGCAGTGGATAGAGGACGGGACCGTGCAGATAGCACCTCTGGCATTCATGCGCGGCCGTACCCTGGAGAGCTGCTTTGTAATACTTGATGAAGCACAGAATGCAACGGTGAGCCAGCTTAAAATGTTCCTTACCAGGATGGGTGTCAGCAGCAAATTCATCCTTACAGGTGACACCACCCAGATTGACCTGCCAAGGCGGAGTGAGTCGGGACTCCTGCAGGCTATGCGTCTGCTTGCAGGCATTGAAGGGATCTCAATCATCCGTTTTGACGAGAGGGATATTGTCAGACACCGTCTCGTCAAAAACATAGTCAGGGCTTATGACAATGAAGAAAAGAAAGCAAATGAGGAATTAAAAAAATCACAATAAAGATCAATGGCAAAGGCTATAACCAGAACCGATTTCAATTTTCCGGGCCAGAAGGGAGTATACCGGGGCAAGGTTCGCGATGTATATAACATTGATGACAGATATCTCCTCATGGTGGCTACTGACCGTATCTCGGCATTTGATGTGGTGCTTCCTGAAGGTATTCCCTACAAGGGGCAGGTTCTTAACCAGATAGCGTCAATGTTCCTGGAAGAGGTAAGTGATATTGTTCCTGTTTGGAACATCGCATCACCTGATCCGAATGTAACTGTGGGTGTAAGATGTGAGCCATATCCTGTGGAGATGATTGTCAGGGGTTACCTGACGGGAAGTTCATGGAGGCTCTACAGGTCAGGCGGACGGGAGATATGCGGCATACCATTGAAGGAGGGATTGAGGGAGCATCAGAAGTTTGAAAGGCCGTTGATTACACCCACCACGAAGGCTGAGCATGGTATGCATGATCAGGACATCTCCGCTGAGGAGATCATCAGGTCAGGGCTGGTTGCTGAAGAAGAGTACCGCATGCTGGAGGATTATTCAATGAAGCTTTTCATGAGAGGGACAGAGATAGCAGCCAGGCAGGGACTGATACTGGTAGACACCAAATATGAGTTTGGCAGACATGACGGAAAAGTATTTCTCATTGATGAGATACATACTCCCGATAGCTCAAGGTATTTCTATTCAGACGGTTATGAGGAGAGGTTCGCCCGGGGCGAACAGCAGAGACAGCTCTCCAAGGAGTTTGTGAGGGAGTGGCTTATGGCCAACGGCTTCCAGGGCAGGGAAGGAGAAAAGGTTCCGGAAATGACCCCTGATATTGTGAATGAGATATCTGAGCGGTACATAGAACTCTTCGAGAAAATCACCGGCAGGGAATTTGTAAGAGCTGAAACAGAGGATCCCCTGGCAAGGATTGAGGATAATGTGAACAGCTACCTCGATAAACAGAAACAATGAAAAACTGAGGGGGATCTGTAAATTATCAAGAATTGAATTTTTAATGAAGGAAAAAAAGAGTCTCTTCCTTATACGTCGGGCAGCGGTTATGCTGATAACAGCGGCCCTGTCGCTGCCTGTCACGGTTCTGGCCCAGGAGCAGCCGGTGAGGGTTGATATCTCCACTGAAAAAATTGTTTCGGAGGGCAAAGTCTATTACATGCATTCTGTACTGAAGGGCCAGACGCTTTATTCTATTGCCAGGGCATACAGTGTCACTGTTGAACTGCTGATCCGTGAAAACGGTATAACAGACAACAGCATTAAGGAGGGGCAGGTACTCAGGATACCTGCCGCAGTGGTGGCACAGGGTCAGGCAGCCAGGAGTACAGGCATCCAAACACGAGAGCAGGCTGGTGGACAGGCGGATAGTACACCGGGATCAGCCACCCCGGCCAGGCCCGCCGTTCAGCCGATCCCCTCCCCTGAACAACAGGATGAGAGATTTATCTATCACAGAGTAAGGAGGGGAGAGACCCTGGGGACAATTGCCAACGAGTATGGTATTACTGTCAGGGAGCTGAAGCGTGCAAACAAGGGACTTCTGTTTCCTCACGAGGGCGATTACCTGATGATACCCCGCAGGAGGGTATCGTCCCGGCACCAGCCAAGGATTAAGGAAGAACCGGTCATAGAAGCTCCTGCAGATACTATACCTGCTGATACCCTTCTCATTGAGGATGAGCCGGAAGTATTTACAATACCGGCGGAGAGGACGGTGATTGACAGGCTTCACGGATCAGTGAAGGTAGCTGTTCTGTTTCCGTTCTTTATCAGTGAGAACAATGCCCGCAGCTACATAGATTCCGCCGGCCTCGATTCACAGGGTAACAGGATATACAGGGAGGTAACCAGGTCTTCATCGTATATCTATGACGGCAGCCTTCCTTTCCTGGAGGCTTATGAAGGCATTCTGATAGCAGTTGACAGCCTCCGGACTCTGGGATTGACAGTGGAGATGGAGGTACATGACACGGGTGCTGATACCCTGGGTATTTACAGGCTTATGCATTCAGGTACCCTGGAGAATGTTGATCTGATCATAGGGCCGGTATTTTCATATCATCTTGAGCAGTTAGCCGGATGGGCAGCTGAGCGGGATATTCCCCTGGTCTCTCCCGTCTCGTTGCGCGACCGCAACATTGTTGAAAACAAGCCTACCCTCTACAGGGTCTTTCCTTCGGAAACAGTTGTCCGGGAGATCATGGCCGGTGAACTGAGGAATCATCCTGACAGCAGGATTGTTTTTCTTTATGCTGACAGTGCAATGTATGATCCGGCAACAACTGACCTGTGGAACAGGATTGCACGTACTTTGAATGACAGTACTGCAACAGACAGTGCCAGGCTGACTTCTCATTATTACACGGGAGTGTCACCAGGGCGGAATGTCCACGGCCATGTTGCCTCAATCGAGAGCCTGCTCCTGCCTGACAGGGAGAACATCATTGTACTCGCATCAAGCAATTCCTCTGTTGTGAGCACTGTCTTTTCTGCCCTTCACGGCCTGAAGAGACGATATGACATAAAGGTGCTGGGCTATCCAGAGATCAGAGGTCTTGAAACAATAGATCTGAAGTACTATTATGATCTTGAGCTCCTGATCCCGCTGGATAGTTATGTGGATTATGAATCACCTGCATCAATGGCTTTCAGTTCACGGTTCCTGAAGAAGTTCAAGACCGAACCCATGGCAGAGAGCTTTGCATGGCGTGGGTTTGATATTGGCTGGTATTTCATCGGAGGGCTCGCAACCGGAGGGAAGGAGTTTTTACGGGATCCAGGCATTTTCAACCCTGCACTGCTATGTCTTGAGCCTGACTTCAGGCGTGACAACCGGCAGGATGGTTACGAGAACAGGGGCATCTTTATGATGCATTATCACAAGGATATGACAATTGAGATAACCAGACCATGGCCTCCACCAGTGTTTGAAGAGCAGAATGTTCCAGAACCAATGAGGTTCATTTTTTCAGGCTCATCAGAACATAATCAAGAACGATAGGGATATCATCTTCATTGACGCCGTTTGCTGTAAGGAGGGGTATATCATCATTGAAAGCATTGATGAATGCTTCGGTTGTCATCTCAGTGCCGGTCATAGAGCTGATATAATGCTCTGATGCCAAGCGGATGTTACCCTGGCACAATGCCAGGTGACCCATGTTGATCATGTCATACGGAGTGAGCCCGGCTTCTGACAGCCTTTCAAAATACTTCTCTGCTTCCGGATATTTACCAGTAACAAGGTAACACCACGCGATGGGCCTCAGCACGCGCGAGTTGCCAGGACTCTCATATTCAATTCTGAAGTAGTGTTTCAGCGCCTCATCATAATTGCCCGTATCCAGGCAGCAATGGGCTGTCATCAGAATTGTGCTGAGATCATCAGGCTCATTCTGCAGAGCCCTGGTGTAAGATTTCAGCGCTTCATCCGGCCTGCCCAGCTTGCGTAGGCAATATCCGCTTCTGCGGAGGGTCCAGGTGCGTGCCTCAATCATGATCGCCAGGTTGTATTTTTCAAGTGCTTTTTCATACTCGCCTGACTTCTGGTAACAATAACCGGCTTTTTCAAAGAGTTCCGCATCATCCTTCACCGTCTTGATGATTGTGAGATAGAGAGCCAGGGCATCTTCATAATATTCCTTGCTGAAGAAGTAATCAGCCATGGACCTGTCATCAGCGACAGATCCGCATATATTCCTGTAGAAGAATGAATTGTAAATATCCAGCCTGCCGGTGAACAGGTCATCAAACTCATTGCGGAAGTCTGAGAGTTTGAAGAACCTGTAGAGGTCATGCACATATTGAGTCACATTGGTCCTGAAGATTGCTGCCGGGTCAGTTAGTTCATTATCATACTTCATCTGCTCCAGTCCCTCAAGTTCCATCCTGAATACCTTGAGCATCATGCTCTTTTGCTCAGCAGGGAGGTATTTCATGTTCAGTACCAGCGAATACTTGTCAGAGTTGCATATAAAGGGTGTTTTATAAAGTGCTTCCGCCAGTTCATTTATGGCAGGGCCAAGGATCTCATCCCTGTATATTGAGTCAACGGCCTCGTGATCAGGATAGAAAGGTATGAACCAGTTTCGCAATTCCCTGAAAAAGTCGAATCTCTTAAGTCCGGCAAAAGCTGACATGTAGACGTCTGAGCCCTCCATCTGAAGGTTCGTAAGTTCTTCCATGGTTTTAAACATCTCCTCCGAACCGCTGAACATCTCGGACCAGTCGGGGTTCTGACCCTCTTCGGGATTGTCTCCCAGTATCTTGTCGAGGTCAAGCTTTTCCTCAATACGCGGTTTGAGTTTAACCACCTTAGGCAGGATCTCTTCTGTCATTCTCCGGGTCAGTTTCTCGGTATAACGTGACCTTACTGCCTGCAAGACGACTATGCGGCATCTCTCCGTGAACATTTTGTCTTCTGCAAGTTCATCTGCCAAATCCAGAACATCCGGGTAGAGGTTCAGGCGGTCATCATAGTAGTGAAGGCTGAACACCAGGCCTGTCAACGCTCTCTCGGCAACGTGAGGCATATTCTTGCCGGTGAGTGATGCAAGGAGTTTTATCTTGGCAGTGTCCCACACACGCAGGCTGCTCAGTGTAACAGCACTTACAAAAGATGCAATATCATGCCATTCAAACCGGCCAGACTCCATCAGGATATTAAGGAGGCTCTCTTCGGCTTCGCCGTAGTAGTCTGTCAGCCACAGATGGTTGAAGATGATCCCTGAAAGCCTCTCAGTCTCCTTTGCAGTTTCATTTGCAGGCCCTGTTTTCTCAATCTCAGCCAGGCCAAGCAGATCATCAAGACGCGATTTGAATACGAGGTCATCCACGCTCTGGATAATGGTTCCTGCTCTGAGTCTCTCCTCCATCTGCTCGCGTGCTCTGACAGAATATGTGTACCATCCGGAATGATGTGCCAAAATGTCCTGTTTTATCCTGTCATTCAACCGAAGTATGTTTTGCAGTAACCTGTTGTATACCTTTTGTCTTTCCGGGTCATCTATTCCTTCAACAGTATATTTGAGGATATTCCTGTAAGTCATCTGCAGTTCGCCAAACTCATCACGGAGAGCTCCAACGGACACATTGTCAAGCATATCCGAGATTATGTCAAAGCTCTGCCTGACCTTCCTGTGGATTACCAGGTTGCAGATGCTCCTGTGCTGCAATATGATGGTGTTGATGTTCATATAATGAATCCGGGGGAATTGCCCCCTTGAAACAATCAACAATCAGGCCATACCCGGGGTTCAGAATGAGAATCCCATACTGATATATCCCTTGATATTCCTGTATAAGAGTTGCCTGTCATAGAATCCGTGCATGATGCCAATTTTCAGAGGGCCTGCCACGGTCATATAGCCGGCTCCTATACCATACCCTCCCATGATTGTAAAGCCGTCTTTCCTGTCGGGTTCGGTCAGCGCAAAGATATTCCCCTCAAGAATAAGGTGCAGGTCAGTGGCAATCTCAATGTCAGTGCTGAAACGCACTCCGCCGGTGTTTCTTACCAGTACCTGGTTGGGATGGAACCCGATGGCTGTGATTGAATGGTCAGTCAGAGGTTCCGTTCCTCCCAGGAGCCAGAAATCGCTTCCCTTTGTGATTGAATCTGTGCCGGTGCTGAAAAGGAAATCCCCACCCATGGAGAGGGTCACCTTTTCAGATGGCGAGACAAAGGTGTTAAACCATGCTCTCGTCATATACGTGCGGTTAAAGGAGAAAGGTGAGTCCTGATCGTCCGGTCCATATACAAATCTTCTTGATGAAATCCGTACAGCTCCTCTTAGCAGCTTTGATGATGACAGAGAGACTCCATAGGTGATCCCCTGATCCGGAAAATGTTTTTGATTCAGGGTATTTGCCTGGTAAGTGTACATGAATCTCAGGTAATCATATGATAATCTGGTGATATGGGAAGAGGCCACAAAATCAGGTATTAGGTGCTGATTCTCAAGCGATGTCGACAGTGTCATCAGGTGATTGAGGCTGAGTCTTTTACTAAGGGAAAGGGAGGTGACGAGGTTCTGGCTGAGCATAGGGCCTGTCTCAGTCTTAAGTGCAATCAGTGGCAGCCTTGTGTTATCTGTGAAGAGTGAGGCTTCCACCCCGAATTTCTGACTCTTGTCAACGAACTGGATGGCACTGAGCCTGAAGCGGTAGTACTGACCGATGTATGAATCCAGGTTGATTACCGAACCTGTTGTGAGCAGGTCCCTTACCGAGATGCTGACCACAGCTCCCGCGCTGAGCCACGGATCATAATGAGCAGATACATAGAGCATTGCTTTAGGTCGTTCAATGCAGTCTATCTCAAGTATCATCTTGTTGCCTGTGGGTATTATTCTGTATTTCACTTTCTCAAACCAGTTTTTCCCATACAGGAGTTCAATCCGCTCCTCAAGCAGTTCCCTGTCTGCATTCTCTCCGGGAGCGACATCAAGGACACCTATTATCTGTTCCTCGGTGATCAGTTTGTTTCCGGTGACCCTGATGCTGTCAAACCTGTAATATTTTACATCGGGCAATGGCAGCACCGGTTCACGTGGTCCGAATGAATCAAGAGAGTCTGCCAGTTTTCTGAACTTATCCTTGAATTTCAGGGCTTCGCGATAGCCCTTGGCCATAAGTGAATCGACCTCATTGAATGACATTGTATTAAACCCGGCAAGATCCGGTTCAATCATAATATCAGTCTGGCGCTTTTGCTCCTCATAGTCTGCGAGGCTGGTCAGAAATCCTATTTGTTTTAATATGCCATAGGCTGATTCCAGGTCTTTTTCAGTATAACCCTTGAAGCTGACGTATGAGCCTATTACAATATCGGCACCCATCTCCCTCAGTTCTGTAACGGCATAGTTGCGGACCACACCGCCGTCAACCAGGACAGCCGTGTCTGTCCTTACCGGTGAGAATATTGAAGGTATGGATATGCTCGCCCTGATGGCATCAGGAAGGTATCCGTTCCGGAAGATCACTTTTTTCGTTGTGACCACGTCTGTTGCAAGGCAGAGAAAGGGGATAGGGAGCCTTGAAAAGTCTGTTATTCCCGCTGCAGGCCAGAAGTAGTGATTCAGGCCGCTCTCAATCTGCTGTCCGCTAATCAGCCCTGACGGTATATGGATAGCATTCCTGGTGATTGGAAGGGCAATAAGGCTGTTATGGAAGTGCTTCTTCTCAAGGAAGATGATCTTGTTTTCCGATATCCTGTCAGACATGGCAGGGCCCCAGTCATATTCCCTGAACATGCTGGCTATGCTGTCAGGAGTATAGCCCATTGCATACATGCCGCCAATGATGCTTCCCATGCTCACACCCGTGATATAATCCGGTTTAAGCCCTGCTTCCTCCATAGCCTTGATGACACCCAGGTGGGCAAGTCCCTTGGCTCCGCCGCCACTGAGTGCAAGACCCAGCCTGGGCCTTGAGGTTGTCTCCTGGGCACTGAGCGGCTCCAGGGTCATTAAAGTCAGTGCAATGATAATCACCACCGGTAGCATCCATGCCGGTTCCTTAGAGGAATTTCCCTTCAACATTCTGATAATATGTCCTGAAGATAAAATGATCATTTTGCAGTATCATTGAACACACTTTTCATGAAAAATGACCTGAATGTTGAAGATAATTCTTTCAGAGCAATCAGGAAAGCAATTTATGTATAATATGTAACTTGGAGGCGTGCAAAAGAATGAAAAAAAAGGTGCGACGTGGCTTCCTTCGTCATTAAAGGAAATGAAGGGGCTGGGGTGGGAGAGGCCTGATGTGATCCTTTTTACCGGTGATGCATATATTGATCATCCATCTTTCGGTGCCGCAATAATTGCAAGGGTTCTGGAAGCGGAGGGCATGAAGGTGGCTGTTGTTCCTCAGCCCAACTGGCGGGATGATCTGCGCGATTTTACCAAGCTGGGAGAACCCCGTTTCTTTTTTGCTGTCACCGCCGGGAACATGGATTCCATGGTGAACCATTACACCGCTGCACGGAGACTGAGGTCTGATGATGCATACACGCCAGGGGGAGCAGCCGGATTCAGGCCTGATTATGCAACCATTGTTTACACGCAGATACTCAAAAGGCTCTTTCCCGAAATCCCTGTTGTCATTGGAGGCATTGAGGCCTCAATGAGGCGCCTGATGCACTATGATTACTGGAAGGACAGCCTTGAGCCATCCATACTCATCTCCAGCGGGGCTGACATGCTTATCTACGGGATGGCTGAGAGAGCTGTGGCAGGGCTTGCCGGGAGAGTGAAGGGGGGAGATAATATGAAAGAGATCACTGACCTGCCCCAGTCAGCTTACCTGTGGCCGGCAGACAGCAGCCTGCCATCTCTTCCCGGCGTCACTGACAAAGCACTCCGTCCCTGCCATGAGGCCAAGGCTTCACGACGGGCGTATGCTGAAAACTTCGTGCTGTTTGAAAAGACCAGTAACAGCATGAAGCCTGTCAGACTCACCGAGCGGTGCGGTGAAATGGTGGTGGTGGTCAATCCTCCGTTCACACCAGCCACGGAGGTGGAGGCTGATGCCATCTATGAACTGCCTTTCAACTATGCGCCTCATCCCAGGTATGACAGGAAGGGCGCCATACCGGCATGGGAGATGATCAGGTTCTCAGTGAATATCCATCGCGGTTGTTTCGGGGGGTGCAGCTTCTGCGCCATAGCAGCCCACCAGGGCAAGTTTGTCAGCAGCCGTTCCGAGGGCTCCATCCTCAGGGAAATAGAAAAGATCAGCCGAATGGAGGGCTTCAAAGGCTATCTGACCGATCTGGGAGGGCCATCGGCAAACATGTACAGAATGGCCGGACGTGACACCGGGCGCTGCATGAAATGCGGCAGACCGTCATGTATCTGGCCATCGGTCTGCGATAATCTCAATACCTCGCACAGGGAACTGACCGCCCTCTACCGCAGGGTGAACTCATTGCCCTATGTAAAAAAAGCATTCGTAAGCAGCGGGGTGAGATATGACCTGCTGATGAAGGAGTACAACAGGGCTGCCGGAAAGGATGAGAAGGAATATCTTGAAGAGCTGATAGTGGGCCACACAAGCGGCAGGTTGAAAGTGGCCCCTGAACATACTGACGACGAAGTATTATACCTTATGCGAAAGAGCCCCTTCAGGCACTTCAGGAAGCTGAGGGAGAAGTTCCTGTCAATAACCGGGACCCAAGGGCTGAAATATGAGCTTATACCCTATTTTATCTCTTCCCATCCAGGCACTACGGAAAAGAAGATGTCCGAACTGGCCCGTGAACTGGCCGGTCTCGGTATGCGTCCCGAACAGGTTCAGGATTTTACTCCCACCCCGATGACCCTCGCAACAGCGATGTATTATCTTGGCTTTGATCCGTACACCGGCCAAAAGGTTTATGTTGCTAATGATATTGCGGAAAAGAGGAGGCAGAAGGGGTACTTCTTTAGGAAGTAGGCAGTAGGCAGTACCAGTAGGCAGTAG
>JAAZBN010000197.1 GCA_012513795.1 Bacteroidales bacterium | reverse complement strand
AGTCAGGCAGACTCTCTATGCCAAGCTGGTTTCTTGCCTTTACCTGGAATATAAACCTGCCATCCGGAAGGTTGGAATATTCCTTATAGTATATCTTACTCCAGGCTGACCATCTGTCATCATAACCCGTTAATCTGATACAGTACTCGATATTCCCAGCATTATCATAGACCGGCGAAGCAAAATTGAACCTGAGATTATTATGTCCGTATCTGAATTTATATTCCGGACCTCCTTCGGCATTCGGCCTCGTCCGGCCGTAGTAAAAAACTGAATCCTGATGCAATGCTTCCCCGCGTGTAATATATACCGAGAAGCCATCATAACCGGGCAAGGTGGTATGTGACGAGTAGTGCGCGAATCCATCCTCGGTACCAATGATCACATGATCTGGTGAATAGGGATAAAAAGACTCAAATCCGTGCATGAACCTGCCTGACAGGAGAAGGAACGGTGTTGTGATATGCTGGTAAGAGTAGTCTTCTCTCAGCCTGAAAACCCCTGCCCGGTTCCTGGCTACATACCAGATATTGCCATCACTGTCTTCCTTCAGGTAGGATATAGCAACCACAGGACTGAGAATCTGGTTGAAGTATGCTGACCGCACAAAGCGGTCCTCATCAGGTGAATATTCATAGATCTCTGTCTCGGATGTCACAACCAGTTGACCCTGCAGGCGACAGATATTAAGGTAAAAGTCTGAAGGCAGGCCGTCTGAGGAATTATAAAACCTTACATCTGTAACGGAATCAAGGTCTGCCGACAACCTTATCCTGAAGATTCCCTTGAATCCGTGACTCATCCATATATCTCCCTTTGAATCCTCCTCAAAGACCCTGAATGATTCAGTCATCCCTTCAATCTGCCTTACATACCTCCATGTTCCCTTCTCCCACCTGAAGAGGATGATACCGCTGTAGGTCCCTCCTATCATGTAACCCGGATGGTTAGTGAGCTCATGATATTTCCATCCTCCCGGGATACGGTTTATCAGTGAGGCAGTCTCACCTCTCACCAGGTAGGTCCCGTTGTTGTGTCCGCATAGCAGTACGCCATTATGAACACCCAGATACCAGACCTGCCCGTATGTGCCGGGGATCATTCTGTATCCGGTGTCACCCTCCTGAGACCAATTCCTTACATACAATCCCTGGTTTGTGCCCAGGTAAAGAAGTCCGTCATGAATTACTGAAGCATAACCTGCTCCGAAGCCGTCCGCACTCTGAATGAAGGTTACAGGAGAGTTCACGGTTATATGATCAATGCCGTTGTCCAGCGCGAGCCAGAGGTTTCCGGTCCTGTCAGTGAAGAGGTCCAGTACGGTGTTGTTCTGCAAGCCTTTCTTCTTGTTGATGTGCTGAATAATGTTTCCCTCCCCGTCAATGATCATCATCCCGTTCAGTATTGTGCCTATGGCATAATGATCACTGTACAGCCCGGTGGCACTGAATATCTGGTCACGCCTGAGCATATTGCTGACCGGCACATTCCACCTCCTTAACACGGCACCGTCATAGACAAAGAGACCCTCACCCAGGGTACAAACCAGCATCTCATTGGAATTACCGAAAGGAAGTACCGACCATATATCCTGACCTGCAAGGGATTCACATCCAGGCAGACTGACGAGCCTGGTTCCGTCAAACTCCATGAGCCCGTTCACAACATCATTGAAGAGCAGTCTCCCCCTTACACTGTAGGAGTTCTGGAATCTTGAGGGAGCAGGAACAACCGTCATGGGTGTGCCGTCTCTGTGGAAGTAAGCTGCATAATATGATTGAAAGACTACCTTGCCCCGGTATTCAAAAACATTCCAGACATCATCAAAGTTCCTGTATTCTTCAGGGATCAGGTCCCTGAAAGAGCGAAAGGTGAGTTCACCGTTTGGTGCAGTCACCATCTTGCCGAAGTCATTGTAAGCTCCAAGATAAATGTCACTTCTGTCATCAATGTAAACTGATCTGACCATTGAGTGGTTCGGTATACGATAAAGTTGCCAGATAACACCGTCATACCGGAGGAGGCCGTCATTGTTGGCAAAATACATGAATCCCTTTGCATCCTGGGCAACTGCCCAGTTTTGGGTACTGGCACTGTAATCTCCCTTGGCAAAGTTCCTGATGAAAGGGGTGCCTGTCTCCTTTACCTGGCCGGTGATTGTTCCGGATATCAGAACAAACCATAATACCATTGAAATCAGCCTCCTGTTCATTATCGGATTTTATATTGGCAATTTATAGCTTTTTGTCAAGCTTCTTATGTTTCGTTTTTCAATATTTTGGAATCTTCTATGGCAATAATGCAAAAAAAAGCCACCTCCTGCCGGTCATTACCAGAGCCATTCTATCCCTTCTGGT